>NZ_RAWK01000006.1 GCF_003612165.1 Corallococcus aberystwythensis | reverse complement strand
CCCCCACCCTGGCCGCTCGCGCGGCGGCCTTCTTCGACACCTTCCAGGACGCCCGCGTGCGGACCTTCCGGGGCGTTCCCCGGGAGAAGCCCCCCGCCGGCTGGGCGGATTGGTACGCCCAGGCGCTGCGCGGCGTGGACGGCGATGAGACCCGGCTCCATGCCGCGACCCAGGGCTACCTCCAGTCCGACTGGGGCCGGGCCCGCCAGCCTCCCGGCACCGTGGTCGCGTTCTGCTCGCCCCGCGTGTGGACCCGCTACGTCCCGGCCCTGGAGGACGGCGCGGAGGTGGACTCCGAAGAATCCAGCGGACCCGCCACGGCGGAGGGCGCGTCCACGGACGCGGCTCGCGTCTGGAGTGCCTGCCTGGAGGGCGTGCGCGTGCAGGGCAAGCGGTACGCGCTGTCATGGCTCGCCAAGGCCCGCGCGGTGGGACTGGAGGACGGGCATCTGGTGCTCGCGGCGCCGGACGCCTACTTCCGCCAATGGGTCGAGGAACAGTACGGCGCGCTGATGGAGGCCGAGGTGCGGGGCCTGGGGTTGCAGGGAGTGCGCTGGGCCCGGGCCGCGCACGAGGTTGCCTGACGTGAGGCCCCGGATCCGCGGATCCAGCGGCACCGCGCACGCGGTCGCCTGGTCGCCTTCCAGGCGTCCGCCGTTCATCGATGCACGTTTCGCCGGGGCCCTCTTCCGGCGCACTGGCCATCGTGGACAGGAACCCCGAAGTTCCATGCCCCGGCCCTGACGACCTTCCCCCATGAAGGCGCGCCCGGGCGTGGAGGCACATGGGCGCGGTGGACGACGTCCTGCGAGGTGGCGGTGCCTGTGGCGCCCTGCTGAGGCAGGTGGACTGGGCGAAGACGCCTGTGGGCCCCGTGGAGTCATGGCCCCAGTCGCTGCGCACGGCCGTCGGCATCGTGCTCGCCTCCCACTACCCGCTCTACCTCGCGTGGGGTCCGGAGTTCGTCCAGTTCTACAACGACGCGTACCGGCCCATCTGCGGACGCACGAAGCACCCCGCCGCCCTGGGGCAGGCGGCGGCCGTCACCTGGCCGGAGGTCTGGCACATGCTGGGCCCCGGCTGGGAGCGCATGCGGCAGACCGGCGAGGCCATCTTCGTCAACGACCTGATGATGCCGCTCGACCGCAACGGCTTCGTCGAGGAGTGCTACTTCACCTACAGCCACTCGCCCGTCCGCGACGAGTCCGGCGAAGTGGCCGGCGTCTTCGCCGCGCTCACGGAGACCACCGCCCAGGTGATCGGCACGCGGCGGCTGGCCACCCTGCACGAGCTGGGCGCCGCCACCGCGGATCAGACGGCCACGGACGATGCCTGCCGCGAAGCCATGCGGGTCCTCGCCACGGCTCCGCTCGACGTGCCCTTCGCCCTGCTCTACCTGGTGGATGACGCCACCGGCTCCGCGCGACTCGCCGGGACCCACGGGATCTCCGCCGGGGCTCCGCTCGCGCCCGAAACCACGCCCCCGCCAGACATCGCCGCGAGCACCGGCTGGCCCCTGGGCGCCGCCGCGAGCACCGGCACCGCCTTCCTCTGGGAGAAGCTGCCCGGGCCGTCGGGCACCGGCGCCATCGGACCGTGGCCGGAGGGCACGTCCTCCGCGTGGGTGCAGCCCCTGCCGCGCGCGGGCCACGACCGGCCCGCGGGCTACCTGGTGACGGGCCTGAGTCCCCGGCTGGCGCTCGACGCGAAGTACCAGGGCTTCCTGGAGCTGCTGGCCCGGAGCGTGACGACGGCCATCTCCCAGGCCCGCGCGCGTGAAGAGGAGCGACGCCGCGCGGACGCCCTGGCCGCGTTGGACCGCGCGAAGACGGACTTCTTCAGCAATGTCAGCCACGAGTTCCGCACGCCGCTGGCGCTGATGCTGGGACCGGTCGAGGACGGCCTCCAGGATCCGCTGGAGCCGCTGGGGCCCCGGCAGCTCGAACGCCAGCGGACGGTGCACCGCAACGGCCTGCGGCTGCTCAAGCTCGTCAACACGCTGCTGGAGTTCTCCCGCATCGAGGCGGGCCGCCTGCACGCGACCGCGGTGCCCACCGACCTGGCCACGCTCACCCGAGGGCTCGCCAGCGGCTTCCGCTCCACCCTGGACCGCGCGGGCCTGTCGCTGGACGTGGACTGTCCTCCCCTGCCGCTCCCCGTGAAGGTGGATCCGGATCAGTGGGAGAAGATCGTCCTCAACCTCGTCTCCAACGCGTTCAAGTTCACGCACCAGGGTGGCATCCGCGTGAGCCTGCGCTGGGAGGGAACCCAGGTGGTGCTGCGCGTGGCGGACACCGGCATGGGCATCCCGCCGGAGGAACTGCCGCGCATCTTCGACCGCTTCCACCGCGTGCAGGGGGCACAGGGGCGCAGCTACGAGGGCAGCGGCATCGGGCTCGCGCTGGTGCGGGAGCTGGTGCGGCTGCATGGCGGCGACGTGAGCGTGGAGAGCGTTCCCGGCCAGGGCAGCACCTTCACCGTGACGCTGCCCACGGAGGAGTCCTCCGCGAGTCCCTCGTCCCAGGAGGCCACGTCCACACCGGCCTCCGTCCCGACGAGCATCACCGCCGCGGCGTTCCTGGAGGAGGCGTCCGGATGGCTGGAGGCAGAGCGCCCGCCAGCCCCGCTCGCGGCCCACGCGGTCCCCCTGCCCGTCATGAAGAACGTGGGCGGTCACGTCCTGTTCGTGGATGACAACGTGGACATGCGCACGTACGTGCACGCGATGCTCGAGGACCGCTTCGAGGTCACGCTCGCCGCGAACGGGCTGGAGGCGCTGGAGGCCTGCCGGGCCCGGATGCCGGACCTCATCCTCAGCGACGTGATGATGCCGGAGCTGGATGGCTTCGGGCTCCTGCGGCGGCTGCGAGAGACCCCGGCCACGGCGCACGTGCCCTTCATCCTGCTGTCGGCGCGCGCCGGGGAGGAGGCCACGGTGGAGGGCCTGCGCATGGGCGCCACCGACTACCTGGTGAAGCCGTTCTCCTCTCGCGAGCTGCTGGCGCGCGTGGAGGGCAACCTCGCGGCGGCGCGGGCGCGGCAGGAGCAGCGCCGGGCGGAGCGGGAGCGCGAGAAGCTGATCGCCGTGGTGGAGCAGTCCTCGGACCTCATCGGCATTGGAGGACCGGACGGGCGGGCGGTGTTCATCAACGAGGCGGGGCAGCGGATGTTGGGCCTGGAGGGCCCGGACGCGGTGCGGAGCACGCACCTGTTCGACTACTTCCTGGAGGAGGACCGCCCCTACGTGCGCGACGTCATCATGCCCAGGCTTCGCGAGCACGGGCGCTGGGACGGCGAGTTCCGCCTGCGGAACTTCCGCACCGGAGCGGCGGTGCCCGTGCACTACAACTTCTTCATGCTGCGCGATGCCGCGACGGGCGAGGACATCGGCATCGCCACGGTGAGCCGCGACATCACCGAACGCCACCAGCGCGAGGCGGAGGCGCGCGAGCAGCGGGAGTTCGAACAGCAGCTCATCGGCATCGTCAGCCACGACCTGCGCAATCCGCTCAACGCCATCCTGCTGTCGGCGCACGCCCTGCTCCAGCGCGACGACCTGGGCGAGCGGGCGACGAAGAACACCGGCCGCATCATCAGCAGCGCCGAGCGCGCGAACCGGCTCATCCGCGATCTGCTGGACGTGACCCAGGCGCGGCTGGGCGGAGGGCTGCCGGTGCAGCGCCGCCGCATGGACTTCCACGAGGCCACGCGTCAGTCGGTGGAAGAGGTCCAGGTGGCGTTCCCGGAGCGCCAGGTGGTGCTGGAGCAGCACGGTGACGGGCTGGGCACCTGGGACGAGGAGCGGCTGGGCCAGGTGGTGCAGAACCTGGTCACCAACGCGCTCCGCTACAGCGAGCCGGGCTCCACGGTGCGGGTGTCCACGCGCGAGGACGGGAACCACCTGGTGCTGGAGGTCCACAACGAGGGCCGCCCCATCCCGCCAGAGATGCTGCCCACCCTCTTCCAGGCCATGCGGCGCGGCCACCACGACGAGGGCCGGTCCTCGCGCAGCGTGGGGCTGGGGCTCTACATCGTGCAGCAGGTGGCGCGCGCGCACGGAGGCGACGTGAGCGCGACCTCCAGCCACGAGGCCGGCACGACCTTCACGGTCCGGCTGCCCAGGGAAGCGCCGCCGGCCTACGACATCGTGTCCTGAAGCCCTATTCGTCCGCCCGGAGCGCGAGGGTGGGCGTCACACGCAGCGCGCGGCGGGCGGGCAGCCAGCTGGCCACGAGCGCCACCACGCCCAGCGCGGAGAGGATGCCCGCCCGCCGCTTGAAGATGAGCAGCGCGATGGTGAGCGGGTTGAGCACCGTGAACAGCTCGTTCACGACGACGAACGGCATGGGCAGCGGATCCGCCGGATCATTCAAGAAGAGGCCGTACTTCGCCACGGTGAGGATGTGGACCAGCGCGCCCACGGAGAAGCACACGAACCACACGGCCAGGATGAGGCGGTTGGGCCATGGCGAGCCCCCGCGGGATGTCTCGGATGTTTCAACGGTCATGACTTGTCCTCCAGGGCCTCGCGCAACAGCGTGGCCACGTGCCGCACGTACGGCTCCTGCATGAGTTGATGGTGTCCCCCAGGGACATCCCTCACGTCCAGTCCCCCCCGGACGAGGGGCTCCCAGCCGCGGTGACGGGGCACGCCCGGCGTGGGCGTCGCTTCCGTGGCGGCGAGCAGCAGCGCGCGGCCGTCGTAGGGGCTGGGGACGTAGCGGTCCATGGCGCGCAGGTTGGCCTGGTAGACGCGGAACAGGGCGCGCAATTGCTCGCGGCCCGTCGCTTCCTCCAGGAGCCGGGCCTGGATGCCCACGGCGAGGAGGGCCTCCAGCATGGCGTCATCGTCCATGCGCTCCAGGGCCTCGTCCGGGATGGGCAGGGTCAGGGAGAAGGCCTGGGCCACGCTCCGGGCGAAGGAGACGCGCACGCCGCCGTCGGGGTCCTTCACCTGGGCCTCGCCGGGAGGCAGCTGCACGCCAGGGACAAAGGCATCCACGAGCGCCAGCAGCCCCACGGCCTGCCCCTGCGCACGCAGCTGGCGAGCCATCTCGTAGGCGATGGCGCCGCCAAGCGACCAGCCCGCGAGGAGGTACGGCCCTTCTGGCTGCTCCGTGCGGATGGCGGCCAGGTACAGCGCGGCCATCTCCTCCACGGACTCCACCACGGCATGACCGGCCTGGAGGCCGCGCGCCTGGAGGCCGAACACGGGCTGGTGCG
Organism: Corallococcus aberystwythensis; assembly: GCF_003612165.1. Lineage (GTDB taxonomy): Bacteria > Myxococcota > Myxococcia > Myxococcales > Myxococcaceae > Corallococcus > Corallococcus aberystwythensis. The sequence goes on along the minus strand of NZ_RAWK01000006.1, from coordinate 66,741 downwards.
GCCCGAGCAGCCGCGCCAGCTCCGGATACGCGAGCACGTTGCCGCCACCCGGGTGGACGAGGAACAGGGGCCGGCGGCCCGCGTCGCCCTTCTCCAGAGGAACGAGCGGCGACCACGTCTCTGTTTCATCGCGCAGCAGCTTCGCCAGCTCCTCCACGGTGGGGTGCTGGAAGAGCGCGGCCAGGGGCACTTCGCGGCCCAGGTGTTCGCGCAGCGCGGCCACCAGGCGGACCGCGAGCAGCGAGTGGCCTCCCAGCGCGAAGAAGCTGGTACGCACGCCGACGGGCTGCACGCCCAGGACGTCTTCCCACACCCTGGCGAGCTGGGATTCCAGCGCGTCACGGGGCGCGATGAAGTCCTCGGCGTGGGACGTGGAGACGTCCAGGTCAGGCAATGCCTTGCGGTCCACCTTGCCGTTGGCGCTGAGCGGCAGTGCGGCGAGGACGCCGATGGCCGAGGGCACCATGTACTCCGGCAGGCCCTTGCGCAGCTCCGTCTCCACCCCCTTCGGGTCGATGTTCTGGCCCGGCTTCGCGACGATGTACGCGACGAGCCGCTTGTCTCCACTCACGTCGCGAACCACGACCGTGGCTTCCGCGATGCCCTCTTGCTTGAGGAGTGCGGCCTCGACTTCGCCCAATTCGATGCGGAAGCCGCGCACCTTCACCTGGAAGTCGGTGCGGCCCAGGAACTCCAGCGTGCCGTCCTCCTTCCAGCGCGCCTTGTCTCCCGTGCGGTACAGCCGCGCTCCCGGCTGCGTGCTGAAGGCATCCGGCACGAAGCGCTCCGCTGTCAGGTCCGTCCGGTTGAGGTAGCCCCATGCGAGGCCTTCGCCTCCCACGTACAGCTCTCCCGGCACGCCCACGCCCGCCACGTCTCCGTGCGCGTCCAGCACGTAGGCCGTCGAGTTCCCAATCGGCTTGCCGATGGGCACCGAAGCGGTAAGCGACGTGTCACGCGTCAACGTGTGCGTGGCGGAGAAGGTGGTGTTCTCCGTGGGGCCGTAGCCGTTCACCAGCACCGCGCCATCAGGCAGGTGCTTCAGGTGCTCTCGCACTCGCTGGGCCGGCAGCACGTCGCCGCCCGCCAGCACCTGCGACACGCCCGCCAGTGCCTCCACCTGGTGCAGTGCCATCTGCTCGTACAGCGCCGCCGTCAGCCACAGGGCGCTGATGCGCTCCTGCTTCAGCAGTGTGCCCAACTCTTCCAGCGTCAGCGCGTGTGGCGGAGCCAGCACCAGCTTCGCCCCATGCAGCAATGCGCCCCAGATTTCCAACGTCGAGGCGTCAAAAGCCACCGGCGCCAGTTGCAGCCAGTTCTCCTCCGGCCCGAAGCGCAGGAAGCCGTTACCCACCACCAACCGCGTGATGCCCCGGTGCGGGATGCACACGCCCTTCGGACGGCCCGTGCTTCCCGACGTGAACATCACGTACGCCAGGTCCTCGCTGCTCACTTCCACCTGCGGTGCCGTCTGCGGCTGACGGGTGACTTCGCTCCAGGCCGTGTCCAGCGCCAGCGGCTGGCCCGCGCTCCTGGGCAGCTTCTCCACCAGTGCCTGCTGCGTCAGCGTTACCTCGACGCCCGCGTCCTCCAGCATCAGCGCGATGCGCTCCGCCGGATAGTTGCGGTCCACCGGCACGTACGCGCCCCCGGCCTTCAGGATGGCCAAGAGCCCCACCACCATCTCGAACGAGCGCTCCACGTACACGCCCACTCGCGTGCCTCGCTCCACGCCCAGCCCGCGCAGGTGGTGCGCCAGCTGGTTCGCCTTCGCGTCCAGCACCCCGTACGTCAGGGTCTCCTCCCCTGCCCCGAGCTTCAGGGCCACCGCGCCCGGTGTCTTCAGTGCCTGTGCCTCGAAGCGCGCGTGCACCGGCAGTTCGCGGGGGTACTGCGTGGCCGTCTGGTTCCGAGCCTTCACGACCTGCTGACGCTCGGCCGCGTCCAGCATGGGGAGGCGTGTCACCAGGGCTTCGGGCTGTTGCAGCACGCTTTCCAGCAGCACGCGCAGGTGGTCCACCATGCGGCGCATCGTCGCGGCCTCGAACAGGTCGGTGCTGTACTCCAGCGTTCCGCTCAAGCCCTCCGCGTTCTCCACGAAGAAGACGCTCAGGTCGAACTTCGATGTCCCGCCCGCGAGCTCCACGGGCTTGAGCGTCATGCCGGGCAGCCGGGCTTCACCCACAGGGATGTTCTGGAGCGCCAGCAGCGTCTGGAACAGCGGCGTGTGGCTGCGACTGCGTTCGGGCTGGAGCGCTTCCACCAGCTTCTCGAAGGGCACCTCCTGGTGCTCCTGCGCCTCCAGGACCGTCTCACGCACCTGCTGGAGCAGGTCCCGGAAGCTGGGGTCTCCGGACAGGTTCGTCCGCAGCACCAGCGTGTTGACGAAGAAGCCGATGAGGCCTTCCAGCTCCGAGCGCGTACGGCCCGCGATGGGCGAACCCACGCTGATGTCCTGCTGGCCGCTGTAGCGCGACAGCAGCACCTGCCAGCCCGCCAGCAGCACCATGTACAGCGAGGCGCCTTCGCGCTGCGCGAGGCCCTTCAGCCCCTGGGCCAGCGACCGCGGCCACAGGAAGCCCTGGGTCGCGCCGGCGTTGCCTCGCACCGCGGGACGCGGACGGTCCGTGGGCAGGTCCAGCACGGGCGGCGCGCCGGAGAGCTTCTGCTTCCAGTAGTCCACTTCCCGCTGGAGCGTCATGCCCTGCAACCAGCCGCGCTGCCACGCCGCGTAGTCCGCGTACTGCACCGGCAGCTCCGGCAGCGGCGAGGGCTGCCCCTGCACGAACGCCGCGTAGAGCGCGCTGACCTCACGGATCAGCACGCCGAGCGACCATCCGTCCGACACGATGTGGTGCATCGTGACCGCGAGCACGTGCTCGCGAGCATCGAGCTTCAGCAACAGCGCCCGGATCAGCGGACCGTGTGCCAGCTCGAAGGGCCGCAGCACCTCCTGTTCCACGCGCCGCTGGACCTCGGCGGTGTCCGACGTCAGGTCGTCCACCCTGAGCGTGAAGGCGCTGTCGGATGCGGTCCGTTGGACCGGCTCGGGGTTGCCTGCGACGAACGTCGTGCGCAGAGCCTCGTGACGACGAACGATTTCACGAAGGGCCCGTTCCAGGGCTCCAACGTCCAGGTCGCCTTCCAGGCGCACCGCCACAGGGACGTTATAGAGCGCTGCCCCTGGCTCCAGTTGGTCGATGAACCACAGTCGCTGCTGCGCGAACGACAGCGGCAGCGAGGCATCCCGCGACACGGGCACGAGGGCCGGTGCCTTCGCACGTCCGGCCTTCTCCAGCCGGCGAGCAAGGGCCTCCACCGTGGGCGCTTCGAACAACGCGCGCAGCGGCAGTTCCGCGCCCGTCTCCATGCGCACCCGCGACACCACCTGCGTCGCGAGCAGCGAGTGTCCACCCAGCGCGAAGAAGTCGTCCTTCACACCCACCTGGGGGACACGCAGCACTTCCGCCCAGATGGCCGCCAGCTTCGCTTCCACTTCCGTGCGCGGCGCTTCGTACGTCTTCCCGGCTGTCGGCGCCTCCGGCTCCGGCAGGGCCTTGCGGTCCACCTTGCCGTTGGAGTTGAGCGGCAGCGCCTCCAGCACCACCACCGCTCCGGGCACCATGTACTCCGGCAACCGCTGGCGGAGGCTGGCCTTCAGCGCCTCCGCTTCCAGCGTCGCGCCCGCCTTCGGTGCCACATACGCGACGAGCCGCTTCTCCGCCCCCTCCCCCTTCGCCACCACCACTGCTTCCTTCACCGGCTCCTGCTGGCGCAGCGCTGCTTCGACTTCGCCCAGCTCGATGCGGAAGCCTCGCACCTTCACCTGGAAGTCCACCCGGCCCAGGTACTCCAGCACTCCGTCCGCCCGGTACCGCACCCGGTCCCCCGTGCGGTACATCCGGCTGCCTTCAGGACCATGGACTTCCGGCAGGAACTTCTCCGCCGTCAGCTCCGGCCTCAGCAGGTAGCCACGCGCCTGCCCTTCTCCCGCCAGGAACAGCTCGCCCGCCACGCCCACCGGCACCGGCTGGAGGTACTTGTCCAGCACGTACGCCCGCGTGTTGGTGAGCGGCCGGCCGATGTTCGGCACCTCTTCGCGCCCCACCAGCGACCACGTCGAGTACGTCGTGTCTTCCGACGGGCCATACAGGTTGTACAGCTTGCGCACCGTGGGAATGCCGTACACGGCCTTCGCCAGCGTCTCCGGCAAGGCTTCGCCTGCGAGGTTCACCACGCGCACTGACGGCGGCACCGCATTCAGTCGCACCAACTGCGCCATCGCTGACGGCACCGTGTTGATGAGTGTCACCTCTGCGTCCGGCTTCTCCTCCGCCAGGTGCAGGGCATTGCGAACCACCACCACGCTGCCGCCCCTCACCAGCGGCGCGAAGAGTTCGAAGACGGAGAGGTCGAAGTTCAGGCTCGTCGCCGCGAGCACGGCCTTCGTCTCCTCCTCCGTGAACGTCTCTTGCGCCCAGGCGAGGAAGGCCACCGCGTTCCGGTGCGTCACCGCCACGCCCTTCGGACGGCCCGTGCTTCCCGACGTGTAGATGAGGTACGCCACGTTCTCCGGGCGCACTCCCGACGTCACCGGGCAGCAGGACTCGTCCGCCCAGTCGTCTTCTCTATCCAGGCAGACGGCCTGCGCCGTGAAGGCAGGCAGCGACTCCAGCAGGTGCGAGTGCGCCACCAGTGCCGGGCCCTGCGCGTCCTCCAGCAGCCAGCCCAGACGCTCCTTCGGGTAGCTCGGGTCCAGCGGCACGTACGCGCCGCCTGCCTTGAGGATGCCCAGCGTCCCCACCACCACGTCCGCCGTGCGCTCCACGCACAGGCCCACTCGTGACTCGGGCCCCACTCCCAGCTTGCGCAGCCGGTTCGCCAGCTGGTTCGCCTTCGCCTCCACCTCCCGGTACGTCAGCCGCTCCTTGCCGCTTACCACCGCGACTGCGTCCGGCGTGCGCTTCGCCTGTGCTTCGAAGAGCTGCGGAATGGTCGCGTCGCGCGCGTACTCCGCCTGCAATTGGTTCCACGTCACCAGCACCTGCTGGCGCTCCACAGTCGTCAGCATGGGCAGCCGGCCCACCGCTGTCTCCGGCTTCGCCACCACGCCTTCCAGCAACATGCGCAGGTGCTCCACCATCCGGCGCACGGTCGTCGCTTCGAACAGGTCGGTGCTGTACTCCACCGCTCCGCTCAAGCCTTGCGGCGTCTCCGTGAAGAAGATGCTCACGTCGAACTTCGACGTCCGGCCCTCGAAGCCCATCGGCTTGAGCACCAGGCCAGGGAGGTTGGACTCCTCCATCGGCACGTTCTGGAGCGACATCAACGTCTGGAACAGCGGCGTGTGACTGAGGCTGCGCTCGGGCTGCAACGCCTCCACCAGCTTCTCGAACGGCACGTCCTGGTGCTCGTACGCCCCCAGCACCGTCTCCTTTACCCGCGCGAGCAGCGTCCGGAACGACTGGTCCCCCTCCACCTGAGCGCGCAGTACCAGCGTGTTGACGAAGAAGCCGATGAGCCCTTCCACCTCCGCGCGCGTACGGCCCGCGATGGGCGAACCCACGCTGATGTCCTGCTGACCGCTGTAGCGCGACAGCAGCACCTGCCAGCCCGCCAGCAGCACCATGTACAGCGACGCGCCCTCTTTCTGGGCCAGAGCACTCAGCGACTGGGACAGCTCCAGCGGCAGCGTGAAGGCCAGCGTCGTGCCGGCGTTCGTGCGCACCGCCGGACGCGGACGGTCCGTGGGCAGCTCCAGCACCGGCGGAGCTCCCGTGAGCGACTGCTTCCAGTAGTCCACTTCGCGCCGCAGGGTCTCATCCCGCAGCCAGTCACGCTGCCACGCCGCGTAGTCCGCGTACTGCACCGGCAGCGGCGGCAGCGTCCACGCCTGACCCCGTGCCAGCGCGCTGTACAGCGTCCCCAGCTCGCGCAGCAGGACTCCCACGGACCAGCCGTCGGACACGGCGTGGTGCATCGTGACCAAGAGCACGTGGTCGCGCGCATCCAGGCGCAGCAGCAGCGCCCGCAGGAGCGGTCCCTTCATCAGGTCGAAGGGCTTCGCCATCTCCTCCAGCACCCGGTGCCGGGCCGCGGCCTCCCGCTCGGCCCCGGAGTCCGTCAGGTCCACGGTGTTCAGCGGCACGTCCACGGACGCATGGATGCGCTGAACGGGCTGCCCTGCTTCCTCCTCGAACGTCGTGCGCAGGGCTTCGTGCCGTTGCACGACCTCGCGCAGGGACTGCTCCAGAGCCCCCGCATCCAGGTCGCCCTCCAACCGCACCACGATGGGCACGTTGTAGAGCGAACTGCCCGGATCCAACTGGTCGATGAACCACAACCGCTGCTGCGCGAAGGACAGGGGCAGCGACGCCGGACGCCCCCCAGCGCTCAGCATGGGTACGCCGGAGCGTCCCAGCTGGGAGAGCCGTTGCGACAGCGCCTCCACCGTCGGCGCCTCGAACAGCAGACGCAACGGCATCTCCACGCCCAGCGACATGCGGATGCGCGACACCACCTGCGTCGCCAGCAGTGAGTGACCGCCCAGTGAGAAGAAGTTGTCCTTCACGCCCACGCGCTCCAGGCGCAGCACGTCCGCCCAGATGGCCGCGAGCCTCGCCTCCGTCACGGTGCGCGGAGCCACGTAGGCGCCCACGTGGGCGGCCTCCGGCTCCGGCAGCGCGCGGCGGTCCACCTTGCCGTTCGCGTTGAGCGGCAGGGCGTCCAGCACCATCAGCGCCGAGGGGACCATGTACTCCGGAATCCCCTGACGCAGGCCCGCGCGCAGCGTGTCCACGTCCAGCGCATGGCCTTCCTTCGCCACGACGTAGCCCACGAGCCGCTTGTCGACACCGCCGCCCCGCACCAGCACCACGGCCTCGTTCACGCCCGGCTGCCGGGCCAGCGCGGTTTCGACCTCGCCCAGCTCGATGCGGAAGCCGCGCACCTTCACCTGGGTGTCGATGCGGCCGACGAAGTCCAACTGGCCGTCCGCACGCCAGCGCACGACGTCGCCCGTACGGTAGAGACGGGCGCCCGCTTCACCCGAGAAGGCGTCCGGGACGAAGCGCTCGGCGGTGAGTCCCGGACGGCCCGCATACCCACGCGCCACGCCCACGCCACCAATGTGCAACTCACCGCGCACACCCACGGGCACCGGCTGCCCCTGCGGGTCGAGCACGTAGACGCGCACGTTCGCCAGCGGCTTGCCGATGGACGGCACGTTCCCATCCGCCACCACCTCGCCCAGGGTGGCGATGACGGTGGCTTCCGTCGGGCCGTACGTATTGAGCAGGCGCCGCCCCGGAGCCCACCGCGCGACGACGTCCGCGGACAGGGCGTCACCGCCGGAGATGACGGTATGCACCCCGGGCAGATCCTCGGAGGACGTAGCCGCCAGCGCCGCGGGGGTGAGGCTGACGACGCTCAACTCCTGCTCACGCAGCAGCACGGGCAGCGGCGCGCCCGGCATCAACTTCTCCAGCGGCGCGAGCACCAACGTGGCGCCGTTGCAGAGCGTGGTGAAGATCTCCTCCACCGACAGGTCGAAGCTGAGACTGGCGAACTGAAGCACGCGGCTGCCAGGACCGATGCCGTACGCCACCGCTTCGTGGGTGACCAGGTTGGCCACAGCGCGGTGCTCCACCACCGTCCCCTTGGGTGTGCCCGTGCTGCCCGAGGTGTAGAGCAGGTACGCCATGTTCGCGGGCGTCACGCCTGTCACGGGCGCATCCGCCGGCTCGTTCGCCAGCGACTCCCCCTCCGTGTCCAGGCAGAGCGCGCGGGCATGCAGTGCGTCCGGGAAGCGGTCCACCAGTGGCTGCTGGGTGACGAGCACCTGCGCCGCACTGTCCTCCAGCATGAAGGTCAGGCGCTCACGGGGCAGGAGCGGATCCACGGGCACCCAGGCGCCACCGGCCTTCAGGATGCCGAGGAGGCCAATGACGATGTCCAGGGAGCGCTCGACACTGAGGGCGACGCGGACTTCCGGGCCCACGCCACGACGACGCAAGGCATGGGCGAGCTGATTGGCGCGTGCATCCAGTTGCGCATACGTCAGCTGCGTCCCCTCGAAGACAGCAGCCACTGCCTCTGGCGCACGACGGACCTGCGCCTCGAAGAGCGAGTGCATGCACGCCTCGGGGAACGGCGCCCGCGTGACGTTCCACTCCACCAGCATTTCGCGGCGCTCGGCGGCGGTCAGCAGGGGCAGGCGGGACACGTGCGTGTCCGGTCGCTCCACCGCGCCTTCGAGGAGCGTGATCCAATGCGTGACCATCCGCTGGACGGTGCCCGCGTTGAACAGCTCCGTGCTGTACTCCAGCACGCCCATGAGCTCGCGAGGCCCTTCCATGAGCGTCACGCTCAGGTCGAACTTCGCGACGGGGCTCTCCGCCTCCACCGGCTTGAGGGCCAGGTCCGGCAGCCGCAGCTCGCCCATGGGGACGTTCTGCAGGGCCAGCATCGTCTGGAAGAGCGGCGTGTGGCTGAGACTGCGCTCCGGCTGGAGGACCTCCACCAGCTTCTCGAACGGCACCTCCTGGTGCTCGTACGCATCCAGGACCGTCTCACGCACCTGGGCGAGCAGCTCGCCGAAGGACAGGCGGTCCTCCACGTTCGCGCGCAGCACCAGCGTGTTGACGAAGAAGCCGATGAGCCCTTCCAGCTCCGAGTGCGTGCGGCCCGCGATGGGAGAGCCCACGCTGATGTCCGTCTGCCCGGAGTAGCGCGCCATCAGCACCTGCCATCCGGCCAGCATCACCATGTACAGCGACGCGCCCTCTCGCTGGGCCAGGGCCTTGAGGCCTTCGGTCAGCGGCGGGGACAGGGTGAAGGCGTGCGTTGCTCCCGCGATGCCCCTTTGCAGAGGACGAGGACGGTCCGTGGGCAGCTCCAGCACCGGCGGCGCGCCGGAGAGCTTCTGCTTCCAGTAACCGACCTGCCGCGCCAGCGCGTCCCCCTGGAGCCAACCGCGCTGCCACGCGGCGTAGCGCGCGTACTGCATGGGCAGCTCCGGCAGGGACGACGGACGGCCCGTGGAGAAGGCCGCGTACAGCGCGCCCATTTCACGCACGAGCACGCCCAGCGACCAGCCGTCCGACACAATGTGGTGCATCGTGACGACGAGGATGTGTTCGCGTTCCGAGAGCGCGAACAGGCGTGCGCGGATCAATGGCCCGCGTCCCAGGTCGAAGGGACGCATCATCTCCTGTTCAGCCTGCCGGCGGGCTTCTGCCGCACGGTGGGCGGCGTCGAAGGTCCGCAGGTCCACCCGCTCCAGCTCCAGCGACGGGGAGGGATGGATGACCTGGATGGCCTGGCCGTCCTGCTCCGCGAACGTCGTGCGCAGAGACTCATGCCGGCGCACGACCTCTTGCAGGGAGCGCTCCAGGGCGCCCACGTCCAGCGTGCCCTCCAGCCGCACGGCCACGGGGACGTTGTAGAGCGCCGTGCCCGGCTCCAGCTGGTCGATGAACCACAACCGCTGCTGCGCGAAGGACAGCGGCGGTGCGACACCCGTGGGCGCGTGCCCCAGGAGTGAAGTCTCGGCGCGCCCGGCCTTCTCCACTCGCTGGGACAGGGCCTCCAGGGTGGGGGCTTCGAACAGGGCGCGCAACGGCAGCTCCGCGCCCAGCTCCGTGCGGATCCGCGACGCCACCTGCGTTGCCAGCAGCGAGTGGCCGCCCAGCGCGAAGAAGTTGTCCTGCCGGCCCACCTGGGGAACGCGCAGCACTTCCGCCCAGATGGCCGCCAGCTTCATTTCTGCCTCCGTGCGCGGCGCTTCGTACTCACGCTCCGAGCGGACTGCGTCAAGCTGCGGCAGGGCCTTGCGATCCACCTTGCCGTTGGCGCTGAGCGGGAGGGCGTCGAGCACGCCGATGGCCGAGGGCACCATGTACTCCGGCAAGCCCTTGCGCAGCTCCGCCTCCACTGCCTTCGGGTCGATGCTCTGCCCCGGCTTCGCGACGAGGTACGCGACGAGCCGCTTGTCCCCACCCACGTCGCGCACCACCACCGTGGCTTCCGCGACGCTCTCCTGCTTGAGGAGTGCGGCCTCGACTTCTCCCAGCTCGATGCGGAAGCCGCGCACCTTCACCTGGAAGTCGGTGCGGCCCAGGAACTCCAGCGTGCCGTCCTCCTTCCAGCGCGCCTTGTCGCCCGTGCGGTACAGCCGCGCTCCCGGCTGCGTGCTGAAGGCATCCGGCACGAAGCGCTCCGCCGTGAGGTCCGCTCGGCCGAGGTAGCCCCATGCGAGGCCTTCGCCTCCCACGTACAGCTCTCCCGGCACGCCCACGCCCGCCACGTCCCCGTGCGCGTTCGACACGTACGCCGTCGAGTTCCCGATCGGCTTGCCGATGGGTACGGACTTCCCGACCGTGCTCGTGTTCGTCAACGTGTGCGTGGCGGAGAAGGTGGTGTTCTCCGTCGGGCCGTAGCCGTTCACCAGCACCGCGCCTTCGGGCAGGTGCTTCAGGTGCTCTCGCACGCGCTGGGCCGGCAGCACGTCGCCACCCGCCAGGACTTGCGACACTCCCGCCAGTGCCTCCACCTGATGCAACGCCATCTGCTCGTACAGCGCCGCTGTCAGCCACAGCGCGCTGATGCGCTCCTGCTTCAGCAGTGCTCCCAACTCTTCCAGCGTCAGCGCGTGTGGAGGCGCCAGCACCAGCTTCGCTCCGTGCAGCAATGCGCCCCACAGCTCCAACGTCGACGCGTCGAAGGCCACCGGCGCCAGTTGCAGCCAGACCTCTTCTGGCCCGAAGCGCAGGAAGCCGTTGCCCACCACCAGCCGCGTGATGCCCCGGTGCGGGATGCACACGCCCTTCGGCCGGCCCGTGCTTCCCGACGTGAACATCACGTACGCCAGGTCTTCGCTGCTGACTTCCACCTGAGGCGCCGTCCGCGGCTGACGGGTGACTTCGCTCCACGCCGCGTCCAGCGCCAGCGGCCGGCCCGCGCTCCTGGGCAGCTTCTCCACCAGCGCCTGCTGCGTCAGCGTCACCTCGACGCCCGCATCCTCCAGCATCAGCGCGATGCGCTCCGCCGGGTAGTTGCGGTCCACCGGCACGTACGCGCCCCCGGCCTTCAGGATGGCCAAGAGCCCCACCACCATCTCGAACGAGCGCTCCACGTACACGCCCACTCGCGTGCCTCGCTTTACCCCAAGGCTTCGCAGGTGGTGCGCCAGCTGGTTCGCCTTCGCGTCCAGCGCCCCGTACGTCAGCGTCTCTCCGCGTGTCGCGGACTTCAGGGCCACCGCCTCCGGCGTCTTCCTGGCCTGTGCCTCGAAGCGCGCGTGCACCGCGTCGGCTCCCGGGTGCTCGCCTCGTGCACGCGCCCACTGCTCCAGGAGCTGGCTTCGCTCGCCCGCGTCGAGCAAGGGCAGTTGGTCGACGCGTGTCTCGGGGTGGGCGAGCACGCCTTCCAAGAGCACTCGCAGGTGTTCCACCATCCGGCGCATGGTGGCGGCCTCGAACAGGTCCGTGCCGTACTCGATCAAGACGCCCAGGCCCCTGGGCCGCTCCTCGAAGAAGATGCTCAGGTCGAACTTCGCCGTCCTGCCTTCCAGGTCCACCGGCTTGAGGGCCAGCCCGGGCAGCCGAGCCTCCCCTCCTGGCAGGTTCTGGAGCGCCAGGAGCACCTGGAACAGCGGCGTGTGGCTCCGGTCACGTTCAGGCTGGAGTGCCTCCACCAGCTTCTCGAACGGCACATGCTGGTGCTCCTGTGCCTCCAGGACCGTCTCGCGCACCTGCTTCAACAGGTCACGGAAGGACGCGCCGCCCTCCACGTGCGTCCGCAGCACCAGCGTGTTGACGAAGAAGCCGATGAGGCCTTCCACCTCCGCGCGCGTGCGGCCCGCGATGGGCGAGCCGATGCTGATGTCCTCCTGCCCCGAGTATCTCGACAACATGGCCTGCCAGCCCGCCAGCAGCAGCATGTACAGCGAGGCGCCCTCACGCTTCGCCAGGTCACGAAGTCCCTGGGCGAACGCCGTTGGCCAGAGGAAGGCCTGGGATGCACCCGCATTGCCACGCACCGCGGGGCGGGGATGATCCGTGGGCAATTCCAGCACAGGCGCCGCGCCGGAGAGCTTCCTCTTCCAGTAGTCCACCTCCCGCTGGAGCGCTTCGCCCTGCAACTCCTGCCGCTGCCAGAACGCGTAGTCCGCGTACTGCACCGGCAGCTCCGGCAAGGGCGACGGACCTCCTTCCGCGAACGCCGTGTAGAGCGCGCTCACCTCGCGCACGAGCACGCTCAACGACCAGCCGTCCGACACGATGTGATGCATCGTGACGACGAGCACGTGATGCTGCTCTTCCAGCTTCACCAGCAACGCCCGGAACAATGGGCCGCGCAGCAGGTCGAAGGGCTTCCGTATCTCCTGCGAGATCCACTCCCGTGCCCGAGTCTCCCGCGCCTGCGTGTCCGCGCCGGAGACCGCCACCTGTTCCAGGTGCAGGCTGACGTTCGGGTGGATGACCTGGATGGGTTGGCCGTTCTCCTCCGCGAAGGTCGTCCGCAGTGCCTCATGGCGCCGCATCACTTCGCGCAATGCCCGCTCCAGGACGTCCTGGCGCAGCGTGCCTTCCAGCCGCACGGCCACGGGGACGTTGTAGAGCGCCGTGCCCGGCTCCAGCTGGTCGATGAACCACAACCGCTGCTGCGCGAAGGACAGCGGCGGTGCGACATCCGTGGGCGCGTACCCCAGGAGTGAGGTCTCGGCGCGCCCGGCCTTCTCCACCCGCTGGGACAGGGCCTCCAGGGTGGGGGCTTCGAACAAGGCGCGCAACGGCAGCTCCGCACCCAGCTCCGTGCGGATCCGCGACGCCACTTGTGTCGCCAGCAGCGAGTGGCCGCCCAGTGCGAAGAAGTTGTCCTGCCGGCCCACCTGGGGAACGCGCAGCACTTCCGCCCAGATGGCCGCCAGCTTTGCTTCCGCCTCTGTGCGCGGCGCTTCGTACTCACGCTCCGAACGGACTGCGTCAAGCTGCGGCAGGGCCTTGCGATCCACCTTGCCGTTGGCGCTGAGCGGGAGGGCGTCGAGCACGCCGATGGCCGAGGGCACCATGTACTCCGGCAGGCCCTTGCGCAGCTCCGCTTCCACTGCCTTCGGGTCGATGCTCTGCCCCGGCTTCGCGACGAGGTACGCGACGAGCCGCTTGTCCCCTCCCACGTCGCGCACCACGACCGTGGCTTCCGCGACGCTCTCCTGCTTCAGGAGCGCCGCTTCCACTTCTCCCGGCTCGATGCGGAAGCCGCGCACCTTCACCTGGAAGTCGGTGCGGCCCAGGAACTCCAGCGTGCCGTCTTCCTTCCAGCGCGCCTTGTCGCCCGTGCGGTACAGCCGCGCTCCAGGCTGCGTGCTGAAGGCATCCGGCACGAAGCGCTCCGCCGTGAGGTCCGCTCGGCCGAGGTAGCCCCATGCGAGGCCTTCGCCTCCCACGTACAGCTCTCCCGGCACGCCCACGCCCGCCACGTCCCCGTGCGCGTCCAGCACGTACGCCGTCGAGTTCCCGATCGGCTTGCCGATGGGCACCGAAGCGGTAAGCGACGTGTCACGCGTGAGCGTGTACGTGGCCGAGAAGGTGGTGTTCTCCGTCGGGCCGTACCCGTTCACCAGCACCGCGCCTTCGGACAGGTGCTTCAGGTGCTCGCGCACTCGCTGCGCCGGCAGCACGTCTCCGCCCGCCAGCACCTGCGACACGCCCGCCAGTGCCTCCACCTGGTGCAGTGCCATCTGCTCGTACAGCGCCGCCGTCAGCCACAGCGCGCTGATGCGCTCCTGCTTCAGCAGCGTGCCCAGTTCCTCCAACGTCAGCGCGTGCGGCGGAGCCAGCACCAGCTTCGCCCCGTGCAGCAATGCGCCCCAGAGTTCCAACGTCGACGCGTCAAAAGCCACCGGCGCCAGTTGCAGCCAGTTCTCCTCCGGCCCGAAGCGCAGGAAGCCGTTGCCCACCACCAGCCGCGTGATGCCCCGGTGCGGGACGCACACGCCCTTCGGACGGCCCGTGCTTCCCGACGTGAACATCACGTACGCCAGGTCTTCGCTGCTGACTTCCACCTGCGGTGCCGTCTGCGGCTGACGGCCCACTTCGCTCCAGGCCGTGTCCAGCGCCAGCGGCCGACCCGCGCTCTTGGGCAGCTTCTCCACCAGCGCCTGCTGCGTCAGCGTCACCTCGACGCCCGCGTCCTCCAGCATCAGCGCGATTCGCTCCGCCGGGTAGTTGCGGTCCACCGGCACGTACGCGCCCCCGGCCTTCAGGATGGCCAAGAGCCCCACCACCATTTCGAACGAGCGTTCCACGTACACGCCTACTCGCGTGCCTCGCTTCACTCCCAGCCCGCGCAAGTGGTGCGCCAGTTGGTTCGCCTTCGCGTCCAGCGCCCCGTACGTCAGCGTGTCTCCGCGTGTCGCGGACTTCAGGGCCACCGCCTCCGGCGTCTTCCGTGCCTGTGCCTCGAAGCGCGCGTTCACCGCGTCGGTTCCCGGGTGCTCGCCTCGTGCACGAGCCCACTGCTCCAGGAGCTGGCTTCTCTCGCCCGCGTCGAGCAAGGGCAGCTGGTCGACGCGTGTCTCGGGCTGGGCCAGCACGCCTTCCAAGAGCACTCGCAGGTGTTCCACCATCCGGCGCACGGTCGTGGCTTCAAACAGGTCGGTGCTGTACTCCACCGCTCCGCGCAAGCCTTGCGGCGTCTCCGTGAAGAAGATGCTCACGTCGAACTTCGACGTGCGGCCCTCGAAGTCCACCGGCTTCAGGGTCAGGCCCGACAGGGCCACTTCACCCATGGGGACGTTCTGCACGGCCAGCAGGGTCTGGAAGAGCGGCGTGTGGCTGAGGCTGCGCTCCGGCTGCAACGCCTCCACCAGCTTTTCGAACGGCACCTCCTGGTGCTCGTACGCGTCGAGGACCGTCCCGCGCACCTGATTGAGCAGGGCCTGGAAGGACTGTTCGCCCTCCACCCGGGCACGCAGCACCAGCGTGTTGACGAAGAAGCCAATGAGGCCTTCCACCTCCGAACGCGTGCGGCCCGCGATGGGTGAACCCACGCTGATGTCCGTCTGGCCCGAGTAGCGGGCCATCAACACCTGCCACCCCGCCAGTAACACCATGTAGAGCGATGCGCCCTCGCGCTGCCCCAGGGCTCGCAGGGCCTGCTCGAGTTCCCGTGGCCAGAGGAATCCATGCACGGCGCCCGTGTTGCCTCGCACCGCGGGGCGTGGGCGGTCCGTGGGCAACTCCAGCACCGGCGGCGCTCCCGCGAGCGTCCTCTTCCAGTGCTCCACTTCGCGCCGCAGCACGTCGCCCTGTAGCGTCTGCTGCTGCCACAGCGCGTAGTCCGCGTACTGCACCGGCAGCTCCGGCAATGGCGACGGACGTCCTTCCGCGAACGCCGTGTAGAGCGCGCTCACCTCGCGCACCAACACGCCCAACGACCAGCCGTCCGACACGATGTGGTGCATCGTCAGTGACAGCACGTGCTCCTGCGCTCCCAGCTTCACCAGCAGGGCCCGGGCCAGGGGGCCCTGGCGCAGGTCAAACGGCTTCAACATCTCCTGCTCGACCCGGCGACGTGCCTCCGCCTCCCTCTGGGACGGGTCGAAGTCCTGGAGCTCCACCCTCTCCAACGGCAGGTCCGGCTCCGAGTGGATGACCTGGAACGTCTGGCCTGCGTCCTCGACGAACGCCGTCCGCAAGGCCTCATGGCGGCGCGAGATTTCCCGCAGGACCTGTTCCAGCACCTCTGGACGCAGGTTGCCTTCCAGCCGCACCACCACGGGCACGTTGTAGAGCGCCGTGCCCGGCTCCAGTTGGTCAATGAACCACAACCGCTGCTGCGCGAACGACAGCGGACGCGGTCCGGCGTCCGGCACCCGCACCAGGGCCTTCGCCTCCGAACGGGTGGCTTCCTCCACCCGCTGGGCGAACGACGCCAACGTCGAAGCCGCGAACAGCGCGCTCAGCGACAGCTCAACGCCCAGCTCCGAGCGAAGGCGTGACACCACCTGCGTCGCCAGCAGCGAGTGGCCACCCAGCGCGAAGAAGTTGTCCTGCCGGCCCACCTGGGGAACGCGCAGCAGATCGGACCAGATGGCCGCCAGACGGCTCTCTGTCGTCGTGCGCGGCGCTTCGTACTCGCGCTCCGAACGACTTGCCTCAAGCTCCGGCAGGGCCTTGCGATCCACCTTGCCGTTGGCGCTGAGTGGCAGCGAAGCCAGCACGCCGATGGCCGAGGGCACCATGTACTCCGGCAGGCCCTTGCGCAGCTCCGCCTCCACCGCCTTCGGGTCGATGCCCTGCCCCGGCTTCGCGACGAGGTACGCCATGAGCCGCTTGTCGCCGCCCACGTCGCGCACCACGACCGCGGCTTCCGCGATGCTCTCCTGTTTCAGGAGCGCCGCTTCCACTTCTCCCAGCTCGATGCGGAAGCCACGTACCTTCACCTGGAAGTCGATGCGGCCCAGAAACTCCAGCGTGCCGTCCTCCTTCCAACGCGCCTTGTCGCCCGTGCGGTACAGCCGCGCTCCAGGCTGCGTGCTGAAGGCATCCGGCACGAAGCGCTCCGCTGTCAGGTCCGTCCGGTTGAGGTAGCCCCATGCGAGGCCTTCGCCTCCCACGTACAGCTCTCCCGGCACGCCCACGCCCGCCACGTCCCCGTGCGCGTTCAACACGTACGCCGTCGAGTTCCCGATCGGCTTGCCAATGGGTACCGAGGCCGTGAGTGACGTGTCACGCGTGAGCGTGTACGTGGCCGAGAAGGTGGTGTTCTCCGTCGGGCCGTACCCGTTCACCAGCACCGCGCCTTCGGGCAGGTGCTTCAGGTGCTCGCGCACGCGCTGGGCCGGCAGCACGTCGCCGCCCGCCAGCACCTGCGACACCCCCGCCAGTGCCTCCACCTGGTGCAGTGCCATCTGCTCGTACAGCGCCGCCGTCAGCCACAGCGCGCTGATGCGCTCCTGCTCCAGCAGTGTGCCCAACTCTTCCAGCGTCAGCGCGTGCGGCGGAGCCAGCACCAGCTTCGCCCCATGCAGCAATGCGCCCCAGAGTTCCAACGTCGAGGCGTCAAAAGCCACCGGCGCCAGTTGCAGCCACACCTCCTCCGGCCCGAAGCGCAGGAAGCCGTTACCCACCACCAACCGAGTGATGCCCCGGTGCGGGATGCACACGCCCTTCGGACGGCCCGTGCTCCCCGACGTGAACATCACGTACGCCAGGTCCTCGCTGCTCACTTCCACCTGCGGTGCCGTTTGCGGCTGACGGGTGACTTCGCTCCAGGCCGTGTCCAGCGCCAGCGGCCGGCCCGCGCTCTTGGGCAGCTTCTCCACCAGTGCCTGCTGCGTCAGCGTTACCTCGACGCCCGCGTCCTCCAGCATCAGCGCGATTCGCTCCGCCGGGTAGTTGCGGTCCACCGGCACGTACGCGCCTCCGGCCTTCAGGATGGCCAAGAGCCCCACCACCATCTCGAACGAGCGCTCCACGTACACACCCACTCGCGTGCCTCGCTTCACTCCCAGGCCCCGCAGGTGGTGCGCCAGCTGGTTCGCCTTCGCGTCCAGCGCCCCGTACGTCAGCGTCTCTCCGCGTGTCGCGGACTTCAGGGCCACCGCGCCCGGTGTCTTCAGTGCCTGTGCCTCGAAGAGGGCATGCACGGAAGCGGGGCGCATGGGCGGTGCTCCGGTCTGGTTCCACTCGACCAGCAGCCGACGGCGCTCCGCCTCATCCGTCAGCGGCAGACGCGTCACCGAGTCCCCAGGCCTGGCGACCGCGCCTTCGAGCATCACTCGCAGGTGCTCGCTGATGCGTCGCATGGAGGGTTCATCGAACAGCTCGGTGCTGTATTCGATCACGCCGGTCAGGCCCTGGGCCTTCTCCAGGAAGAAGAGGCTCAGGTCGAACTTCGACGACCTGCTCTCCAGCTCCAGCAACGTGAGCTTCACGCCTGGCAGGTTCGCCTCGCCGGCAGGCACGTTCTGCAGGGCGAACATGGACTGGATGATGGGCGAGTAGCTGCGGCTTCGTTCGGGCTGGAGCACCTCCACCAGCTTCTCGAAGGGGACGTGCTGGTGCTCGAAGGCCTCCAGGGCTCCCTGCTTCACCCGGCGCACCAGGTGGAGGAAGTCCGGCGCGTCCGACAGGTCCGTGCGCATCACCAGCGTGTTGACGAAGAAGCCGATGAGGCCCTCCGTCTCCGCCTGTGTGCGGCCCGCGATGGGCGAGCCCACGCTGATGTCCGGCTGACCGGAGTAGCGCGACAACAGCGCCTGCCAGCCCGCCAGCAACACCATGTACAGCGAGGCCCCTTCCTGCTGGGCCAGCGCGCGCAGGCGCTGCACCAGGGGCTCCGGGAGGATGAACCGGTGAAGGGCACCGGCGTCGCCTCGCACCGCGGGACGCGGACGATCCGTGGGCAGCTCCAGCACCGGAGGCGCCCCCGTGAGCTTCTGCTTCCAGTAGTCCACTTCCTGTTGCAGGACCTCGCCCTGCAACCAGTCGCGCTGCCACGCCGCGTAGTCGGGGTACTGCACCGGCAGCTCCGGCAACGGCGACGGGAGCCCCTGGGTGAAGGCCGCGTAGAGCGCGCTCACCTCATTGACGAACACCCCCATCGACCAGCCGTCCGAGACGATGTGGTGCACCGTCACCACGAGGATGTGCTTGCGCTCTCCCAGCTTCAGCAGGAGTGCGCGCAGCAGTGGCCCGTTCGCCAGGTCAAAGGGACGAAGGACCTCCTGCTCGATTCTCGCCCGGGCCAGGGACTCCTGCTCCTCCTCGGTGCACTCGGACAGGTCGCGCACGCCGAGCGACAGACCGACCTCCGGCCAGACCTGCTGCACCGGACCGGAATCGCCATCCACGAAGGTCGTGCGCAGCGCTTCGTGCCGGCGCACCACCTCTCGCAGGGCGCGCTCCATCACGCCCACGTTCAGCGTGCCGTCCAGCCGCACCGCGACCGGGATGTTGTAGAGCGGGCTGCCCGGCTCCAGCTGATCGATGAACCACAACCGCTGCTGCGCGAACGACAGCGGACGTGACGTGTCACCCGATGCCCGCCGGAGGGCTCGAGTCTTCAGGTGCTTCGACTTGCCCAGACGGGCGGCCAGGGCTTCCACCGTGGTGGCTTCGAAGAGCATGCGCAGCGGCAGCTCCACGCCCATTTCCTCCCGGATCCGGGAGACCACGCGCATCGCCATCAGCGAGTGCCCGCCCAGTTCGAAGAAGCCGTCCTTCACGCCGACACGCGGCATCCGCAGCACTTCGGCCCAGATGCCCGCCAGCGTCTTCTCGACTTCGTTCCTCGGCGCCTCGTACTCGCGCGAGGACGCGGCTACGGCATCCACCGCGGGCAGCGCCTTGCGGTCCACCTTGCCGTTGGGCGTCAGCGGCATGGCCTCCAGCACCTGGAGGACCGGCGGCACCATGTACTCCGGCAGCTTCGCCCGCAGCCGCTCGCGCAGCGGCCCTGCTTCCACTGTCTGCCCGGGCTTCGCCACCACGTAGCCCACCAACCGTGCTTCGGCCCCTTCGCCACGCACCACCACCGCCGCGTCGCGCACTTCTTCCTGCTGGCGCAGTACTGCTTCGATTTCGCCCAACTCGATGCGGTAGCCACGCACCTTCACTTGGTTGTCCGCCCGGTTGACGTACTCCAGCGTCCCGTCCGCGTGCCACCGCACCCGGTCCCCCGTGCGGTACATCCGGCTGCCCTCGGGGCCATACACTTCCGGTAGGAACCTCTCCGCCGTCAGTTCCGGACGGCCCAGGTAGCCCCGCGTGACACCTTCACCCGCGATGTACAGCTCGCCAGGGACGCCCACCGGCACGGGCTGCAATGACGCGTCCAGCACGTAGACGCGCGTGCCCGCGATGGGGCGGCCAATCGGCACAGGGCCCGTGCCGTCCTCCACCTCGTGCGCCGTCGACCAGACCGTCGTCTCCGTCGGGCCGTAGACGTTCCAGACCGAAGCGCAGCGCTCGCGCAGGGCCTTGGCCAACTCCCTGGGCAGGGCTTCGCCGCCCGTCAGGGCCTTGACGCCTGGGCCCTTCCAGCCGGCTTCCAGTAGCAGTCGCCACGTGCTGGGCGTTGCCTGAAGCACCGTCGCGCCGCTCGCCTCCAGCAGCGCGCCCAGCCTCTTGCCGTCCACCGCGGTTTCGCGCGAGGCCACCACCACCTTCGCGCCCACCGACAAGGGCAACAGCAGCTCCAGTACCGCGATGTCGAATGACAGCGTCGTCACCGCCACCAGCACGTCCTGCGCCTTCAGCCCCGGCGCCGCAGCCATCGCCGAGAGGAAGCGCGCCACGGCTCCGTGCGGAACCTGCACGCCCTTCGGACGCCCCGTCGTCCCAGACGTGTAGATGACGTACGCCACCGACTCTGGCGCCACCTTCACGCCCAGCGAGGACGACTCCTCACGCTCGTAGACTTCGGCATCTCCGTCCAGCGAGACGACCTTCGTCGCCGGGGACTCCAGCCCGGCTCGCAGCGGCTGCTGCGTCACCAGCACCGCCATGCCGCTGTCGTCCCGCATGTACGCCAGCCGCTCCGGCGGGAAGGACGGATCCAACGGCACGTAGCTGGCGCCTGTCTTCAGGATGGCCAGCAGCGCCACCACCATCGCTTCGGAGCGCTCCACGTACAGGCCCACCCGCGCCTCGGGCCTCACGCCCTGCTTCACCAGGTGCCGCGCCAGCTGGTTCGCCTTTGCGTCCAGCGTTGCGTACGCCAGCTCGCGGCCTTCGAAGACGACCGCCACCGACTCCGGTGTCATCCTCACCTGGGCTTCGAACGCCGAGTGCATCCCGACGCCCACCAGCGCCTCGGGCTTCGTCTCGTTCCACTCCACCAGCAGCTGCTTGCGCTCCGCCTCCGCCAGCATCGGCAGCGCATCCACGGCGGTGTCCGAGTGTGCGACCGCGTCCTCCAGGAGCACGCGCAGGTGCGCCACCATCCGCTCCATCGTCCTCGGGAGGAAGAGGTCCGAGTCGTACTCCAGGTATCCACGCAGGCCCTGCTCGCCTTCGGACACCTGCATCAGCAGGTCGAACTTCGACGTGCGCGTGTCCGGGTCCAGCGCCCGCAGCTTCAAGCCCGGCACCGACAACGTGCCCTGCGCCGCGTTCTGCAGGACGAACATCGCCTGGAACAGCGGGCTGCGTGCCATGTCGCGCACGGGCTGGAGCGCTTCCACCAGCCGCTCGAAGGGCAGCTCCTGGTGCTCCATCGCGCCCAGCACCGTCTCACCCATCTGCCGCAGCAGCGCGCGGAACGTCATCCCCGGTGCGAACCGGGCGCGCAGCACCAGCGTGTTGACGAACACGCCGATGAGCCCTTCCAGCTCCGCACGCGGGCGCCCCGCCATCGGCGTGCCCACGCTCACGTCGTCCTGCCCGGAGTAGCGCGCGAGCACCGTCTGCCAGCCCGCGAGCAGCACCGTGAAGAGCGTGGTGCCCTCCTGCTTCCCCAAAGCCTTCAGCGACTCTGTCAGCTCACGCGGCCAGTGGATTGCCTGGCGCGCGCCCCGGAAGCCACGCACAGCCGGCCGGGGCTTGTCCGTCATCAACTCCAGCGCGGGCGGCGCACCGCGAAGCTGTTCGCGCCAGTACGCCAACTGGCGGGCCTGCAAGCCGCCCTGGAGCCAGCCGCGCTGCCATGCCGCGTAGTCCGCGTACTGGATGGGCAACTCCGGCAGCGGCGACGGACGGTCTTCGACATAGGCCCCGTAGAGCAGCGCCACTTCCCGTACCAGCACGTCCAGGGACCAGCCGTCCGACACGATGTGGTGCAGCACCACCATCAACAGGTGGTCCGTCTCTCCCAGCTTCACCACCGTCCCGCGGATCAGGGGACCCCTGGCGAGCTCAAAGGGCCGCTGCGCCTCTTCCTCCAGCAGACGCAACGCGGAAGCCTCACGCGACCCGGTGGGCTCATCGGTGACGTCTCGCTCCACCAGCGGCAATTCCACCAGCGAGTGGATGAGCTGCTCGGGCCCCGTGGCCCCTTCCTCGAAGGTCGTGCGCAGCGCTTCGTGCCTGCGCACCACTTCCCGCAGCGCGAGCTTCAAGACACCCAGGTTCAGCGCGCCCTCCAGCCGCATCGCGACCGGGATGTTGTAGAGCGGGCTGCCCGGCTCCAACTGGTCGAGGAACCACAGCCGCTGCTGCGCGAACGACAGCTCCAGGGCCGCTTCGCGCGGAATGCGGACCAGCGCAGGAGCCGCCGTCCGGCCTCCCTTCGCCAGTCGGCCGGCGAGGGCTTCCACGGTGGTGGCCTCGAAGAGCGCGCGCAGCGGCAACTCCGTGCCCATTTCCTCCCGGATCCGGGAGACCACCCGCATCGCCATCAACGAGTGCCCGCCCAGCTCGAAGAAGCTGTCCTTCACGCCGACTCGCGGCACCCGCAGCACTTCAGCCCAGATGCTTGCCAGTGCCATCTCGACTTCGTTCCTCGGCGCCTCGTACTCGCGAGAAGTGGTTGCGGCCTGCTCCACCGCGGGCAGGGCCTTGCGGTCCACCTTCCCATTGGGCGTCAGCGGCATGGCCTCCAGCACCTGGAGGACCGGCGGCACCATGTACTCCGGCAGCTTCACCCGCAGCCGCTCGCGCAGCGGCCCGGCTTCTACCTTCTGCCCGGGCTTCGCCACCACGTAGCCCACCAACCGTGCTTCGGCCCCTTCGCCCCTGACGACTACGGCTGCGTCGCGCACTTCGTCCTGCTGGCGCAGCACTGCTTCGATTTCACCCAGCTCGATGCGGTAGCCCCGCACCTTCACCTGGTTGTCCGCCCGGTTGACGTACTCCAGCGTCCCATCCGCGTGCCACCGAACCCTGTCTCCCGTGCGGTACATCCGGCTGCCCTCGGAGCCGTACACTTCCGGCAGGAACCGCTCCGCCGTCAGCTCCGGCCGGCCCAGGTAGCCTCGCGTGACGCCTTCACCCGCGATGTAGAGCTCGCCGGGGACTCCCACCGGTACCGGCTGCAACGACGCATCCAGCACGTAGACGCGCGTGCCCGCGATGGGGCGGCCAATGGGCACAGGGCCCGTGCCCTCTTCCACCTCATGCGCCGTCGACCAGACCGTCGTCTCCGTCGGTCCGTACACGTTCCACACCGAGGCGCAGCGCTCCCGCAGGGCCTTGGCCAACTCCCTGGGCAGGGCTTCGCCGCCCGTCAGGGCCTTGACGCCCGGACCCTTCCAGCCGGCTTCCAGCAGCAGCCGCCATGTGCTCGGCGTCGCTTGCAGCACCGTCGCGCCGCTTGCTTCCAGCAGCGTGCTCAGCTTCTTGCCGTCCACCGCCGTCTCTCGCGAGGCCACCACCACCTTCGCGCCTACCGACAAGGGCAGCAGCAACTCCAGTACCGCGATGTCGAATGACAGCGTCGTCACCGCCACCAGCACGTCCCGCGCCTTCAGCCCCGGGGCCGCCGCCATCGCCGAGAGGAAGCGCGCCACGGCCCCGTGCGGAACCTGCACGCCCTTCGGACGGCCCGTCGTCCCAGACGTGTAGATGACGTACGCCACTGACTCCGAC
Source organism: Corallococcus aberystwythensis (assembly GCF_003612165.1). Lineage (GTDB taxonomy): Bacteria > Myxococcota > Myxococcia > Myxococcales > Myxococcaceae > Corallococcus > Corallococcus aberystwythensis. Next base: position 43,207 of record NZ_RAWK01000006.1, on the reverse strand, counting down.
GCCACCTTCACGCCCAGCGGGGACGACTCCTCGCGCTCGTAGACTTCGGCATCTCCGTCTAGCGAGACGACCTTCGTCGCCGGTGACTCCAGCCCGGCTCGCAGCGACTGCTGCGTCACCAGCACCACCATCCCGCTGTCGTCCCGCATGTACGCCAGACGTTCCGGCGGGAAGGACGGGTCCAACGGTACGTAGCTGGCGCCTGTCTTCAGGATGGCCAGCAGCGCCACCACCATCGCTTCGGAGCGCTCCACGTACAGGCCCACCCGGGCCTCGGGCCTCACGCCTTGCTTCACCAGGTGCCGCGCCAGCTGGTTCGCCTTCGCTTCCAGCGCCGCGTACGCCAGCTCGCGGCCTTCGAAGACGACCGCCACCGACTCCGGTGTCATCCTCACCTGGGCTTCGAACGCCGAGTGCATCCCGACGCCCACCAGCGCCTCGGGCTTCGTCTTGTTCCACTCCACCAGCAACTGCTTGCGCTCGTGCTGCGTCAGCCAGGACAACGCATCCACCGTCACCGAGGGGCGTGCGACCACGTCCTCGAGCAGGACGCGCAGGTGCTCCACCAGCCGTTCCATCGTCGGCGCGGCGAACAGGTCCGTGTCGTACTCCAGGGTGCCGCGCAGGCCGTCCGCCGTCTCCGACAGCTGCATCAGCAGGTCGAACTTCGCCGTGCGCGTCTCCAACTCCAGGGCCTGGAGCTTCAGGCCCTGCACCGTCACCGGCCCACGGGATGCGTTCTGCAGGATGAACATCACCTGGAACAGCGGACTGCGGCCCATGTCCCGCACGGGCTGGAGCGCTTCCACCAGCCGCTCGAAGGGCAGGTCCTGGTGCTCCGTCGCGCCCAGGACCGTCTCACGCACCTGATGCAGCAGCGCGCGGAACGTCTGTCCCGGGGTGAAACGGGCGCGCAGCACCAGCGTGTTGACGAACACGCCAATGAGCTCCTCCAGCTCCGAGCGCGTCCGGCCCGCCATCGGCGTGCCCACGCTCACGTCATCCTGTCCCGAGTACCGGGACAACAGCGTCTGCCACGCCGCCAGCAGCACCATGAAGAGCGAGGCGCCCTCACCCTGGCCCAGCTTCTTCAAGCCCTCCGTCAGCTCGCGAGAGAACACGACGCCGCGCTGCGCGCCCCGGTAGGCCCGCACGGCCGGACGAGGCTTGTCCGTCGGCAGCTCCAGCGCGGGCGGCGCCCCGCGAAGCTGCTCGCGCCAGTAGCCCAGCTGCGTCTCCAGCACCTCTCCCTGCAACCAGCCCCGCTGCCACGCCGCGTAGTCCGAGTACTGCATCCGCAGCGGCGGCAGGGGCGACGGCGCGCCTTGCGCGAATGCGCCATAGAGCGTCGCGACTTCGCGCACGAGCACGTCCAGCGACCAGCCGTCCGCCACGATGTGGTGCATCGTCACCACGAGGACGTGGCGGTGCTCCTCCAGCTTCAGCAACAGCACCCGCAGGAGCGGGCCGTTCGCGAGATCGAACGGACGCAGGATCTCCTTTTCGATCCGCGCCCGCGCCAGGGACTCGCGCTCCGGCTCGGCGGTCTGCGACAGGTCTCGCACCGCCATCGACAGGCCGACTTCCGGCCAGACGCGCTGGACCGGTCCGGAAGGCCCGTCCACGAACGTCGTGCGCAGCGCTTCGTGGCGCCGCGTCACTTCGCCCAGGGCGCGCTCCAGCACGCCCACGTTCAGCTCGCCCTCCAGCCGCATCGCGACCGGCATGTTGTAGAGGGGGCTTCCCGGCTCGAGCTGGTCAATGAACCACAGGCGCTGCTGCGCGAAGGACAAGGCCTGCGGTGCGTCGCGCGATGTGCGCACCAGCCGGGGACCCCTGCGCGGGACGCCCTGCTTCAGCTGGCTCGCCAGGACTTCCACCGTCGTCGCCTCGAACAACACGCGCAGCGGGACTTCGGTGTCCAGCTCCGCACGCACCCGCGACGCCACCTGCATCGCGAGCAGCGAGTGACCGCCCAGCGTGAAGAAGTTGTCCTTCACGCCCACCCGCGGCACTCGCAGCACTTCCGCCCAGATGGCCGCCAGCTTCGCTTCCACTTCCGTGCGCGGCGCTTCGTACGTGTTCTCCGTCGTCGGCGCCTCCGGCTCCGGCAGGGCCTTGCGGTCCACCTTGCCGTTGGAGTTGAGCGGCAGCGCCTCCAGCACCACCACCGCTCCGGGCACCATGTACTCCGGCAACCGCTGACGCAGGCTGGCCTTCAGCGCCTCCGCTTCCAGCGTCGCGCCCGCCTTCGGTGCCACGTACGCGACAAGCCGCTTCTCCGCGCCCTCCCCCTTCGCCACCACCACTGCTTCCTTCACCGGCTCCTGCTGGCGCAGCGCTGCTTCGACTTCGCCCAGCTCGATGCGGAAGCCTCGCACCTTCACCTGGAAGTCCACCCGGCCCAGGTACTCCAGCACTCCGTCCGCCCGGTACCGCACCCGGTCCCCCGTGCGGTACATCCGGCTGCCTTCAGGACCATGGACTTCCGGCAGGAACTTCTCCGCCGTCAGCTCCGGTCTCAGCAGGTAGCCGCGTGCCTGCCCTTCTCCCGCCAGGAACAGCTCGCCCGCCACGCCCACCGGTACCGGCTGGAGGTACTTGTCCAACACGTACGCCCGCGTGTTGGTGAGCGGCCGGCCGATGTTCGGCACCTCCTCGCGCCCCACCAGCGACCACGTCGAGTACGTCGTGTCTTCCGACGGGCCGTACAGGTTGTACAGCTTGCGCACCGTGGGAATGCCGTACACGCCCTTCGCCAGCGTCTCCGGCAAGGCTTCGCCCGCGAGGTTCACCACGCGCACTGACGGCGGCACCGCATTCAGCCGCACCAGTTGCGCCATCGCTGACGGCACCGTGTTGATGAGTGTCACCTCTGCGTCCGGCGTCTCCTCCACCAGGTGCAGCGCGTTGCGCACCATCACCACGCTGCCGCCCCTCACCAGCGGCGCGAAGAGTTCGAAGACGGAGAGGTCGAAGTTCAGGCTCGTCGCCGCGAGCACGGCCTTCGTCTCCTCCTCCGTGAACGTCTCTTGCGCCCAGGCGAGGAAGGCCACCGCGTTCCGGTGCGTTACCGCCACGCCCTTCGGACGGCCGGTGCTTCCCGACGTGTAGATGAGGTACGCCACGTTGTCCGGGCGCAGCCCTGTCTCCGGCGCCTCTTCCGGCTCCGTAGCCAACCCCGTGTCCGTGTCCAGGCAGACCGCTTGCGCCGTGAAGGCGGGCAGCGACCCCAGCAGGTGCGAGTGCGCCACCAGCGCAGGGCCCTGCGCGTCCTCCAGCAGCCAGCCCAGGCGCTCCTTCGGGTAGCTCGGGTCCAGCGGCACGTACGCGCCGCCTGCCTTGAGGATGCCCAGCGTCCCCACCACCACGTCCGCCGTGCGCTCCACGCACAGGCCCACTCGAGACTCGGGCCTCACTCCCAGCTTGCGCAGCCGGTTCGCCAGCTGGTTCGCCCTTGCCTGCACTTCCCGGTACGTCAGCCGCTGCTTGCCGCTCACCACCGCCACGGCGTCGGGCGTGCGCTTCGCCTGCGCCTCGAAGAGCTGTGGAATCGTCGCGTCGCGTGCGTACTCCGCCTGCGTCTGGTTCCACGTCGCCAGGACCTGCTGACGCTCCACCTCCGTCAGGAGTGGCAGCCGGCCCACGGCTGCCTCCGGCTTGGCCACCACGCCTTCCAGCAGCACGCGCAGGTGCTCCACCATGCGCTGCACGGTTCCGGCGTCGAACAGGTCGGTGCTGTACTCCACCATGCCGCGCAGCCCCTGCGGCGTCTCCGTGAAGTAGAGGCTCACGTCGAACTTCGACGTGCGGCCCTCGATGTCCATGGGCTTGAGCACCAGACCGGCGAGCCGGACCTCCTCCATGGGCACGTTCTGGAGGGTCAGCAGCGTCTGGAAGAGCGGCGTGTGGCTGAGGCTGCGCTGCGGTTGCAACGCTTCCACCAGCTTCTCGAACGGGACGTTCTGGTGCTCGTACGCGCTCAGCACCGTCTCACGCACCTGCGTCAGCAGGGCCTGGAAGGACTGATCGCCATCCACCTGGGCGCGCAGCACCAGCGTGTTGACGAAGAAGCCGATCAGGCCCTCGACGTCCGCGCGCGTACGGCCCGCGATGGGAGACCCCACGCTGATGTCCGTCTGGCCCGAGTAGCGGGCCATCAACACCTGCCACCCGGCCAACAGCACCATGTACAGCGACGCGCCCTCACGCTGTCCCAGGGTACGCAGGGCCTGCTCGAACTCTCGCGGCCAGAGGAAGCGCTCCACTCCACCCGCTTCGCCTCGCACCGCGGGCCGCGGACGGTCCGTGGGCAACTCCAGCACCGGCGGCGCTCCCGCGAGCTTCTGCTTCCAGTGCTCCACTTCGCGCTGCAAGACCTCGCCCCGCAGGGTCTGCTGCTGCCACAGCGCATAGTCCGCGTACTGCACCGGCAGCGCTGGCAGCGGCGACGCATGTCCTTCCGCGAACGCCGCGTACAGCGCGCTCACTTCGCGCACCAACACGCCCAACGACCAGGCGTCCGACACGATGTGATGCGTCGTCAGCGCCAGCACGTGCTCCTGCGCGCCCAGCGTCACCAGCAGCGCGCGGATCAATGGCCCGGTCTTGAGGTTGAAGGGCTTCAGCACCTCCTGCTCGACCCGGCGCCGGACTTCGACCTCCCGCTGGGACGGGGCGAACTCCTGGAGGTCCACCGCTTCCAGCGGCACCTCCACCTCGGCATGGATGACCTGGATGGCCTGGTCCTGCTCCTGCGCGAACGTCGTCCGCAGGGCTTCGTGACGCCGCGAGATTTCTCGCAGGGCCTTCACCAGGACGTCCTGGTGCAGCGTGCCGTCCAGCCGCACCGCGACCGGGATGTTGTAGAGCGGGCTGCCCGGGTCCAGCTTGTCGATGAACCACAACCGTTGCTGCGCGAACGACAGCGGACGTGACGTGTCACCCGACGCCCGCCAGAGGGTTCGAGTCTTCCCGTGCTTCGCCTTGTCCAGACGGGTGGCCAGGGCTTCCACCGTGGTGGCTTCGAAGAGCATGCGCAGCGGCAGCTCCACGCCCAGTTCCTCGCGGACCCGGGAAACCACCCGCATGGCCATCAGCGAGTGCCCGCCCAGTTCGAAGAAGCTGTCCTTCACTCCGACTCGCGGTACCCGCAGCACTTCGGCCCAGATGCTTGCCAGCGCCTTCTCGACTTCGTTCCTCGGCGCTTCGTACTCGCGAGAAGTGGTTGCGGCCTGCTCCACCGCGGGCAGGGCCTTGCGGTCCACCTTCCCATTGGGCGTCAGCGGCATGGCCTCCAGCACCTGGAGGACCGGCGGCACCATGTACTCCGGCAGCTTCACGCGAAGGCGCTCTCGCAGCGGCCCTGCTTCCACCGTCTGCCCGGGCTTCGCCACCACGTAGCCCACCAACCGTGCTTCGGCCCCTTCACCACGCACCACTACGGCTGCATCGCGTACTTCGTCCTGCTGGCGCAGCACTGATTCGATTTCGCCCAGCTCGATGCGGTAGCCCCGCACCTTCACCTGGTTGTCCGCGCGGTTGACGTACTCCAGCGCCCCGTCCGCGTGCCACCGCACCCGGTCCCCTGTGCGGTACATCCGACTGCCCTCGGAGCCGTGCACTTCCGGTAGGAACCGCTCCGCCGTCAGCTCCGGGCGGCCCAGGTAGCCTCGCGTGACGCCTTCACCCGCGATGTAGAGCTCGCCGGGGACGCCCACCGGTACCGGCTGCAACGACGCATCCAGCACGTAGACGCGCGTGCCCGCGATGGGGCGGCCGATGGGCACTGGGCCCGTGCCTTCCTCCACCTCGTGCGCCGTCGACCAGACCGTTGTCTCCGTCGGTCCGTACACGTTCCACACCGAGGCGCAGCGCTCACGCAGGGTCTTGGCCAACTCCCTGGGCAGGGCTTCGCCGCCCGTCAGGGCCTTGACGCCTGGGCCCTTCCAGCCGGCTTCCAGCAGCAGCCGCCATGTGCTCGGCGTCGCTTGCAGCACCGTCGCGCCGCTTGCTTCCAGCAGCGTGCTCAGCCGCTTGCCGTCCACCACCGTCTCGCGCGAGGCCACCACCACCTTCGCGCCTACCGACAGGGGCAGCAGCAACTCCAGCACCGCGATGTCGAATGACAGCGTCGTCACCGCCACCAGCACGTCCTGTGACTTCAGCCCCGGCGCGGATGCCATGGCCGAGAGGAAGCGCGCTACGGCTCCATGCGGAACCTGCACACCCTTCGGACGGCCTGTCGTCCCAGACGTGTAGATGACGTACGCAACCGACTCCGACGCCACTTCCACGCCCAGCGATGCCGTGGCTTCCTTCCCGTAGACGTCCGCGTCTCCGTCCAGCGAGACGACCTTCGTCGCCGGGGACTCCAGCCCGGCTCGCAGCGACTGCTGCGTCACCAGCACCGCCATGCCGCTGTCGTCCCGCATGTACGCCAGACGTTCCGGCGGGAAGGACGGATCCAACGGTACGTAGCTGGCGCCCGTCTTCAGGATGGCCAGCAGCGCCACCACCATCGCTTCCGAGCGCTCCACGTACAGGCCCACCCGGGCCTCGGGCCTCACGCCTTGCTTCACCAGGTGCCGCGCCAGCTGGTTCGCCTTCGCTTCCAGCGCCGCGTACGCCAGCTCGCGGCCTTCGAAGACAACCGCCACCGACTCCGGCGTCTGCTTCGCCTGGGATTCGAACGCCGAGTGCATCCCGACGCCCGCCAGCGCCTCGGGCTTCGTCTCGTTCCACTCCACCAGCAGCTGCTTGCGCTCCGCTTCCGTCAGCAGGGGCAGCCGATCCACCTGCGCATCAGGCCGTGCGACGGCTCCCTCCAGGAGCACACGCAGGTGGTCCACCATCCGCTCCACCGTGCGCGGGAGGAAGAGGTCCACGTCGTATTCCAGGTAGCCGCGCAGGCCTTCGTCCGTCTCCGCCACCTGCATCAGCAGGTCGAACTTCGCCGTGCGCGTCTCCAGTTCCAGCGGCTGGAGCTTCAACGCCTGGAGCGCCATGGGCCCACGGGGCGCGTTCTGCAGCACGAACATCACCTGGAAGAGCGGACTGCGCCCCAGGTCGCGCACGGGCTGCACGGCCTCCACCAGCTGCTCGAAGGGCAGGTCCTGGTGATCCGTCGCGCCCACCTGCGCTTCACGTACCTGGCGCAGCAACGCCCGGAACGTCAGCCCCGGCGCGAACCGGGCGCGCATCACCAGCGTGTTCACGAACACGCCGATGAGCCCCTCCAGCTCCGAACGCGTCCGGCCCGCCATGGGCGTGCCCACGCTCACGTCGTCCTGCCCCGCGTAGCGCGCCAGCACCGTCTGCCAGCCCGCGAGCAGCACCGTGAAGAGCGTGGCGCCCTCCTGCTGCCCCAGCGTCTTCAGCGACTCCGTCAGCGCCCGGGTCCACTGGACCGGCTTGCGCGCCCCCCGGAAGGCACTCACCGCCGGCCGGGGCTTGTCCGTCATCAACTCCAGCGCGGGCGGCGCGCCGCGAAGCTGCTCGCGCCAGTACCCGAGCTGCTTGTCCAGCACCGCTCCCCGCAGCACGCCGCGCTGCCACGCCGCGTAGTCCGCGTACTGGATGGCCAGCTCCGGCAGCGGCGACGGCTGCCCCTGCGCGAACACCCCGTAGAGCACAGCCACTTCGCGCACCAGCACGCCCAACGACCACCCGTCCGACACGATGTGGTGCAGCACCACCATCAACAGGTGATCCGTCTCCCCCAGCTTCACCAGCAGCGCCCGCATCAGCGGGCCGCGAGCCAGGTCGAACGGCCGCTGCGCACCGGCCTCCACCTGACGCCAAGCCTCCGCCTCGCGCGCGTCGGCGGGCACCGCCGTGACGTCGGCGTGCTCCAGCTCCAGCACCGGCACGTCGGAGATGCGCTGCACCGGCCCTGCTTCGTCCGCGTGGAACGTCGTGCGCAGCGATTCGTGACGGCGCACCACCTCGCGCAGCGCGCGCTCCAGCACGCCCACGTCCAGCACGCCCTCCAGCCGGACCGCGACGGGCACGTTGTAGAGCGCGCTGCCGGATTCGAGCTGATCGAGGATCCACAGACGCTGCTGCGCGAAGGACAGCTCCGCCGGCTGGGACCTGTCCCGCAGCGGGAACGCCGCCCGCGCCGGAGTGCCCGCCGCCTGCTTCTGCGCGGCCATCTTCTTCAGCAGCTCCGCGCGCTTCTCCGGCGAGAGGTTCGCGATTCGCTTCGACAGATCACCGCTGCTGCTCATTGAAAAACTCCGCACTCTGGACGCGACACGGCCCTGGAGGGACGCCCGGAACTCCGGACGCACGCCCTCGCGGCAGTGTCAGCAGTTGTCGATGACGAGCGGCCTGCCACTCGTCATCCGAGCGGCCTGGGGGGAGGCCAGAAACCTGGAGTCACATTATTCGGTCGAACAGCGGCCTGCCATGCGTTCCCGGCCGCGCGGCCTGCCTGCTCTCCAGCAGGGCTGGAACGGGCGTGACACAGCCTGCGACAGGCGGATGAAACAGGTGATCCAGGCCCCGTCCCAGGATGGACGGGGTTGGCTTGCGCGCAGGGCGCTCAGTGACCCGCGGAGCCGGGCGGCTCGACGCGCTCCACCTGCTTCTGGACGGCGGCATCCGACGCCACGTCCGCCCCCAGCTGCAGGTACGTCAGCAGGTAGGTGCGCCCCGTCGCCGGACCCTGCGCCGCCGCCGTACGGGCCAGGGCGTCGCGCCGGGATTCAAACGAGGTCAGCGTCTCCTGGAGCGAGCGGCGCGTGTCCTCGCTCTTCTCCGTCTTCAGGCGCTCCTGCACCCGCGCGATGTTCGCCTCCACCATGCGCTGGCTCTCCCGGGCGCGGTTCGCTTCCGACAGGTCGGTGAAGGGGCCCGTGCCGTCCACGGACAGCTCCAGCTTCCCGACCTGGCGGCCCCGCTCCCCGGGGGGCACCAGCGTGGACACGCCCTGGCGCTGCGCCATGCCCACGCCCCGGCCGTCATGCGACTGCACCACGAAGTCCACGCCCTCGGCGCCCTGGGCCAGCTTCACGGCCTCCACGTAGGGCACCGCCGCCAGCAGCACCACCAACTGCACCTGCTCCTTCTGGCGCAGGCGCTTTACTTCGGAGGCCACCGCCGGTCCCACCGGCAGGCCCCGGACGCCCTGGGGCAGGACGGCCGTGCCCTCCGAACTTCCGGCCGGGGCCTTGGGGTCCGCCGACGCGGGCGACACGCCGACGATGCCCACCTTCAGCCCGCCCACCGTCGTCACCACCGAGGCGGGGAAGAGCGGCTGCCCCTTCGTGTCCACGAGGTTCGCGGACACGAGCTTCAGCTTCGCGCCCTTCGTCTTCTTCTTCAGGAAGTCCACGCCCAGCACGAGGTCGCGCTGGCCCACGGCCATCGCCGCGTAGCCCTGCGCGTCCAGCTGCTCCAGGAGCAGCTCCGCGCGAGGCTTCGCCGTCGCATCCTGGCCATCCGCCAGGGTCTTGAAGAGCGCGTTGCCCGCGTCCAGTGCGAGCACTGGCACGCCCTTGGCGCGCTCCTGCGTCAGGACCGTCTTTCGTCTGGCCAGACCGCCAGACGGGTTGTGGCGTCAACCACAGGGGGCGATTTCGCCCCCATTGTCTCCGGTGAAGAGCAGCACGAGCTTCTTCGGCGCGGCCCCCGCCATGAGCGGCAGGAGCAGCAGCAGCGCCAGGGCGGCGAGCCGGGGAGCGCGGGGGCTCACTTCTTCCCCTTCTTCGGCGCGGGCGCGGGCTTCTTGTCCAGGTCCGCCAGCTTCGTCTTCGCCGTCTTGGCGGCGTCCGACTTGGGGTAGCTCTTCACCAGCTCCTCCAGCGCCAGCTTCGACTCCTCCTTCATCTTCAGCTTCTGGAAGCAGTCGGAGGAGCGCAGGTACGCGTCCGGCGCGGACGCCGTCTTCGCGAAGTCCTGCACCACCTTGCCGTACTCGAAGAGGGCCTCGCGGCACTTGGACTCGGTGAAGTACGTCTCGCCCAGGCCGAAGTGCGCCTCGCCCACGAGCGCGTCCTTGGGCCACTTCTTCACGAACTCGTTGTAGAGCTGGCGCGCGATCAGCGAGTCGCCGGCCTTGGCCTTCTCCTGCGCGAGCGCGAGGAACTCCTTCTTGTCCGTGGGGCGCTGGAGCTCCTCGGCCTTCTTCCGGGCCTCGGCCTCCTTCACCGCCTCCGTGCCCTGGAGCGCCAGCAGCCGCTGGTTGGTCTCCTCCGTGCTCTTGCCGAGCGCGGCCTCCAGCTCACCAATCTTGTAGAGGTACGTCTCCACCTGGCCGCGCAGCTGCGCCAGGTCCTCCACCGTCTTCTGGAACTGCACGCCGATGTCCGCGTCCTTGCGGCGCGCGGCGGTGTCCAGACTCTGCAGGGCCTGGGTCACCTGGGCGACCTTCTCGTCAATCTTCGGCTGGGTGGCGGCGAGCTGGTCACGCGCCTCCTTCAGCTCCGTGGCCAGCCGGGCGTTGTCCGCGCCCAGCCGGTCCACCTTGGCTTCCAGGGCACGGCCGCGGTCGGCGGGGTAGAAACAGCCGGGAACGGCGGCGGTCAACAAGGCGAAGAGCACGAGCCTGCGCATGGGCCGGGCATCCTAGGTCCAAAGCGCCCCGCGCGCCGCTTCTGTTTCCTCCTCCGCCCGGCTGCCCCCCTGCCCTTCAGCGCGCCCCGTCGGCCTCCAGCCGCTCCACGGCCCGGGCACAGGCCACCCGGAGCCGGGGCAGGTTGAGGAAGAAGGGCACCGGCCGCGCCCGCCCGGACTCCACCGCCCTCAGCGCCCGGCGGTAGGCCTCCAGGGCCGCTGCCGGCTGGCCGCACTGCTCCAGGAGCAGCCCCAGCAGGTAGCGGGCGGCGACGTGGTCCGGATCCAGGTCCAGGCACCGGCGCAGGTCGCGCTCCGACTTCTCGTCCGGGACGCCCGTGGAGGCCCCGTCGAGCACGCACGAGAAGAGCCAGTCCGCCTCCGCCATCGCGGACTCGTCCGGAGCAGGTGGCACTTCAGGCTTCGGCGCCGCGGGCCCGGCCGGCTCGGCGATGCTCGGGAACCGGCCGGAGTCCCGCTTCGGCCGGGGCGCCTCCGCGGGCGCGGCGTCCTCCCGCACGTAGAAGAACGCGTGCTCGCTGGGCAACAGCCGCAGCTCCGGGGGCACCTGGAGCAGGGGCTCCGCGGCGGACAGCACCAGCACGCCGCCGGGCGCGAGCCTTTCGCCCAGGTTGCGCACCGTGCGCTGGAAGGCGTCCGGGGTGAAGTAGATGAGGACGTTGCGGCAGAAGATGACGTCGAACCCGCCGCCCCCGGGGGCCTCCGGGTAGGGCGCCTCCATCAGGTTGTGGCGCCGGAACTCCGCCTGCGCGCGCAGCGACGCCACCAGGGCGTGGCGCCGGCCCTTCGGCTCGAAGTAGCGCGAGCGCGGCCCCTCCGGCACATGGCGGAGCGCCTCCGCGGAGAAGCTCAGCTCGCGCGCCCGGGTGAGCACCTGCTCGGAGATGTCCGTGCCCAGCACGCGGCTGGCGGGGTCCGCCCCCTCCTGGGCCAGCAGCAGGAGCAGCGTGGCGACCTCCTCGCCCGCCGCGCAGCCCGCGCTCCACACGCGCAGCGGCGCCTTCGAGCGTTGGATGCGGGGCGACAGCACGTGCTCGCGGAAGGCGGTGAGCTGCACCCCGTCCCGGAACACCTCCGACGTGTGCACCGCCACCGCGTCCACCAGCCGGGCCAGGTCCGCCGCGCCCGCCGGGGTGCGCAGGTGCGCCGCCAGCTGCGTTGGACTTCCGCCGTGTCCCAGCGCCTCCAGCCGCGCGTCCATCCGCCGCCGCTGGGCCCCGCTCAGCGCCATGCCCGTGTACGCCTGAAGCCAGGCGTGGACGGGAGCCCAGCGCTCGGAGGAGGACGTCATCGCGCGCGGGTCAGCGGCTGACGGCCAGCGACTCTCCGCGCGCCAGCCGCGCCAGGGTGGCGGCCACGTCATCGCCGTGGATGAGGTGGTCCACCGCCTTGCGCTCCACCGCCGCGCCCGGCATGCCGAACACCACGCAGGACTCCTCGTTCTGCGCCAGCGCCAGCCCACCGCCCTGCTTGATGGCCAGGAGCCCGTCCGCCCCGTCCGCGCCCATGCCGGTGAGCACCACGCCCACCGCGCGCCGGCCGTAGGCCTTCGCCACGCTCTCCAGCAGCACGGTGCCGCTGGGCATGTGCCCGTCGCGCTCCACACCGGCCTTGAGCGCCACGCGGCCTCGCACGGGCACCACCATGTGCTGATCCGGCGGCGCCACCAGCACCAGCCCCGGCGCCAGCGTGTCGCCGTCCACCGCCAGCCGGACCTTGAGCTTGCTCGCGTTGGCGAGCCAGCTGGCCAGCGATTCGGAGAAGGCGGCGTTGATGTGCTGGACGATGACGATGGGCGCCGGGAAGTCCGCTGGCAGCTCCGACAGCATCCGGTAGAGCACCTGCGGACCGCCCGTGCTGGCGGCCACCGCGACGATGCCCATGGAGGTCGCGGGCAGCACCGCGACCGGCGCGTGCGGCGTCCCTGGCGGGCCACGCTTCTGGCCGCGCACGTGGCGGATGACGCGCACGGAGGAGATGAGCTTCACCTCCTTGGTGAGGTTCCACGCATCCGGCCCCGCGTCGATGGAGGGCTTGATCTGCAGCGCCAGCGCGCCCAGCTCCAGCGCGCGGTACGTCAGCGCGGGGGCCTGCGAGCGCGGGTCGCCCGTCAGCACCAGGATGGGCGTGGGGCACTCGGCCATGATGTGCTCCACGGCCGTGAGCCCATCCATGACGGGCATGTCCACGTCCATGGTGATGACGTGGGGACGCAGCTCCTTCGTGAGGGCAACGGCCTCCTGGCCGTTCGCGGCGGTGCCGATGACCTGGATGTCCGGGTCGTCGCTCAACGCCGCGCTGATGAGCTGGCGGCAGATGACCGAGTCATCGACCACCAGCACCGACACTTTCTTGCCCATGACCGTTCAATACCCCGTACGCGCCGCGGGAGTATAGCAATGCGAGGGGGCCCCGGGCGTCCGCGAACATCTCCGGGCGTCCTCCTCCGAGCTTCCGGGGACTTCAGGCCAGCAGCCGCCCCACGACGTCCACCAGGTCCTGCCGGACGAGGTCGCCCTTGGTGATGTAGCCGTCCGCCCCGGCCGCCAGCCCCCGCGCCCGGTCCGCCTCCCCTCCTCGCGTGGTGAGGATGACGACGGGCAGGCGGCCCCGGGCAGGGTCGGTCTTCAGGCGCCGGGTGAGCTCCACGCCGTCCATCTCCGGCATCTCCAGGTCGGTGACGACCAGCTCCACCGGAGGGCCCTCCTGCTCCAGCTGCTCCAGCGCGGAAGGGCCGTCCGCCGCCCGGAGGGTGTCGTATCCCACCGCCTCCAGCAGGTTGGCCACCAGCTCGCGGGTGAGGGGCGAGTCGTCCACCACGAGGATCCGGCGGCGGCGCGGTGCCGGCGCGCGCACCGGCGGGCGAGCAAGCTTCAGGGGCACGGTGCCGTGCACGCCCGCCGCCAGCGCGGCCGCGGACAGCACCATGGCAAGCCGCCCGTCCGCGAGCGACGTGGCCCCGGTGAGGTGCGTGAAGCGCGCGAGGATGCCCTTCAGCGGGAGGATGGCCTGGACGCGCTCCTCCAGCACCCGGTCCACCGCCAGTGCGGCCTCCATGCCCTGGCCCTTCACCACCAGCACCAACTCGCCCTCCCGGGCGGGGCGTTCCGCGGCATGCCCCAGGAGCGACGCCAGCGAGGCGAAGGGCAGCACGCGGCCCTCCATCCGCAGGGTGGGACGGCCGGCGACCTCTCCCACCTCGGAGGCGTCCACCTTGAGGGCGCGGGAGACGTGGACGGCGCTCAAGGCGAGCGTCTCGTCGAAGACCTGGACGAAGAGCAGGGGCGCCACGGTGAGGGACACCGGGACGCGCAGGGTGAAGATGGTGCCCCAGCCGGGCGCGGACTCCACGCCCACGTCGCCGCCCAGCGCCTGGAGGGAGGTCCGCACCGCGTCCAGCCCCACGCCCCGACCTGACAGGTCGGTGACCACGTCGCGCGAGGTGAAGCCGGGCAGGAAGACGAGGTCGCGCGCGGCGGCGTCGGACAGGGCGTTGGCGGCGGGCTCGTCCAGCATGCCCCGGCGCACGGCCACGCGCCGCAGGAGCACAGGGTCCATGCCCGCGCCGTCGTCCTCCACGCGCAGGATGATGCGGCTGCCCTCGCGGGAGGCGCGCAGCGTGAGGCAGCCCCGGGGATGCTTGCCGGAGGTGACGCGGTCCACGCGCGTCTCCAGGCCGTGGTCCAGCGCGTTGCGCACCAGGTGCATGAGGGGTTCGCGCAGGGCCTCCACGACGGAGCGGTCCGCGCGGGTGTCCTCGCCGTCCACGACGAGCTCCACCTCCTTGCCCAGCTCCCGCGCCAGGTCGCGGACCATGCGGGGGTAGGGTTCGAAGAGGACGGAGAGCGGCAGCATGCGCAGGCCCTGGATCTCCTCCGACACCTGGCTCAGGTCGCGCAGCTCCGCGTTGGCGAGCAGCTTGGCCTCGCGGTGCAGGGTGGCGGCGAGCTCCTTCGTGCGGCCCAGCCGTTCAGCGAGCGCGACGCCGGCGGGCCCCAGGTCCTCCGCCACGCGGGCCAGTTCGCTCAACTCGCGCACGAGCTCCAGGCGGCGCGCGGTGGCCAGCTCACGGCGGCGGGCCACCTGCCCCAGGTTGGTGACCGCGCTGGTGAGCATGTCCAGGCTGGCCACGCCGATGCGCACGGCCGTGTCCATGCGGACGTCTCCCGTGCGCACCGCGCCCGCCCCGGGCTTCGGCGCGGCGGGAGGGCGCGAGCGGGCGGTGTCAGCCAGCCGCGCGCCTGGGGACGCGGCCGGACTCACCGGGTGCGTGTTCGGAGCGGTGCCCGTCGCGGGGCCCAGGAGGTGCGAAGCTCCCGGGCTTCCCGTCACCGGAGCCACGAGGTGCGAATGGCCCGAGCTTCCGGCGGCCGGACCGCCCGGGTGCGGACCGTGCGAACCCGGCGCGGCCCCAGCATTGGAGCCGAGACCCGGGCCTCCATGCGCGGGCCCCTCCCCATGCGGTGCCGGCGAACCACCGGGCGGCTCCGAGCGGAGGGCCGTCGCGAGGAACTGCGATGCGGCGGCTCCCGGCGACGCGGCGGTGGCCGGCGCGTCCGGGCGCGACACGGGCGTTCCCCAGTGCGCGGGGACCACCACGGCCCCTGACGGCTCCCGGCGATCCGTCACGATGAGATGCGACGCCCCCTCTCCCTTCGCGGTCCGGACGCCCTCCTCCGGGCGGGAGGCACCCGGCGGGCGCGCGGACTCCACGAGGACCCGCTCCTGCAGGGTCGACACCAGCGTCTCCACCGCCAGCAGCGGCTCTCCCGCCTGGAGCGCGCCCGACAGCGCGAGCACCGTGTCCGCCGTGGCGAGCAGCGCGTCGGTGGACTCCGACGACAGACGGTAGCGCTGCGGCTCCGCGCACCGGACCAGCTCCTCCATCTCATGCGCGAGCGTGTTGATTTCACTGAAGCCCATCATCCGGGCCTCGCCCTTGAGGCCGTGCAGCTCGCGCAGCACCCGCTGTCCGGCCTCCAGGTTGCCCCCGGACTCCAGCTCCATCAGGGAGCGGTTGATGCGCTCCAGACGGACGGTGACGAGGTCGCGGAACTGCTTGAGGAGCCGTTCGCTGGGGTTCACCCGCCGCTCCCCCTGCGCAACGTCGCCTGGTGGATCTGGAAGCGCTCCACCACCCCGCGCAGGTCCTGCGCCAGCCCCAACAGGTCGCCGTTCGCCGCGCCCACCTGCTTCGTCGCGTTGAGGCTCTGCTGGGTGATGCGCAGGATGTCCGCCATCGTGTCCGCGAGCTGATCCGTGCCCGCCTGCTGCTGCTGCGTGGACCGGGAGATGATCCGCACCGCGTCCGACGTCTGTCCCGCCAGGCTGACAATCTGGCGGAGCGACTCGGACACCTGCTCCGCGAGCGCCGTCCCCGTCTCCACCGCGCGAACCCCGCCGCCCGTCACCGTCACCGCCGCCGAGGAGGCCTCGCGCACCTCCTCGATGAGTCCTTCAATCTCCTTCGTGGACTCCAGCACGTTCTCCGCGAGCCTGCGCATCTCCGCGGCCACCAGCGAGAAGCCCCGGCCCACCTCCCCTGCCTTGGTGCCCTCCAGCTCCGCGTTGAGCGCCAGGAGGTCGGACTTGTCCGCGACGCCGTTGATGAACTCGACGATCTTCCCAATCTGCTGCACGCGCTTGTTGAGCCGCGACACCGCCGAGCCAATGGCCTGGTTGTCCTGGCGCATGCGCGACATGGCCCCCAGGAAGGACTCCGCGCTGCGCTGTCCGCCCTGGGCCGCCGCGAGCGTGCGCTGGGCGATCTCCGCCACCGAGCTCGCGTTGTCCGCGATCTGCTTCGCGGACCGCGCCAGCTCCTCCGTGGTGGCGCTCGTCTCGTCCAGGCTGCTGGCCTGCTCCGCCGCGCCCGCCTCGTAGCGCCCGGAGGTGCTGAGGATCTCCTCGGTGGTGGCTGAAATCTGGGAGCCCGCGCGCTGCAACTCCGACAGCACGTCCGCCAGGTGCGTGCGCATCGTGGTGAAGGCCGCGGACACCGCCCACACCTCGTCCTCCGCGGGCACCAGCCGGGGGCTGGCCAGGTCGCCCGCGGCGATGCGGCGCGCCTCGCCGGACAGCTCCCGCATGGGCCGGCCCAGCAGCGTCCCGCCCAGGTACGCCGTGGCG
Organism: Corallococcus aberystwythensis; assembly: GCF_003612165.1. Classification (GTDB taxonomy): domain Bacteria; phylum Myxococcota; class Myxococcia; order Myxococcales; family Myxococcaceae; genus Corallococcus; species Corallococcus aberystwythensis. The sequence continues at coordinate 26,497 of NZ_RAWK01000006.1, read as the reverse complement.
AGCGCCAGGCCGAACACGACCGCGCACAGGAGCGCGCTGGACGTGAACGCATCCAGCCGCAGCGCATCCACCAACACGCCCTGCGCGTCCGGGCTGCCCGCGTCCAGGAGCTGCTGGAAGAGCCGGTCCGTCAGCGCCGTCACGACCTGCGCGCACATCACCGCGGGCGTCACCACGCAGATGGCGGTGAAGGCCACCAGCCGCGCGCGGATGCGCGAGCGCCGGGGCAGCGCGGCGATGACCTGCGCGTGCGTCAGCCCCTGCTCCGCCACCCACAGCACCCCGCGCCGCGCCCGCAGCGTGACGAGCCCGTACACGAGCAGCGACGTGAGCGGGCCGAACAGCGCCCCCAGCCCCGCGACCCGCAGCGTGACGTCCCCGGGCAGCTTCATGACCGACCCGAGCGCCAGCGCCACCACGCCCGTCGTCAGCCCCCACAACCCCAGCGAGCGGAAGAACGCCTCGCCCGGCGCGCGCGCCACCTCGCCCACCACGAGCGCCAGGTGCTCGGGCGTGGGGGACAGGTCCCCGCGCTCCAGCGCCCGCAGCCGGGGGAAGCGGCCCAGGGACACGCCCACGCCCAGGACCATGTGCAGCGCGCTCACGCCCACCACCAGGATGACGAGCGTGCCCAGCTGCTGCGTCAGCGGATTCCCCACCACGAGCGACGCGAAGTGCAGCCCCAGCGTGGAGCCCACCAGGTTCGCCAGCGGAATGGGGAACATCAGCTCCCGGCTGAAGGCGGCCCGCCGGGGACTCCCGCGCGAAGGAGGGGCCATGTCACCCACCGCCCTTCGCGCCAGACGAACCCGGCGCCCCGGCGGAGTCGCCACCCGGAGGCTCGACGTGGAAGCGCTGCACCACGTGTTGCAGGTCCGCCGCCAGGGTGGACAGGTCCGCGTTGGCCGCCACCATCTGCTTGGTGGCCGCGGCGTTCTGCTCGGTGACGCGCAGGATGTCCCCCATGGCCGCCGCCAGCTGGTCCGTGCCCGTCTGCTGCTGCAGCGTCGCCAGCGAGATGCTGCGCACCGCGTGCGACGTCTGCCGCGCCAGCTCCAGGATGAGCCCCAGGCTGTCGTCCACCTGCGCCGCCAGCAGCGTGCCCAGCTCCGTCGTCTTCAGGCCCGCCTCCGTGGCCATCACCGCGCCGTTGGTCGCGTCGCGGATCTCCCCGATGAGGCCTTCAATCTCCTTCGTGGAGCGGATGACGTTCTCCGCCAGCCTCCGCATCTCCGCGGCCACCAGCGAGAAGCCCCGGCCCACCTCCCCTGCCTTGGTGCCCTCCAGCTCCGCGTTGAGCGCCAGGAGGTCGGACTTGTCGGCGATCTCGTTGATGAACTCCACCACCTTGCCAATCTGCTGCACGCGCTTGTTGAGGCGCACCACCGCTTCCGCGATGGCCTCGTTGTCCTCCTTCATGCGCTGCATGGCGCCCAGGAAGGCGGTGGCGCCGCGCTGGCCGGACTGCGCCGCGCCGAAGGTCGTCTCCGCGATGGCGGACACGGACTCCGCGTTGTCGGCGATCTGCTGCGCGGACCGGGCCAGCTCCTCCGTGGTGGCGCTGGTGGCGTTGAGCGCCCCGGCCTGCTCGTCCGCGCCCACCTCCTGCTCCGTGCTGGTGGCCACCAGCTGCTCGGTGGTGGAGGAAATCTGGATGCCCGCCCGCTTGAGCTGTGACAGGGCCTGCACCAGCTGCACCTGCATCTGGGTGAAGGCCGCGGAGGTGGCCCACACCTCGTCCTCCGCGTGGATGACGCGCGGGGGCCGCACCTCGCCGCGAGCGATGCGCGTCGCGTCCTCGGTGATGGCGCGCAGGGGCTCCGACAGCGCCGTGCCCGCGAGCGCCGCGGTGCCCAGGATGAGCAGCGTGACGAGCCCCGCGATGAGCCCCAGTGGCGGGCCGTCTCCGTTGCGCGCGCGAGCCATCACCTCCGCCCGTTCGGCGGGCGTGGTGGCCTGGGCCCACGCGTCCACCACCGTCACCGTGCGCGTGAAGGCCACGTCGAGGATGAAGAGGGACGGGCTCAGCACGGCGATGGCGGTGAACACCACCAGCCTGCGGCGGATGTGCATGCGCCGGGGCGGCAGCGCGGCCAGCACCTCCAGCGGCGACGGCCCCAGCGACACCAGCCGCTCCAGCGTGGCCCGCGCGCGGCGCACCACCAGCAGGTAGACGAGCATCGCGCTCAACGGGCCGATGGACAGCCCCAGCACCATCACCCGCACGCCTTCCGTCCACGGCACGTGCACCAGCGTGGGGAAGGCCAGCGCCACCGTCAGCGTGCCGCCCAGCCAGCCCTGCATCACGAACCAGAAGCTGCGGCCGGGGATGGAGGCCACCTCCTGGACCGCCACCAGCAGGTGCTCCGACGTGACGGGCAGCTGACCCTCGCCCAGCGCGAACAGCGTGCGCAGCGCTCGCGTGTCGCGCGCGTACCCCACGCCGATGAACAGCGCGAGCGCACAGAACATCAGCCACGTCAGCGGCGTGCGGCCCGCCTCCGGCAGCGTGTGCGACAGGTGGATGTGCAGGAACGCGACCCCCACGCCCAGGCAGCTGCCCGGGATGCGCGGCCGCGTCGTCCAGCGCCCCAGGGCGCGCAGCTCCGGCGGCGGCGTCATGCGCCCTCCCCGTCCAGCTCTCGCAGGTAGCGCTGGAAGGCGTCCAGGCGCAACAGCGGCCAGAGCACCCCGCGCGTGATGACGAAGCCCCGCAGGCTGCCCCCGGAGGCACCCGCCACCACCGGCGAGGGCGGCAGCACCGACAGCACCTCCGAGTCGATCTCCAGTCCGTCCACGCCCACCGTCTCCCCGGTGGCCGTCACGAGCACGCGCTGGGTGCCCCCGGCGCCGTGGAAGGCCCGGTGGGCGGACACCGTGCCAGCGTCCGGCGCGGCGATGGAGGCCACCTCACCCGCCTCGAAGGCGATGCGGTGCGGCCCCACGTGGCACAGGAGCGTCCCCTCGACCCGGCCCGCGGGAAGCATGGGACCTATCCGCCCTGACTGAGGTGGTCGAAGAGGCCTTCCGGGTCGATGACGGCCACGTCGCGCGAGCCGCTCTTCACGGGGCCGCGCAGGTGGACGTGCACGCCCGAGGGGCCCAGGGGCTCCAGCGGCCCCATCAGGGCGGACACGCCGGCGACGCTGCTGGCGGTGAGGGCCAGCGTTCCGCGGGACAGCCGCACCAGGACGGCGCGGCGGGACCCGGCGGTGACCCCGCCCACCAGCAGGCTCATGTCCACGACGGGGATGACTTCACCCCGGTGCGCGAACACACCCAGCAGGTGGGGCGGGGAACCCGGTACCCGCGTCAGCTCGGGGAAGGTGACGACCTCCGCCGCGGCTTCCGCGGGCACCGCGTACCAACTGTTTCCACACGCGAAGACGAGATAGGACTGGCGTGTTTCCGACTCTAGGGCGGCCATGCGCCCCAGAGCCTACCCCAGAACTAGCGCTGGAACTCCACGCGGCGGTTCTCCGACCAGCCTTCCTCGGTGGCGGCGCTGGAGACCGGGCGGGTCTCACCATAGCCCACCGTGGACAGCCGGTTGCCCGGCACGCCCAGGTCGACCAGGTAGCGCTTCACGGCCGCGGCGCGGCGGTTGGACAGCTGGAGGTTGTACTCCTCCGTGCCGCGCTCGTCCGCGTGGCCGCCCAGGGTGATCTTGCCCTGGCTGGCCTTGATGCAGGCCGCCAGCTCGCCCAGGCGCGACTGCGCGCTGGAGTCCAGGGTGGACTCGTTGAAGCCGAAGGGCACCGGCGAGTAGTCGCACTTGGAGCTGGCGTCCGCCGTCACGCACTTGCCGGACTGGCACTCCTGGCCCTCACCGCAGTCGGTGCTGGCGGAGCAGGTGTCCTTGGGGGCCTGGCAGCGGCCGGCCTGGCACTTGCCACCGTTGCACGCGGAGTCGTCCTTGCACTGGGCCTCGGCGCACTTGCCGGCCTCGCAGATGCGGCCGGTGCCACAGGCCGTGTCCGTGGTGCACTCAGGAGGCTTGGGCGCGCACTTGTTGGCCTGGCAGGTGAAGCCCTCGCGGCAGTTCGCGTCCGTCGCGCACTCCTGGCACTGGCCCTGGACGCAGACCTCGCCCTTCTCCTGGCACTGCTCGTCGTTGTTGCACTTGGGGTAGGTGGGCGGGCACCCGGTCATCACGGCCACGGCGAGGGCCAACCCGGCCCAAAGCGAAATCCGACGCATCATTCCTCCGACAGCAACCACGGGAAAAGAGAGGCCCACAGGGAGTGGGCCAGGGCTGTCGCGTGTAGTCGGACCCACCGGGGAGAGTCAAAAGATTTGTCCTTTCCCTGGCCTTCCGGACGGCACGAGACGCTTGAAGCCCCGATTATTTCCATGAGAGTGTGAGCGGTTTGCCCATGCCCGCCGCCGTCCTCATCGTCGATGACGAGAAGAACATCCTCCTCACCCTGAGCCAGTCGTTGCAGCTGGCCGGCTACCGCACGGAGCTGGCCAGCAGCGGGCAGGTGGCGCTGGACGTGGTGAGCGCGCGTCCGGTGGACGCGGTGTTGATGGACGTGAAGATGCCGGACATGGACGGCCTCACGGTGCTGGCGAAGCTCACCGCCCTCAAGCCGGACCTGCCCGTCATCATGATGTCGGGCCACGGCACCATCGACACGGCGGTGAAGGCGACGCAGCTGGGCGCGCGCGACTTCCTGGAGAAGCCCCTGGCACGCGACCGGCTGCTGGTGGCGCTGCGCAACGCCCTCAAGCACCAGGCGGCGATGGAGGAACTGCAGGAGCTGCGCGCGCAGCTGGGCCGCTTCGACATGGTGGGCGGCGGTCCCGCCATGCAGCGCATCTTCTCCCTCATCCAGCGGACAGCCCCCAGCGAGGGGCGCGTGCTCATCACCGGTGAGAACGGCACCGGCAAGGAGCTCATCGCGCGGGCGCTGCACCAGCACTCCAAGCGCAAGGGCGGGCCGTTCGTGAAGCTCAACTGCGCCGCGGTGCCGCACGACCTCATCGAGAGCGAGCTGTTCGGCCATGAGAAGGGCGCCTTCACCGGCGCGGTGAGCGTGCGGCGCGGCAAGTTCGAGCTGGCGCACGAGGGCACCCTCTTCCTGGACGAGATTGGCGACATGCCGGCCGCCATGCAGTCGAAGCTGCTGCGCGTGCTCCAGGAGGGAGAACTGGAGCGCGTGGGCGGCGCGGAGACGCTCAAGGTGGACGTGCGCGTCATCGCCGCGACGAACAAGAATCTGGAGAAGGAGATCGCCGCGGGGCGCTTCCGCGAGGACCTCTACTACCGCATCAACGTCGTGCAGATTCACTCCCCGCCGCTGCGCGAGCGCCGCGAGGACCTGCCGGACCTCATCGACACGTTCCTGCGCGAGGCGTGCGCGAAGAACGGGCGGCGGCCGCTGGCCCTGTCACCGGACGCGCTCGCGGTGATGAGCGCGTATGACTACCCGGGCAACGTGCGCGAGCTGCGCAACCTGGTGGAGCGGCTGGCCATCCTCTGCGAGGGCCCGGTCGTGTCACGCACGGACGCGCTGGAGCTGCTGCCCCGGGGCCGTCCCCTGCCGCCGATGCCCGAGCCCACCGTGGGCGGGGATGCTCCGCCCGTCGCGCCGCCTGCCGCGCAGGCCGTGCCCGCCGCCGAGCCCGCCGCAAGCGCTGGCGGATGGAAGCCGCGCGTGGATCAGACCTTCCGCGAACAGGTGGAGGACGCGGAGCGGGAGATCATCCAGCGGGTGCTCGCCCACACGCATGACAACGTGACGGAGGCGGCGCGCATCCTCGACCTGGAGCGCGGGCACTTCTACAAGAAGATGAAGGCCCTGGGCCTGCGCCGCGGGCAGTCCGAAGCCTGAGTCCCGGGCCTCAGAACTGGCCCATGAGGCCGCCCACGACGGCCCCCTTCTTCGACATGCCGAACACGGGCGTGACCTGGGCGCCCGGGAGGACGGGGGTCGTGGGGGGCCATGCGCCAGTGCCTTCGAGGCTCTGGGACAACCCGTAGCCCAGGAACGAGCCCACGAAGGGCATCACCACCAGCCCGATGATGCCCACGGAATGGAGGGTGCTGTCGTCGCTGAGGGTGAGCAGCGCGGAAGGCAGCGCGCCCAGGGAGGCCCCCAGCAGGGTGAGGCCATAGCCGCCCTCCCCTCCTGACATCCTTCCGGCGAAGTAGATGGGAATCGAGGTTCCGATCGCCGCCCCCAACCCCGTGGGGATGAGGCTCGTGGGAGAGCCCGGGCAGCCCGACACATCGCACTGGCTGTCCACCCCCATGCCGATGAGCAGCCCGGTCAACGTGCCACTCACGAAGCCAGCGCTCCCCATCAGCACTCCCAGGCCGAGGTGCTTGCCCACCCGATAGTCGTTCGAGGCCTTCACCAGACCCGTACCAGGGGCGAAGGACGGCTCCGGCGCCATGCCGGGCGGCACCAGCAGGTTCAGCGATTCCGGGTCCCGCGCCTGGCCCCATGCGACCTCGGGCCCGAATGACAGCCACAGCACCAGCAGAGCCCCTGGGTATCGACGCATCACTGTCCCCCGCGCGGGTGAACCACCCGACCGCCTCCAACGCTACCAGCGCGGGCGCCGCCTCGCCGGGCCGCTCGCCCTCCCCGTCCTGCGTGCCATCCATCACACGCTCGCGTCCGACCCGGGGCCTGTTGCGTGGACGCGTTGACGTCCGCGGGACGCGTCTGGTCTATTCGCGTCCACGGGTGCCGAGGGGTGCCCGCCGCCCGGAAAGACGACGTCACCCTCGCTGCACCCGCTGTCGCCAGACCCTGATGCAGTCCTTCCACGGTCCCCCAACGGGTGAGGGCCAGCACCGGAGGATTCGTCATGGGAACCGGCAGCACCCTCCCCGTCACGTTGCATGAATACAAGGTCCGCGCGTCCCTGCTCCTCAAGGACCTGGACGCGTCCGACACCGCCCGAGCCACGCGCGCCGCGGAACGGATGCGCGCCCTGCCCTTCTTCGCGGCCCTGCCCCTGGGCGAGGTGCTCGCGCGCAAGGACAGCGTGCAGCACAAACACGGGCTCGCCGTCATCGCGCGGGAAGCCGGGCACGCCACCTGGGCGGACCTGAAGCAGGCCCTGGAGGGCGGTGCGCGGGGGTTGGACACGCGCGCCTTCTTCCAGAAGGTCCAGGCCGTGTTCCTCAACCGGTGGTTCTCCACCCACGAAGAGGCCGCGCGGTCGCTGGAGGCGCAGGGCGGCTTCCTCTTCCCCTTCCGCGACCAGTGCTTCATCTGCGAGGCCGGCTTCCTCCAGGCGCTGGGCGTTGATGCGCGGGACGCGGACTGGGAACGGATGGGCCGCGACTGGGTGCGCCCCCGGGACGCCGCCGCGAAGGAGCGGCTGGAAGCGAAGCTCGTCGCGCTGGGCTACGGAGGCCACCATGTCCGGTGACGACTCGCGCGCGGCCCGCGCCGAACGCAAGCGCGCGTACAAGGAAGCGGAGGTGCCCATGGGCATCTACGCCATCCGCTGTCACGCGAACGGCAAGCTCTTCATCGGCCACGCCCTCAACCTGACCGCGATGTTCAACCGCATCCGGTTCGAGTTCGCCCAGCGCATGCACCGCGTCCCGGAGCTGCAGGCGGACTGGGAGCGCCATGGCGAGGCGGCCTTCTCCTTCGAGGTGCTGGACAAGCTCAAGCCCCGCGAGGAGCCCGGCGGCCCGCCCCCCGTGGAGGAGCTGAAGGTGCTGGAGGAGATGTGGCTGGAGCGCCTGAAGCCCTATGGCGACGCCGGCTACAACACGCCGTCCGGGAGCTGACACGGGGGGTTCAACCGACCTCCGCGCACAGGCGAACCACCGCGCCGGGTGCCCCGGCGCGGCGGGACGTGCGAGGATGGCGGCCTCTCATGAGCACGAGCGCCGCCCCCATCCTCGGCATCGACTTCGGGACCACCAACACCGCGGCGGCCTTCTTCGACAAGGCGAACAAGCTGCGCGTGGTGCCCATCGCGGAGAAGAGCCTCACGCTGCCCTCCATCGCGTGGTTCCACGCGGGCGACAAGGCGATTGTCGGCCCCGCGGCGCGGCGGCAGATCATCGATGACCCGCGCCACACCATCTTCGGCGCCAAGCGCTTCCTGGGGCGCCGCTTCCAGTCCGAATACGTGGCCCGCCACCGCAACCGCTTCGCCTTCGAGCTGGTGGAGGGCCCGGACGGCTACACCGCCGTGCAGGTCTACGGGAAGGTGACGCCGCTCATCGACGTGGCGCACTTCATCCTCAAGCACATCAACACGCTGGCCACGCACGCGGCCGGAGCGAAGTTCGAGGAGTGCGTGCTCACCGTGCCCGCGCACGCCAACATCCGCCAGCGCGAGGCCATCCGCTGCGCAGCGGAGAAGGCAGGCCTGCGCGTGCGCGCCATCGTCAACGAGCCCACCGCCGCGGCGCTCTACTACGCCAACCTGCGCAACCCCGAGCAGACGGTGATGGTGTTCGACCTGGGCGGCGGCACCTTCGACGTCACCCTCATGTCCGTGCAGAACCGCGTGGTGAAGGTGCTGGCCACCGGCGGCGACGCGTTCCTCGGCGGCGCCAACTTCGACGAGGCCATCGTCGAGGCGCTGGTGGACGACTTCAAGAAGGAGCACGGCATCGACCTGCGCGACAACAAGGTCGTGATGCAGCGCCTGGTCTTCGCCGCCGAGTCCGCGAAGATCGCGCTCTCCAGCGGCGCGTCCGTCCCCATCCGCATCCCCTGCATCACCCAGAAGGACGGCGCCTTCGTGGACTTCAACGTCACGCTCACGCGTGAGCGGATGGAGGCCATGGTGTTCCAGCTCATCGAGCGCACCGCCGCCGCGTGCGACGACGTGCTGGAGAAGGCGGGCATGAAGCCGGACGCCATCGACGAGCTGGTGATGGTGGGCGGCCAGACGCGCATGCCCGCCATCCGCAAGCGCCTGTCCCACTTCAAGAAGCTGTCGTCGGATAAAGAAGTGCACCCGGAGCTGGGCGTGGCCGTGGGCGCGGCCATCCTCGGGCGCAACCTGGCGCGCGGCATCAGCGGCCTGTCGGACGTGGTGCCCATGCCCATTGGCGCCATGGTGCCCGGCGGCGGCCAGCACGAGGTGCTCCCCGCCAACACGCCCGTGCCCGGCACGCGCTCCGTGGACCTGGAGCTGCCGCCCTGGCCCGGTCCCGTGCCGGTGGCGCTGTTCGAAGCGCTGGACCGCACCACCGTGGAGCGCGAGCTGTTGGGCACCGTGCGCATCGAACCGGACTGGCGCGTGGCCCACCCGGGCCCCACCACGCTGGAGCTGCGCATGGGGCCGGACTTCGCCCTCACCGCCAGCCTCGTCGCGAAGGATGGACAGCGGCGGCCGCTCACCATCAGCGACCCGAACGCGCCCCAGCGCGCCTGAAGGCCGTCAGCCCGCGGCGCGGGCCGTCACCGTGCCCTTGAGCTGCTCCAGAAGCCGGCGGCTCTCATCCAGCGCCTCCTGGCAGTGGGCCACGAGCGGCTCCAGCCCCTCCAGCACCCGGGCGTCCGCGCGCTGCTCGATGTCCCAGCACAGCGACTCCAGCGTGGCCGCCCCGAAGTAGGCCGCGTTGGACTTGAGCGTGTGCGCGGCCCGCGCCAGGGTCTCCAGCTCGCCGCGCGCGAGCGCTCCCCGCGCGTCGTCCATCAGCCGGGGCATGCTCTCCAGCGCGGTGTCCACGAGCTCCGGGAGCATCCGCTCCACCTGCCCGTCCAACGACTGCCAGAGCCTGTCCAGCGCGCCCGCCTCCAGCCCCCGGATGCGCGGGGCGCCCATGCGGGGAGCCTCCGGCGCGCGGGCGACGGGAGCGGCTCCGGGCTCGCGAGGCAGGCGCTCCCAGGCGCGGCGCAGCGCGGAGATGAGCTCCTCCACGCGGATGGGCTTGCTGAGGAAGTCGTCCATGCCCGCGTCCAGGCACTCGCGCCGGTCCGCCGTCATCGCGTTGGCCGTCATGGCGATGACCCACGGCTGCTCGCTGACGGGCACGTCCTTGCGCAGCTGGCGCGTCGTCTCCAGCCCGTCCAGCTCCGGCATCTGGACGTCCATCAGCACGACGTCGTAGCGCTTGCGGGACATCAGGCTGAGCCCCTCGCGCCCGTTGTTCGCGGTGTCCGCCGGGTAGCCCAGCCTGTCCAGCACCAGCAGCGCCAGCTTCTGGTTGGTGGGGTTGTCCTCCACCAGCAGGATGCGCAGCGGCATCTGTTCGCCGGGGCGCGTGTTGAACACGGAGCGCTCGCGCGTGGCGGGCGCGGGCGAAACCGGCAGGGGCCGCGCGGCGATGAGGTCCTGGGCCAGGCACGTCATCAGCGCGTCGTGCAGGTGTGACGCCTTCACGGGCCGGGGCAGCACCGCGGTGAACATCCCGGGCGGCTGCGCGTCGCGCTGGTCGTACGAGGTGAGCAGCAGCAGGGGCAGCTCGCGCGCGTCGCGCTGCTGGCGGATGTGCGCCGCCAGCGTGGGGCCGTCCATCACCGGCATGCGGTGGTCCAGGATGGCCAGGTCGAAGCGGGCGCCGGACTCCAGCTTCGTCAGCGCCTCCGCGCCGGAGCCCACCTCCACGATGGCCATCCCCCACGCGGCCAGCTGACGGCCCAGCAGCTTGCGGTTGATGGCGTTGTCGTCCACCACCAGCACGCGCCGGCCGTGCAGCTTCAGCGCGTCCGGGCGCAGGGCGTCCGCGCTGCGCGGGGCCTCGCGCGCCTGGAAGGTGAAGTGGAACGTGGCGCCCCGGCCCGGCACGCCCTCGCTCTCCATCCACAGCCGCCCGCCCATGGCCTCCACCAGCCGCTTGCTGATGGCGAGCCCCAGCCCCGTGCCGCCGTAGCGGCGCGACACGGACTCATCCAGCTGGTTGAAGGGCTGGAACAGGCCGCCGCGCGCGGCCTCGGTGATGCCCAGGCCGGTGTCCTGCACCGCGAAGTGCAGCTCGAAGAGGCCGCCCGGCGCGAGCGGCTGGCGCGGCGTGTCCACGGAGATGGACACCCCGCCGCGCTCGGTGAACTTCACCGCGTTGCCCACCAGGTTGAGCAGCACCTGCCGCAGGCGCGCGCCGTCGCCCACCACGCTGACGGGCGTCTCGTCCGTGACGTGGTAGCCCAGGTCCAGGGACTTCTCGCTCGCGCGCATGGCGAGCAGGTCCAACACGGACTCCACGCACTGGCGCAGGTTGAAGGGCTGCTGCTCCAGTTCGACCCGGCCGGCTTCGATCTTGGAGAAGTCCAGCATGTCGTTGAGCAGCCCCAACAACGCATCCCCGCTCTGGCGGATGGTGGACGCGAAGTCGCGCTGCTCGGGCGTGAGCGCCGTGTCCATGAGCAGCCCCGCCATGCCGATGATGGCGTTCATCGGCGTGCGGATTTCATGGCTCACGGTGGCCAGGAACAGGCTCTTGGCCTGGTTGGCGTGCTCGGCGGCCTGGCGCGCCCGCTGGAGGTCGGTGACGTCGTGGTAGATGGCGATGAAGCCCATGGACTGCCCGGCCACCGTCACCGGCAGCGCGCGCAGCTCCACGTCCACCACCGTGCCGTCCTTGCGCGCGCGCCGGGTGACGACGTGCACGCGGTCCATGCGCAGCACCTCGCGCGACGTCTCCTCGGCCTCCGGACGGATGCCGTCCACGTTGGCCACCAGCTTGAGGATGTTGCGCCCCAGCGCCTCCTGCGGCGTGTAGCCGAAGAGCCGCTCCGCGGCGGGGTTCCAGGTCAGCACCTCGAAGGCGCGGCTGATGGTGACGATGGCCACGGGGCTGTGGCGCACCACCGCCTCGAAGAACTCCTTCTGCTGCCGGAGGATGGACTCAGCGGCCTGCGCTGCGTCCATGCCGCGGATGAGCAGCATCCAGCCACCGTCCTGCGGCACCGCCAGCACCCGCACCGGGTGCACCGGGCCCACGTGGCAGTCCATCTCCAGGGGAGCCCCGTCCGGGGAGGGAACCTGGGGAGGCGTCCAGCCCGGCAGCACCCGGTCCACCGCCTGTCCCACCAACAGGTCGCGCGGCCCCAGCAGCGCCTCCGCGGCGCGGTTCACGGCCACGACCCGCAGGGTCGGGTCCAGGACGAGCACGCCGTCTCGCGTGTGCTCGAACAAGGCCGGATACGCGCTGGGTGGCAGTTCGGACAACCTTCCCCCTCCGTTCAAGAACTGTAGGTCAGTCGAGGCGCCAGTACCATGTCATCCACGGAAAACCGTGGAGGTGGGCAGGCGCAGGGCCTTTCCCGGCGCTTCGGGGACGGCGATTCAGGGGGTTGGAGTGCTTGCCTGGCCATGAAAGCGCTCGGGTTGTTTCATTTTGTTTTCATCCAGCGGAGGGAGGTCTTCCAGTGCGCTGGCGAGGACGCTCCAGGCCATCCGTGAGCGGAGCCAGCGGCCGGGGGGCCCGGGAATCCAGGCAACAGCGGAGGCGCCGGCGGACATGCCGGAGTCCGGGTCCCGCAGCGCCACACCGCGCGTGCGTATCTCGTTCGCGGCGAGCGTGGGACAGCCGGCCCGCGACAGGTCGCGGTCGAGCGCGGCGGTGGCCTCTTCCAGGGAGGCGTCCGCGAAGGGCTCCAGCAGCCGCGCGTGGAAGGCGGTCTCCGTCAGGGCGAGGCACCGGTTCGCCTGCGTCGCGCAGCCGCGGGCCTGGCGGGCCACGTCCGGGGGCGCGGCGAGACCGGCGAAGCGGGGGGCCGTCAGGAGCAGGGCGTTCATCCGGGCCGTCTGTTCCGCGGACATGGGCGTCCAGTCCGCGGGGGGCGAGGCGAGTGAGGCATGCGCCAGCCGCTCGATGTCCAGCAGGTTGACGGCCAGCGAGCCGCCCGCGAGCGAGTCCGTGCGCAGGCTCAGCCACGCGAGGTGGCGCACCTGCTGCGCGGCCTCCAGCGGGTGGCCCGTCCTCAAGCCCTGGAGCATGCGGAACTTCGCCCAGCGCTGGAGGAGGAAGAGGTCGGGGACCTCACCGGCGACCCAGTTGAAGCGTGCCCCGGCGCTCAAGGGGCTGCCGTTGAACAGGTCCCACCGGTCATACGCCAGCAGCCGGACCATCCAGTCGAAGTCCAGGCGGGACACGTCGATGTTCGCGGTGAGCCAGCGGCCCTGCTTCAGATCCAGGGCCTCCTCGCGCAGCGCTTCGGGAAGGACGAGCGGCGAGCCCTCGGGCGGCGGCCGTTTCAGGTCCCGCGACCAGGGCAGCCAGGCGTTGAGCAGGAGGCCCGCGTCGCCTTCCGTCCGGCCTTCGTGGAACCAGGGGTCGGCGCCGAGCGCGGCTTCCTGCGCGCAGTAGGCATCCACGTTCGCGGCCAGTTGCTCGCGGTGGAGGCGCAACGGGGACTCGGACTTCCGCTGGAACCATGCCTCCACGCCCACCAGGCAGGCACCGGTCAGCACGACAAGCCCCGCGACGGAGACCGTGGCGATGCGCCTGCTCCTGCCCGGCGTTGCCCTGTCGGAGGACTTCATGACGGACAATCCTAGAGGGCTTTTTCCAGACGACCCAGGAACTGTCCACGACCGCCGCGCCACTGTTTCAGGGCAGACGGCCAACCAGACCCCTGCCCTATTGGCCGTGGGTGGATCCGCCTGCCCGGAATCAATGACGGGCCCTGGGCAGTGCGGCGCTCGGGCGACCTAGCTTACTTTCGAACACACGGAAGAGAGAGCCGTGCCCGACGCGACGACCCCGCCCCTGATTCTCATCATCGACGACGAGCCGGAGCTGGAGGTGATGGCCCGGTACCTCGAGCTTGAAGGCTACTCTGTCCTGACGGCGAGCAACGGCGAGGAGGGACTGCTGGCCCTGGCCTCCTGCCGCAAGCCCTGCATCGTGCTGCTGGATTTGATGATGCCGGTGATGGACGGCTACGGCTTCCTCCGCCGGGTGCACGACGATGCCACGCTGTGCGGACTGCCCGTCTTCGTGCTCACCGCCAGCTTCCAGACGGAGCGGATGGCCGGCGTCGTCGGGCTCCTGCGCAAACCCCTGCACATGGAATTGCTGCTGGAGGCGGTCGCGCCGTACTGCCCCTGCACGCCTCCCGGTGAAGAGGAGCACTCCGCGGGCTAGAACGGCCTCGGGTCAGGCCGCGATGCGGGCCACGCACTCCGGACCGTCGTTGGCGGGCGAGTTCACTCCGCGCGCCACTTCATACAGGTCCAGCGGCGCATCCAGCGCCGGGACGAGCAACGGCAGCAGGACGGACGCCTCCTGCGGCTCCGGGCGCAGCCACACCTCCTGGGCCTCCTTTGACAGGATGACGGGCATCCGGTCGTGGATGGGCGCCATCAGCGCGTTGGGGCCGGTGGTGATGATGGTGCAGGTGCGCAGCACCTCGCCGGTGTCCGGCGCCGTCCACTCCTCCCAGAGCCCCGCCAGCGCCAGCGGCTTGCCGTCGCGGTGATGGAAGAAGAACGGCGTCTTGGGCTTCGTGGACTGCTTCCACTCATACCAGCCGTCCACCACCACCAGGCACCGCCTGCGCTTCAGCGCCGAGCGGAAGCTGGGCTTCTCCGCCACCGTCTCGCCGCGCGCGTTGATGAGCTTGTTGCCAATGGACGCGTCCTTCGCCCAGGACGGGATGAGCCCCCAGCGGAACACGTCCAGCAGCCGCGCGCCGTCGTTGGGCACCACGGGCAAGAGCTGCGTGGGACAGAGATTGAAGCGCTCGCGCTCCAGCGTCGCGCGCGCGCCCGCGAGCTCCAGCTCGGCGACGAGCTGCGCGGGGGAGGTCCGGACGGTGACTCGGCCACACATGGGCTGAAGCGTAGCGCCCGGCGGCCAGGCACGCACGTTCCGGGCGCCCGGCCGGTGGGGGACCGGGCCCCGCCCCCGGTCCCCGCGCGTCCTACTGGAACAGCCGCCAGCGGGACTCCTTCGGCGCCCCGGTGGGCAGCGCGATGGGGGCCTCCCAGGTGATGTGGTACTCGGTGTCCAGCAGGCCCAGCTTGCGCCCCTGGACGCGAGGGTTGCGGACCCCCACCATGGTGAGCACCTCGCGCAGCACGCCCTCGTGATACGCCGCCGGCATGAAGTCGCGCCGCATGATGAAGAGCGCGTCCCCATCCCCCTTCCAGTCGACGGAGCGCTCCCCGTAGCTCACCGCCATCTGGTATCCGGACGGCAGGTTGGACACGAGCTTGCGCGCGTCGCCTCCGGCCAGGAGCAGGAACGTGCGGCCCACCGCGGACTCCAGGAAGCTGCGCGTGGCCTGCATGCCCATCTGCCGCAACGCCTCATCGCCCCCACCCCACCGGGGTGCCAGCAGCCGCGCCGCCACCTGCGACAGCTTGAGGAAGCTGGCCACCGGGTAGTTGAAGAAGCCCACGAAGCGGCGCTCGTCGGTGACGGCCCGGCACGAGGCCACCGCTTCCTCGCCCACGCCGCTGCGCACCGTCTCCAGCACCCCCAGGAAGAACATGCCCCGGGCGGTGTCCAGCTCCGTCGCCGCCATGCGCCGCACCGCCCAGTCCGCCTCCACCGCGCCCGCCTCCGGGTACGGCTTCGCCTGTGCCTGCATGTGCTTCCTCCATGTTCGCGTGGGCCCACGCCCCACTTGCGATTCACCAACGTGCCGCCGCTGCTGCTCTCTCTTCAGGGATGCGCCACGGCCCCGGCCGCCTGGATAGACGCGTCCGGGAAGAGGACTGTGAAGCGCGAGCCATGGCCGAAGTCACTCTCCGCCTGGATGCGCGCGCCGTGGCCCTGCACCAGGCGCTTCACGATGGCGAGCCCCAGCCCGGTGCCGCGCAGCTTCGTGGTGAACATGGGCTCGAAGATGCGCTCCAGGAGCGGCGCGGGGATGCCCGGCCCGTCGTCCGTCACGCGCAGGCTCCAGCCGCCGTCGCCCCGTGCGTCGGCGTGCACGCAGACCGTCCCGGAGCGCTCCGGCGGAATGGACTCCACCGCGTTCTGGATGAGGTTGACCAGCACCTGCCGGAACTGCTCCCGGTCCAGGTGCGGCACCGGAAGCCCGTCCGGAACCTGGTTGTTCACGCGCACGCCCTCGCGGCAGGGCACCACGCTGATGGCTTCCTCCACCAGCGGCTTGAGCGGACAGGGCGTGCGGCGCGGAGGCCGGCCCTTCGCGTAGTCCAGGAGGTCGGAGATGATGACCGAGCACGCCTGCAGCTCCCGGTCGATGATGTCCAGGAAGCGCGCGATGCGTGGATCCGCGGGGAAGGACTCCACCTTGCGCATGCGGCGCAGGACGAACGCGTTCGCGGTGCGCGCCGCCGCCAGCGGGTTGCGCAACTCGTGGCTGACGCTGGCGGTGAGCTGCCCCAGCGACGCCAGCCGCTCCATCCGCTCCGCGTGGTCACGGAAGGCATGCACCTCGCGCACGGCGGCGTCCAGCTGACCTGCTCGCAGCGCCAGCTCCTCTTCACTGGCGGCCTCCGCCAGGGCCTGGCGCCCGGCCCGCTCCCCCAGGTCGCGCAGCGCGTCCCGGCAGGCCACGAGCAGCACCGCGTCGATGACGCCCACCCAGAAGGCGTGCTCCAGGAAGCGCCACCACTCCGGGTGCAGCTGGCCATAGACGGACTCCGGCCACAGCGCGCCCCGCATGCAGTGGTCCACGACGATGGCCAGGCTGGCGCTGAGCAGCACCTTCGGGTCCCGGTAGAAGGACAGCACCGCCAGCGAGCCGAAGATGTGGAAGTGCGTCTCGATGCGGCCGCCCGTCAGGTGGATGAGCAGCGCGGACCAGAGCATCTGGCTCACCGCCACCACGTGCCGCGTCACCGCCTCCCCCGGATGCAGCCGCGTGAGCATCACCGGGAACACGCTCAGCGCCGCCCCCAGCAGCACCGCCGTCTGCACGTGCAGGTGCAGCGCGCGCACCTTGCCCTCCCACCCGTAGGGAGAAACGAACACCGCCACCAGCACCGCGGCCACCCACTGCCCCAGCATCAGCCACGTGAACAGTCCGTCCACCCGCCTGCGGGATTCGCGCAGCTGCAATGCCAGAAGCGCCGCCGCCCGTCCTTCCAGACCTTGAGAGACATTCACCGGAGCATGAAAGGAAAAGGCTGGCATGGACGAAGTCATCTCTCTTCACCCGACCGGAATGGTGGCGGAAGTGATTAACCCTGTAAAATACGAATTACACGGAACTCCATGATCCAACCATGCTGCCCCAGGGCACGAGGAGTGCCTGCACTTGAACACTGCCGGCCCCCACCCACGCCGACGGTGTGAGACAGAACCGAGCGGCTCCATCCCGTGCATTCGCAGCCAACAATGACATCCTGGCCATCCCCGCGTCCATGGAACCGGGCGCATCCGGTACCGGAGTACGAGGCGTGCGCTCACGTCTGGCCAGTGGGCCCCGCACCCAGGTCCCAAGGGGGCGCAGGGGCCAGCGGCGTACACGCCCCGCGGGGCACCATCAGGAGGCGGCGGCGTGGGGACGCGACGGCGTTTCGAGCGTGGCGTCCGTGTCTCCCCGGGGCAATTCGCGGGCGGCGGGGATGAAGCTCATCGCGCGCTCGGCGAGCGCGGTGATGGTGAGAGAGGGATTGACGCCGGGGTTGGCGGAAATGGCCGCGCCATCCACCACGTACAGCCCCTCATAGCCATACAAGCGGTGGCGCGCGTCAATGGCGCCTGTCTTTGCGGAGTCTCCCATGCACGCGCCGCCCAGGATGTGCGCGGTGGTGGGGATGCCCATGAGCGTTTCGCTGACCATGGTCATGGGGTAGCCATCCAGCTTGTCGGACACGCGCTTCGCCAGGTCGAAGGCCTCCGGCATGTTCGCGGTGGGCGCGGGGCCCTCCTGCAGGCCGGTGGTGAGGCCGGAGCGGAAGCCGGTGGTGAGCGCGCGGCCGCGGCGCATGCGCAGGTGGCCCTCCATGGTGCGCATGTACAGGAGGATCATCGTGCGGCGCGCGAAGTCCGGGACGAACCAGGCCTGGAGGAAGCGCAGGGGCTTTCGCGCGAGCAGCCCCACCAGCCGGGCCACGCGCGTCCACGCGGTGGCGCCCGGGACGTGGGGGGCCATGAGCAGGCGGAAGAAGCCGGAGCCCTCCGGGTAGCGCACGGGCTCCAGGTGCGAGTGCTCATCCGTGTGGAGGATGGACCCGATGGCGATGCCCCGGGACAGGTCGCGGTCCTTGTGCTTGCCGCCGCTGACGATGCCGATGAGGGCCTCGGAGTTGGTGCGCACGCCGTCGCCCACGCGCTCGGAAAGCAGGGGCAGGCCGTCCGGTGCGTCCTTGAGCTTGAGCAGCAGGTCCATGGTGCCCAGGACGCCGCCCGCGAAGATGACGTGCTTCGCGGTGAAGCGGCGCGTCTTCTTGAAGAAGCCGGTGCCCTCCTTCGCCGTCACCTCGTAGCCGCCGCCCTCCGGCAGCGGGCGCACCCACGTCACCTCCGTGTCCGCGTGGAGGGTGAGGCCCTTCTTCTCCGCGAAGTAGAGGTAGTTCTTGTCGAGCGTGTTCTTGGCGTTGTTGCGGCAGCCCAGCATGCAGCCGCCGCACGCGTTGCAGCCGGTGCGGTCCGGGCCCTCGCCGTTGAAGTAGGGGTCCTTCACGGTGACGCCGGGCTCGCCGAAGTAGATGGCCACGGAGGTGGCCTGGAAGTCCGTGCGGCCCAGGTCCTGGCCCACTTCCTTGAGCACCTGGTCGGGGTACGTGTTGAGCGGGTTGACGGTGGCGCCCAGCATGCGGCGCGCGGTCGCGTAGTGCGGCGCGAGCTCCTGCTTCCACGACGCCAGGTGGCCCCAGGAGGAGGCGCCGAAGAAGTCGTCCTTCGGGATGGGCAGCGTGTTGGCGTAGACGAGCGAGCCGCCCCCCACGCCGACGCCGGACAGCACGGTGACGTGGCGGAAGAAGGTCATCTTGAAGAGGCCGCGCCACCCCAGCCGCGGCATCCACAGCCAGCGCTTCAGGTTCCAGTTGGACTTGGGGAAGTCCTGGCCCTTGAGGCGCCGGCCCTTCTCCAGCATCACCACGCGATAGCCCTTCTCGACGAGCCGCAACGCGCTGACGCTGCCGCCAAACCCCGAGCCGATGATGAGCCAGTCGCAGTCCATGACGTCCTCTCCGTCTCCCGAAGGTGCGCGAGTTCCCCACGCCCGGGAGGTCCGCACTCTATGCCACGAGCGCGAGCCGTCCTCGCGGGAGCTGTCGCACGCCTTTTCGGGAGGGAGGACCTGGAGGCGCGGGCTAGCGCTTCGAGGCCTGCTTCCTCGCCCGGCGTGCGGCGGGCGTGTTGGCGACGAACTGGCGGCCCGCGCGGGAGCCTGTCCGCTTGCGTCGCTCGGTGGCCTTCTTCTGTGCCGGGCTCAGGTGGGCCCAGGCCTTCCTGGGCAGGTAGCGCGCGGTCGTCTTGCCATGGCGGGCGCGGGTGCCGCCGTCCTGGGTGCCCCACTTCTCCTTCGTCCAGGAGGACAGGTGGCGCTGCGCGGTGCCACGGGAGCCCCGGTAGCCGCCGCCGGCCTTCTTGTACTCGGTGGCGAGGAGCTGGGCCTTGCGCGCGCTCCACTGACCGGCGCTGCCGCCCTTGTCGCTCTTCATGATGCGCTTCTTGAGGCGCTCGCGCAGGGCGGGGTCCGTGTACCGGCCGCTGGCGCTGGCGGATGTGTGACTCTTGCGCGCGGCGCGCTTCGCGGGTGTGGCGGCGGCGTGCTTGCGCCGGGGAGCGGCGCGGGTCGTCTTCCGTCGGGTGGCCATCCAGGCTCCTTTGCTTGTGACAAAGGTACGGATGGCTCCGGGGGAATGGCTTCAGGTGCTCCGCTGCCTGCTCACCCTTGGGGCGGGTCGTGGGGACGGAACAGGGAGCACGCGCGCACGGGCTGGGGCGCGTACTTCTGGGGCAGGAGCGGGCACATGATGAAGGTGGTGGTCCGCGTCTGGACGTAGCGGGGCGGCGCGGCGCAGCGGTGGCAGAGGCTGTCCGGGAAAGGCAGCGGATCCGGGGGCGGCGTCATGGCGGTGGACAGCATCGCACGGACCCGGAAGGAAAGGCGGGTGCGGGCCGCGCGCGCTCCCTAGATTGCGAGGCATGCACGTCGCTGACGCCCACGTCGAACCCTCCCGCCTGCGCCTGTCCGGACGGCACGCCGTCCTGGAGGTGTCATGTCCGCTGCCCGGAGTGCTGCGGTTGAGGCACGCGCCGGTGTCGTCGGACATCGGCTTCCTCCACCCCGAGCTGCCCGGCAAGCGGTCCTGGTCCGTCATCGCGGAAGGGGGCCACGCGTTGACGGTGGAGCGCGAAGGCGACCGCGTGCGGGTGATGGCCGAGGGCGTGTCCCTGGAGGTGGACGCGGAGTCGGGGACGTGGCGCTTCCGGGACGCGCACGGCCGGGAGCTGGCGCGCTGCGTGGACGTGTCCGGCGAGGTGCAGGCCGCGTATCCGATGAGCCGGCATCGCGCGCGGCTGGCGCTGCGGGCACCCGAGGGGGAGCGATACCTGGGCTTTGGCGAGAAGGTGGGGCCGCTGGACAAGCGCGGCATGCACTTCACGTTCTGGAACACGGACGTGGTGCCGCACCACCCGGACACGGATCCGCTCTACCAGTCCATCCCGTTCTTCATCGGCCTGCGCGAGGGCGTGGCGTGGGGGTTCTTCCTGGACGAGTCCTGGCGCTCGGAGGTGGACGTCGCGCTCGCGGACGTGTCGCGGGTGGCGTGGGAGTCGTGGGGGCCGGAGCTGGACTGCTACCTGTTCGCGGGGCCCCTGCCGGCGGACGTGGTTCAGCGGTACGCGGCGCTGACGGGGCGGCCTCCCCTGCCCCCGCTGTGGAGCCTGGGCGCGCAGCAGAGCCGCTGGGGCTACGAGAACGCGGACGACATCCGGGGCGTCATCCAGGGCTACCGGCAGCGGGGTTTGCCGCTGGACTGCGTGTATCTCGATATCGACTACATGGATGGGTACAAGGTCTGGACCTGGGACGGGGCGCGCTACCCGGATCCCGCGGGCCTGGTGCGCGAGGCGGCCGCGCAGGGCGTGCGGCTGGTGCCCATCATCGACCCGGCCTTGAAGCAGGAGGCGGGCTGGAGCGTGTACGAGGAGGCGAAGGCGCGCGACTACCTGGTGCGCTACGACCGGGGCGGCGTGCTGGTGGGCGAGGTGTGGCCCCGGCCCGCGGTGTTCCCGGACCTGACGCGGCCGGAGGTGCAGCGCTGGTGGGGCGGCCTGCACCGCGACTTCGTGGCGCTGGGCATGGCGGGGTTCTGGAACGACATGAACGAGCCGTCGTGCTTCGCGGTGCAGCCGGACGTGGGCATCCTCACGCTGACGAGCGAGCGCTCCGACGGCGTGGGCAAGGTGGAGGGCAACACGCTGCCGTACGACGCGCGCCACGGGGACAAGCGTCACCTGGAGGTGCACAACGTCTACGCGCTGGGCATGGCGAAGGGCGCGTTCGAGGCGCTGCGCGAGCTGCGGACGGAGGTCCGGCCGTTCCTGCTGACGCGAGCGGGGTTCGCGGGCATCCAGCGGTACTCGGCGGTGTGGACGGGGGACAACTCCAGCCACTGGTCGCAACTGGAGACATCCCTGCCGATGTTGATGGGCCTGGGCCTGGCGGCGGTGGCCTTCACGGGCGTGGACATCCCGGGCTTCATCGGCAGGGCCACCGGTGAGCTGCTGGTGCGCTGGATGCAGACGGGCACGTTCTATCCGCTGATGCGCAACCACGCGGGCAAGGGGGTCGCGCCGCAGGAACCGTGGCGGTACGGAGAGCCGTACCTGACGCTGGCGCGCGAGGCTCTGGAGCGGCGGTACCGGCTGTTGCCCACGCTGTACACGCTGATGCACGAGGCGTCGGAGACGGGGCTCGCGCCCTTGAGGCCGTTGTTGATGGAGGCGCCCGGGGACGCGGAGGCGGCCGGTGCGTTTGATCAGTTCCTGTTCGGCAGGGACCTGCTGGTGGCGCCGGTGGTGCGGCCGGGACAGACGAAGCGGCTGGCGTACCTGCCGGCGGGCGCGTGGCTGGAATGGCCGGGGCTGGGAAGGACGGGCGAGGTGCGCGAGGGAGGGCAGTACGTCATCGCGGACGGGCCGCTGGACACGGTGCCGGTGTGGCTGCGCGCGGGAGGCGCGGTGGCGCTGACACGGCCCGCGATGCACACCACGGACGCGAACTGGAAGCACCTGGAGTGGCACGTGCACGCGGCGCCGGAGGTGCACGGCCGGCTCTATGAAGACGCGGGAGATGGATACGGTGAATCACGGCTCACGGTGCTGCGCGGCGGAGTGACGGACGGAGTGATGCAATTGGAGCGGAGCGAGACAGGGACGCTTCTGCGGGCCCGGACGGAGGAGACGATCCGGGTGTATGGCTTGAAGTCCGTGGGACAGGTCACGGGGGTACGTGCACACCGTGTCGAGAACGGTGTGTTGGAGCTCCAGGTGGCTTCGGATTGGACCCGGCTGGACGTGGAGCCATAGGTCAAAGGACAGGGAGTCCCTTGAACACGACACCCTCCAGTCCATGGCGTTCGACAACCTGCATGAATCGCTCCGTGGCGATGAGGATGGTCGTGTAGTCCGTCAGCCGGAACAGGTCCTGGTCCTTAGGCAGGGTGTGTCCGTCCAGGATGGGCTCTTTCGGATAACCGCCTCCCTGACGCCCACACCGTGCGCATGGACGTTCTCGTCCTTCAGGGAAACAACTGTCGTGCACTCGGCCGCGGGGATGGACTTCGATCTCCAGTAACTCCACTTCCGTCCGCCCCAGGAACCGCAGGTCCATCTTGCTGGCACGAAGCGCGATGCCCTCTTCACGCATGCGCTCCAGTGCATCGCGCCGCATGACGAGGGTCCATGGTTCTGGCAGATGGATTGCTCCCCATTTGCCGGAGGCCTTCCCTGTGAGAGGCCCGAACTCAGCACCTGGGAACAACGGGGCATCAAAAGGGACCTGGGACCGAACCAGCTCACGCAATCGCTCATACTCCTCAAGCGGTACTTGCCGAGCCTCTACGAGTTCCTGACGATGGGCCCAGCCCGAGAGATCCACGGACGGATACGCCTCTCCCAGTCCACCCGGGCTCGAATGGCAGGCCGGGCAGAGCCCACCCGGCAGGCCCCATCGGTGCACGCCATTGATATAGCCAGTGAAGCGCGGGCCTTCCCTGGGTTCCACCTCAAAGAATCTCACACATCCTCCCGGCACCTAGCGAAGCTGGTAGTAGTGAACAATGGGACCCATGATGTTGAAGTCAACGATCATCCGAGCCAGTTGGTCCTGGATTTCCTTTGGGGTGGCCCTCGTGTGTTCGCGAGCGAAGTCGCGCCACGCTTGATTCCAAGGGCCGCCCCGGCCCCCCACCCCATGTAGCCGTACATGCTCCGCACGAGGGATGATCATCGTGAAGTCATGTACGTTGATACCGCCCTGTCGCCTGAAGAATATCGCGAGGTTCGGATCCTGCGGATAGAGGTGATGCTTAACCCATCCAGCCCCTGAAGGCTTCCTGCCATCGGGTGGCGGAGCCGGGGCGGGATGGTTGTACCAGCGGATGACGAAGATGGCCTCGCGGTCACCTGGGAGCGACTGAGCGCTGCCCCAGTTGCGCCGGGGTCCCGAACCGGGCGCCGCTGACGACACAGGAGGCCGGATGCCGCCCCGTGCCAGCAGCACACCGGTGTCCTCGCAGCGATAGAGCCCGCAGAGGTCATCCGCGCAGACCAGCGCCACGCACCGGTCGTCGCCTTCGCAGGCGTGGTCCTCCTCCGCCGCGCCCCAGTCCTCCAGCGCGGGCAAGGGGGCGGATGCACAGCCTCCGAGGAACGACACCACCAATAGGAACAGCATGAAGGCGCGCGCTCGCATCGCGCGACTTCATATCAATCCCACGTCAGAACACGCCCGGGGGAAACGGCATCACCTGTGCGTAGCTACCGGGCTCAATCGGGCCCAGGTGCTCAAGCACCCCTGCGTAGCGGGGATGATCCGGCTTCAGGATGAACAGCGCCTCGCCCGCGATGGCCCCGGGCCCTCGCGCGGACATCCGGAGTTCCAGCGTGCCGTCCGGCTTCATGTGCGCCGACCCTACCGGCTCGGCCTCCGGGGCTTCAGGCACGGGCGGCATTCCAGGCGGACGCGGCGGAGGTCCCAGGGGTCTGCTCACCTCAGGCCGCCATTTCCCAGGCACACATCGACGCGACCCTCATCGTCGGGTCCGTCATCATCGTCTTGACCTCCTCCAGATTCTCCGTCTGGAAGGTCACCACGAAGGCCTTCGTGTCTTTGATGCCATTTTCGACGGTGAAGCTCCGGGTGCTGCCCACGACGGTCACAAACCGGGCCAGCTTGTTGTCCAACACCGAGTACTTCACGTTCTCGGCCAACCGCTCGTTGCTCATCTCGATTTGAACGAAGTGCATTCACCCATCGTACGAATTGTCTTCACAAAGACAAGCGACACATCTGGATTTCATCCAACACACCGCGCCAACCAGACTCTGGGATTCTCATTCTTGAATCCCAGTCATTCAGGAACGGTGCTCACCACAAGGGCGCCATGTTCTCCACGTACTTGAAGCCCGTGCCCGTGTTGAAGACGACCACCGTCTCCTCCGGTTTCACGTCACCCGTGGCCTGGAGCTTCTTGAGCGCCGCCACGCATGCGCCGCCTTCCGGCGCCATGAAAAGGCCCTCCGCCGCGGCTGCGTCCTTCGTGCCCTGGACGATCTCCTCCTCCGTCACCGACACCGCCGTGCCATGGCTGTCCTTCACCGCGCGCAGGATGAGGAAATCCCCCAGCGCCTTGGGCACCCGCAGGCCGTGCGCGTGTGTCGTCGCGCCCTGCCACATGGGTGCGTCCGGCTTGCCCTCCGAGTGCGCCTTCACGATGGGCGCGCAGCCCTCCGCCTGCACTGCCACCATGCGCGGCCGCTTCGCGCCGATGAGCCCCATCGCCTCCATCTCCTCGAAGGCCTTCCACATCCCGATGAGCCCCGTGCCCCCGCCCGTCGGATAGAGGATGACGTCTGGCAGCGTCCACCCGAGCTGCTCCGCCAGCTCGTAGCCCATCGTCTTCTTGCCCTCGACGCGGTACGGCTCCTTCAGCGTGGCGCACTCGTACCAGCCGTGCTCCTTCGCCAGCCCCGCGCACACGCGGCCCGCATCGGAGATGAGCCCTTCCACCGTCTCCACGTGCGCGCCGTAAGCCCGCGTCTCCATCAGGAACAATGACGCGATGTCCTTCGGCACGAAGACGTGCGCCTCCAGGCCTCCCCGCGCCGCGTACGCCGCCAGCGCGCTGCCCGCGTTCCCCGCCGAAGGCAGACACACCGCCTTCGCTCCCAGCGCCTTCGCCATGGAGACGGCGGCGGACAGGCCTCGCGCCTTGAAGGAGCCTGTCGGGTTGCCGCTCTCGTCCTTCACCAGGACCTGCTTCAAACCCAACCGCGCGCCCAGCCGGGGAGTGGCGAGCAGCGGCGTGAAGCCTTCACCCAGGGTCAGCCGGTGCGCCGGGTCGTCCACCGGCAGCACCTCGTGGTAGCGCCACATGGAGCGCTCGCGTCCGGGCAGCGCTTCCTTGCGCAGTGTCTTCGCGGCGCGCTCCAGGTCGTAGCGCGCGAACAACGGTGCCTGACACGCCGTGCACAGGTTCCACACCTTGCCCGGCGCATACGTCTGGTCGCACTTCGTGCATTCAAGTCGGAGGACGGACATGCCTCCGACTCTACTCAGTCCTTCAGCTCCAGCCACACCGGCGCGTGGTCCGACGGCTGCTGTCCCTTGCGCTCCTCGCGGTCCACGTCACATGCCGTGAGCCGGGGCAGCAGCGGCGCCGTGAGGAACAGGTGATCAATCCGCACGCCCTTGTTCTTGGGGAACATCAGCATCCGGTAGTCCCACCAGGAGAACTTCTGCACGTCCGGGTGCAGCTGGCGGAACGCGTCCGTCAGGCCGAAGGCGCGGAGCTGTTGCAGCGCGTCCCGCTCGCGCAGGGTGAAGAGCGTCTGCCCTTCCCATTGCGCCACGTCGTACACGTCGATGGGCTCCGGCGCGATGTTCCAGTCCCCGCCCATCACCACCAGGTCATCCGGCTTGTGGCGCGTGTCCAGGTAGTTCCGCAGCCGCCGGTACCACTCCAGCTTGTAGACATACGCGGGCGAGTCCACCTGCTGTCCGTTGGGCGCGTACGCACTCACCACGCGGATGCCGTTCACCGTCGCGGAGATGAAGCGCGCGTGCGTGTCATCCACCCCGTCCGACAGGCCCCGGATGACGTCCGTGGGCTCCGTCTTCGCCAGGATGGCCACGCCGTTGTACGTCTTCTGCCCGTGCACCGCGGCGAAGTAGCCCGCCTCCTTCACCGCGTCGAAGGGGAAGTCCGCGTCGGTGCACTTGAGCTCCTGAAGGCACAGCACGTCTGGCTGGGCGCTCTTCAGCCAGTTGACCAACCGCTGCTGCCGGGCCCTTACCGAGTTCACGTTCCAGGTCGCGATTCGCATGCGGCGCGGACCGTCGCACGCGGCCCACGCCCCTGCCACGCTTTTCCCCTCCCGCCTGTGGCCCCAGGGACACACCCGCGCCCCGCCCCGAGGGGGAAACCGTTGGCACACCGGTCGCAATAGGAG
>NZ_RAWK01000069.1 GCF_003612165.1 Corallococcus aberystwythensis | reverse complement strand
CGTGAAGGCGGGCTTCGGACGGCTGCCGGACGACAAGCTGCGCGCGCGGATGGTGAAGCTCTTCGAGTCGTAGACCGCGCGGCCTAGAGATCCGGCGACGGCGTGTAGCGCAGCTCTCCGCCGGGCTCCAACACCAGCCCGGTGCCGGGCTCGCCGGCCTCGTCGTCGCGCCCCACCTCCAGCACGCCCTCCTCCGCGTCCCACTGGCCCAGGTAGTACTCGCCGCCCGCCGCCATGCACGCGCGCCCCTCCGACACCACCGTCTCCACCACTTCCTTCTTGTCGCTGGTGAGCCGGTAGAGCGTCCACGTCTTGGCGTCCTCGCGGAAGCCCTTCACCAGGTCCGCCAGCTCCTCGTCGCGCGGCGTGCCCCCGGCCGTCTCCTCGCGCTTCCACTGGCGCGGCTCCTTCGCCGGCTGCGTCTTCTGCCACGCCCGCGCCAGCTCCAGCAGCTTCTGCTGCGCGGCGTCCTGGAGCGCGTGCATCGCGTCCGGCAGCTCAATCTCCTCCAGCGCCAGCAGGGCCGTCTCCAGCTGCAGCGCCTTGAGGCTCCACTCGTTCCACGCGGTCTTCAGCATCCGTGTCGCTCCCGGGCGTCACGCCCCGTTCCGAAGGAAGAAACAAGCAAGCGCGCCCGGCACGCCCCCTATCACACGCCCGGCTGCCCTGGTGGCGACCCGCCCGCACGGACGGTGTTCCCCGCCCGGCCGCTGCCTACCTTCAACCCCCAAGGGGAGGCGAGCACATGACGACGACGACGAAGAGTCCGCAGGACGTGGTGGAGCACCTGGGCAAGCTCATCCACGGCATCAAGGTCGCGATGATGACGACGGTGGACACCGACGGCAGCCTGCGCAGCCGGCCGATGTGGACCTACGACAAGGACTTCGACGGGGAGCTGTGGTTCTTCACCAACGACCACACGCACAAGGTGGACGAGGTGCAGAAGGACCACCATGTCAGCCTCGCCTACTCCGACCCCACGAAGGACCGGTACGTGTCCGTCAGCGGACGCTGCCAGCTGGTCCACGACAAGGCCAAGGCGAAGGAGCTGTGGAACCCGTCCCTCAAGGCCTGGTTCCCCCAGGGGCTGGATGATCCGAACCTCGCCCTGCTGCGCGTCTCCGTCGAGAAGGCCGAGTACTGGGACACGCCCAACAGCAAGATGGTCCAGCTGGTCGGGTTCGTGAAGGCCGTCCTCACCGGCGACAAGTACCACCCGGGCGACAACCAGAAGCTCGACCGGGGCGCCCGCCACAACTGATCGGCGGCCCGGACAGGGGCCGCCGGAAACCCGGCGGCTCCCACGCTCTCAAAAGCTGACACGTGTGTCAGGGGGTGTGTGAAAGCAGGACAGCCTCAGACCCGTACCACCCGGACCCACCCGGCGAGCGCCCCCGAGGGAGCCCGCCGTGGTGGGTGAGACTTTTGCCCCATGGATGCTGTTTCTCTGACAGCGCCGTTCGTCCTGGCTTGTAACCCGGCCTCGGCCCGAGTCATGCAGCCGGGCGCCGCCGTGGTACGAGCCGGAAAACCGTCCGCACATCACGTTGAAGTGACAGACGGTTTAGAGTATCAACCATCCGCTTTCGAGATTTTCCACCTTCCGTCCGGCAGCGTTGCCGGCGCCGGATGGACGGACTCGGAGACGCTCATTGGGGCGGAGCGATTTCCCGCCTTTTGAAGGAATCAGCACAATGGAGAACAAGAAGAAGGTCGCGAAGCCCGAGGGCAAGCTGGCGGTGCTCATCCCCGGCCTGGGCGCGGTGTCCACCACGCTGATGGCGGGTGTGGAGCTTGCGCGGCAGGGCAAGGGCGCCCCCATTGGCTCGCTCACGCAGATGGGCACCGCCCGTCTGGGCAAGCGCACCGACGGCCGCACCGTGAAGCTCAATGAGCTGGTGCCGCTGGCCACCCTGGAAGACGTCGTCTTCGGCGCCTGGGACATCATCAGCGAGGACGCCTACCAGGTGGCCGTGCGCTCTGGCGTGCTGAACGACAAGCACCTGGAGCAGGTGAAGCCCTTCCTCCAGGGCATCAAGCCCAAGCAGGGCGTGCACGACCCCGAGTTCGTGCGGCGCATCGCGGCCAACCACATCAAGGCCACGAAGACGCACCGCGAGAGCATCGAGGCCATCCGCCAGGACATCCGGGACTTCAAGAAGGAGCTCAACGCCAAGCGCGCCGTGATGGTGGTGTGCAGCAGCGTGGAGACCTTCCGCCCGCTGCCGGAGGCCTTCCAGTCGCTGGCCAACTTCGAGAAGGCGCTGGACAGCAACAGCACGGACGTGAACCCCACGGCGCTGTACACCTACGCGGCCATCAAGGAAGGCGTGCCGTTCGCCAACGCGACGCCGAACGCCAGCGTGGACACGCCCGCCTTGCAGGAGCTGGCGAAGCAGGAGGGCATGCCCGTCGCGGGCCGTGACCTCAAGAGCGGCCAGACGATGATGAAGACCGTCATCGCGCCCGCGCTCAAGGCGCGCATGCTGGGCCTGGAGGGGTGGTTCTCCACCAACATCCTGGGCAACCGTGACGGCGAGGTGCTGGATGATCCCCAGGCCTTCAAGGCCAAGGAAGTGACCAAGTCGAGCGTGCTCGACACCATCCTGCAGCCGGACCTGTACCCGGAGCTGTACAACAAGTACTCGCACAAGGTGTCGATCCACTACTACCCGCCCCGCGGCGACGCGAAGGAGGGTTGGGACAACATCGACATCACCGGGTGGCTGGGCTACCCGATGCAGATCAAGGTCAACTTCCTCTGCCGCGACTCCATCCTGGCGGCGCCGCTGGTGCTGGACATCGCGCTGTTCCTGGACCTGGCCAAGCGGCTGGAGTGGCGCGGCATCCAGGAGTGGATGTCCTTCTACTTCAAGAGCCCGATGGCGCACCCCGGCCTGCCGGTGGAGCACGACCTGTTCATCCAGCTGACCAAGCTGAAGAACACGCTGCGCGTCGTCGCGGGCGAAGAGCCCATCACCCACCTGGGGCTGGACTACTACGGGGATGACCTCCCGCTCGCCCGATAAGAACGCCTCCGCGTTCAAGTGGCTCGTCACCGTCATGGCGGCGGGCCACTTCGCGTTGGTGGTCACCACCGGAAGAGTCCGGTGGGAGCACGGCGCGGCGGACCTGCTGCTGGTGGTGCTGGCCTGGGCCGGCGCCGGCCCGCGGCGGTTCCTCCGCGGCGCGTTCCCGCTGTGGCTCACCGGCATGATTTTGGACAGCCAGGCGCTGTGGCTGGGGGTGCGCGGCACCATCCACACCGGCGACCTGTGGAACCTGGAGAAGCTGCTGTTCCCCGCCCCGGGAGGCACGCACTGGCCCGAGTGGTGGTCGCGTCACCCCAACACGCCGTTGGACCTCTTGTGCGGCTTCGCCTACGCGGCCTACCTCTACGAGGTCTTCCTCGTGGCGCTCCTGTTCTTCTTCAAGAAGGACGCGAGGTTCGAACAGCTCTGCTGGGCCTTCTTCGTGGTGAACGCCATTGGCGTGGTCATCTACGTGCTCTACCCCGCGGCGCCCCCCTGGTACGTGCTGAAGTACGGGCCGGGAGTCGCGAACCTGGCGGCGCCACCCAGTCCGGCGGGCACCGCGCGCTTCGACGCCTTCTTCGGCATCCACTACTTCGCGAACTTCTACGCCAGAAACCCCAACGTCTTCGGGGCCATGCCGTCGCTGCACGCGGCCTACCCGCTGATGATGGTGCTCGTCCTGTGGCACAAGGGCCCCGCGTGGCGGGTGGGCACCATCCTGTTCGCGTTGCTCGTCGCCTTTTCCGCCGTGTACCTCACGCACCACTATGTCCTCGACGTGCTCGCGGGCATGGCCGCGGCGGTCGTGGCCTTCGTCGCCGTGAGGGCTGTCTTCGCAAGACGGGCCATGGGAGCGCCAGGAATGGCGCCCGTGTCCCTGCCGTCTGGAGGAAACACCCGTGCATGACAACGTCCTGGCCTTGCTGAGTGGCGACCTGTCCCCCTCGGCGCGCATCTGGACCGCGCTGGCGCCCGCGCTCTTCGCGGTCGCTTACTTCCTCGTGGGCCTGGTGCTCTTCTGTATCCGCTGCGCCATCAAGGGCATCCCACGGGACGCGGAGACGCTGACGCGCGGCAAGTCGGTGCTGGTGGGCTTCTTCCTGCGCCACTACTTCTTCTGGGTCATCCAGCCGCTGTGGCGGGTGCTCCTGCGCTCGGGCCTGCCGGCCAACGCGCTGTCCATGCTGTCGGGCCTGCTGGGCGTGTCCTCCGGCGTGGCGGTGGCGGCGGGCCGCTTCGCGCTGGGCGGCTGGCTGTTCCTGCTGGCGGGCGTGCTGGACGTGATGGACGGCCGCGTGGCGCGCACCCGCAAGGAGGCCAACCCCGCGGGCGCGGCGCTGGACTCCGTGCTGGACCGCTACGTGGACTCCGCGATGCTGATGGGCCTGGCCTGGTACTACCGGGACACCTGGGTGCTCCTGCCCGCGCTGGGGGCGCTCCTGGGCTCCTCGCTGGTGCCGTACGTGCGCGCCAAGGGTGAAGGCCTGGGCGTGAGCGTGCGCGACGGCGCGATGCAGCGGCTGGAGCGGGTGCTGTTCCTGGGCGTGGGCACGGCGCTGTCCCCCATCCTGGAGGCGCTGTTCTGGCCGGCGGAGAAGCACCCCATGCACTGGCTGGCGGTGGCGGGCCTGGTGTTCGTGGCCGTCCTGAGCAACGTCACGGCGCTGGCGCGCTTCCGCACGCTGGTGCGGGCCCTGACGCCCAAGAAGCCGGTGCGGCAGCGCTCGGGCGTGGCGCTGTTCGGCTTCAACGCGGCGGCGGGCGCCATCGCCACGGCGGTGGACTTCGCAGCGGTGCTGGGCATGGTGGAGTGGGGAGGCCTCTCTCCGGTGTGGGCCACGGTGGCCGGCTGCGTGCTGGGCGGCGTGGTGAACTACTCCATCAACCGGGTCATCACCTTCCGCAGCCAGGGGGCGGTGGCGCCGCAGCTGGCGCGCTACACACTGGTGAGCGCGACCAGCGCGCTGCTCAACGCGGGCGGCGTGGCGCTGCTCACGCTGCACCCGCAGCTGGCGTACACGCTGGGCTGGTGGGTGGTGCGCGGCATCGTCTACTTCGCGTGGAACCTGCCCCTGCAGCGCGACTACGTCTTCAACGACACGTCGTCGGATGAGCTCCTGGAGCAGCGGCCCCATGCGGCGTGAAACGCGCGCCCGCGGCTTGAGGGCCCTCCTGGTGGGGGCCCTGCTTTCGCTTCCGGGGGTGGCGGCGGCGGGCGGCGTGCTGGGGTTGTCTTACGACTCCAGCGACCGGTACGGAGAGAGCTTCACCTTCGTGGCGGATGCGGACGACGGCACCTATGTGACGGTGAACCTGTCGGTGACGAACATCGGGCCGGGGTCGCGCACGGGCATCTGCCGCGCCACCGTCCTGCGGCCGGGCAAGCCTGTCTGGTCGCCGCAGACGCGCATGGGGGCGAAGGAGTGGGGCTACACGCCCGACACGGACACGCTCAAGCTGGGCACGTGCACGGCCCAGGTGACGGACGCGGGCCTGAAGGTGGACGCGGCGTTGGACAGCGGGCGGGTGACGCTGGAGTACGCGAAGAAGCCCGAGCCGTGGTCGCCGGAGGGCTCCGTGGTGGAGAACGGCAAGGACCGCTACCGCCACGAGGTGCTGCTGGGCGCGAGCCCCGTGAAGGTGACGCTCCAGGTGCCCAAGGCCGCGGCGGTGACGCTGACGGGCGGCGGGTACGCGGACCACTCGCGCAGCACGGTGGCGCCGGCGAAGCTGGCGAAGCGCTGGGTGCGCTTCCGCGCGATGAAGGGTCCGCAGCACGTGGTGGTGCTGGCGCGCGAGGGGCAGGAGGGTGACTACGCGCCTGTCTACGTCTGGGAGGGCAAGGGGGCCGCGCGGCTCCTGGAGTCCTTCACGGTGACGCAGATGGGGGCGAAGGAGAAGAGCACGTTTCGGGCGGAGCTCACCGACCGCGACGGCAAGCCGGCGATGACGCTCAAGGGCACGTCGCTGCTCCAGCGCAGCGCGCCCGTGGAGTCGCTGGGCGTGCTGGGCGGCCTGGTGAAGCCGGTGGTGGGTTCGCCGGTGACGTACCTGCTGCGGGGCGTGATGGAGCGCCCGGGCAAGGCGCCGGTGGAAGGGTTGATGGAAGTGTCGGTGGAAGGCGAGTAGCCGGCAGGGGTCTTCAAGCGTGAGCGAGTCGTTGCTTCGGTCGGTGCATCACGTCCCGGGCGTCCGGGGGTTCGTGCGCAAGCAGGTGCTGCGGGTGGTGGCGCGCGGGGTGGAGTGGACCACCAAGCTCCCCGGCAAGCGCGCGCTCAACGTGTCCCAGGTGAACCCATGGCTGCACGTGGGCGGCAGCGTGGCCCGCGCGCGCTACGGCGAGCTGAAGGCCCGGGGCATCACGTGTGTCATCGACCTGCGCGCGGAGCGCTGTGACGACCGCGAGGCGCTGGCGGCGCTGGGCATCGAGCTCTTGAGCCTGCCGGTGACGGACCGCTATCCGCCGTCGGTGGAGCAGCTCTCGCAAGGGGTGCGCTGGGCGCTGCCCCGGCTGGACGCGGGCGGCGTGCTGTATGCGCACTGCGAGCACGGCGTGGGGCGCGGGCCGCTGATGGGGCTGGCGGTGATGGTGGCGCGCGGCTGGGACGCGCCGGAGGCCTACCGGGCGGTGCGCCACGCACGCTGGCAGGCGACGCTCAACGACCGGCAGCTGCGGGGACTCGCGGACTTCGTGGCCGCGTGGACGGGCGTGCCGGAGCAGGCCGCGTAAACTGCCGCTCGCGCTTCGCGCCTCACGTCTTGGCGCCAGAGCTCTCCCTGGAGCCCTCCCTGGCAGGAGCCTCCTGGACTGACGCTTCCTTCCCGGCGTGCCTGGAGCTTCGTCCGCCGCTGCCCATCAGGATGTCCACCCACCGGTTGCTGATGCCGAAGTTGCGGTCCGGCGTCGCGAAGTGGTGCGCCATGTGGTGCGCGCGCAGCGCCTTGCCCCAGGCCGTCCGCGGCGTGCGGTGGTGCGTGGCCCAGTGGAGGGTGTCGTAGGCCACGTAGCCCCAGACGATGCCCACGAAGTACGGGAGCATCTGCACCGGGCGGCCCACCAGCCACAGCAACCCGCCAATGAGGGACGACAGCGGGACGGTCACGATGAGCGGCATCACCAGGCGCTGGGCGTCGTCCGGGTACTTGTGGTGGTAGCCGTGGGCAATCTCATGCACCCGCCGGGTGAGCGGGCCTTTGCCCTCCCAGTGGAAGAAGTACCGGTGGGTGCTGTACTCCATGAGGATCCACGTCAACAGGCCGAGCGGCACGAACAGCACGCTCGCCCCCACCGTCGTGCGTCCCGCGTACAGGCCCCACCCGAGCAGGCCCACCGTGAGCGGGACGTACAGGAGGACCGGCACCGCGGGGTGCAGCTTCGAGGCCGCCTCCATGAAGGCGTTCTCGAACATCCGGCCGGATTGATGCCTGAAGTATGGGCGCCCCATACCGGAGCAAGATGGGACCGGGGACTCCCGGGCGCCCATGCCCGTTCGTCTCTCCGCAGTGTCGCCTTGCGGAACGGCCCCAGCCCCCCCGGTGGGGTTCAGCTCTCCGCGGGGCGCCCGGTTCCGTCGTCGCTGGCCGGGGTCGCGGCGGCGCCGTGCTTGTTGCGCCAGCGGTCCACCAGCAGGAGGAGCGCCGGGAAGCCCACCAGCACGATGATCATGTTCACCGCGAAGCCCAGGTTGGCCAGGTCGCCAATGGAGTTGAGGCCCGGGTGCTTGGCGAACACCAGCGCCAGGAAGCCAATGGCGCTCGTGAGCAGGCCGCCGGTGATGGCCCGGCCCGTCTCCGCGTACACGGTGGTGAAGTCCGCGCCCGGTTCACCCAGGCGTTCAATCAGGTGCACGCCCGCGTCCACCGTCGTTCCAATGAGCACCGGGATGACCACGATGTTCAGGTAGTTGAACTGCAGGCCCAGGATGGACATCAGGCCCACCAGCGCCGCGATGGAGAGCAGCGTGGGCAGCATGCAGATGACCGCGTTGCGCAAGGAGCCCAGCGTCAGCCACATGGCCAGGAAGACGCTGACCACCGCGGCCACCAGGATGCGCGGCCCCTCGGAGGCCACCATGTCCAGGATGTCCGCCAGGATGAGCGCCTCGCCCGCCGCGGACACCTGGCTGCCGTCCGGCATCTGGAGGTTGCGCACCTCCTTGGTGAAGCGCCGCGTGCCCACGCCGTCCGACAGGCTCACGTTCGCGTAGACCAGCACCACGCCGCCCTTCTGGCCGGCCGCCGGCTCGAACTGGCGGCGCAGGCCCACCGGCAGGTCCTCGCGCGTGAAGGGCTTCGCGGCCGTCATCCTCACCGCGCGCAGCAGCTCTTCACGCTGGGCCTTCTCCACGCGCTCCGGGTCGATGCGCTGGAGCTTCTTGTGGATGGACTGGAGCAGCGCGTGCTTCTCCTCCTGGTGCTGGGGCACCAGGTCCTCCAGCGCGCCCACGAAGTCGATGGTGGAGTCCTTGCCGTACTTCGCCTTGCGCGCCTGGAGCTGGTTCACCACTTCGCGCTCCATCCCCTGCGTGTCCGTCAGCACCACCACCGGCGTCGCGGAATAGCCCAGGATGTGGTCGATGCGCCGGTCCAGCCGCACGCTCGGCAGCGACACGTCATCCAGCTTCGTGGAGTCGTAGTTGAACGTCACCCGGTACGCCTGGCTGATGAGCCCCACCAGCGCCACGCCAAGGACCAGCACCACCGCGCGGTAGCGGCGCGGCAGGAAGCGCGCCAGGATCGCCATGGGCCCCGACTGCGACTGGTGCTCGCGCGGCACCCAGCCCACGCGCGACACCAGCCCCAGCAGCGCCGGCAGGATGAGCAGGTACGACGCCACGCTCACCAGCATGCCCACCGCCGCGATGACGCCGAACTCGTGGAACGCCCTGAACTCCGACCACGACAGGCTCAGGAACGTGAGCGCCGCCACCAGCGCGGAGATGAGCGCGGAGAAGCCCGTGTGCTTGAACGTCTCGCGCACCGCCTCTTCCGACGTCATGCCCTCCGAGCGCAACGTGCCCCACCGCCCCACCAGGTGGATGCCGTGCTCCACGCCCAGGCCGCCCAGCACCGCCGCGAGGAAGCCCGTCAGGAGGTTCACCTGCCCATACGCCACGCCCACGAAGCCGTAGGTCCACATGAGGCCCGCGATCACCGGCACCATGGTGAGGCCCACGGACAGCGCGCTGCGGAAGTGGAAGGCGAGGTAGGCCAGCAGCAGCACCAGCGCCAGCGAGGACGCGCGCGCCAGGTCCCCGGTGATGACCGCCTGCTGGTCGATCTTCTTCTTGAACGTGCCGGTGATCTCCGTGTGGAAGCCGGGGCCGTACTTCGACAGGTCCTGCTTCGCCAGGTAGTCCTGCACCTGGGCAATCACCTGCTTGGAGTAGCCCAGGTCCGCGGACGAGCCCCGGGCCTTGAGCAGCATCACCACCATGCGCTCCTGCGGATCCAGGTAGTACAGGCCGCCCTGCCCCGCGAGCCGCATGTTCGCGCCGCCGGTGTACTTCTTCTGGATGTCGCTGAAGTCCAGCGACGGAGGGGGCTCCTCCTCCAGCCGCACGAAGAGCGGGTTGGCCTGCTCCTTCTCCCACGCGAAGCGCGCGTCGATGCGCTCCTGGATGGTCTTCAGGTCCGGCAGGTCCACGTAGTAGAGGCCGTGCTCGTCGAAGAACTGGCTGGGCCGCTGCGCGTTGACGAAGCGGACCTCCGACAGCGTCGCCAGCTTCGGCGCCATGTCATCCACGAACTGCTTGAGCTGCTCCGGCTCCGCGCCAATGCCGGCCACCACCACGTTGCCCATGCCGCCGAAGCGCGTGCGCAGCTTCTCCAGGTCCTGCACGGACGGGAACGACCTGGGCAGCAGGTTCGTCAGGTCCGCGTTGAGGCGCAGGTCGCGTGCGAAGAAGACGCCCAGGCCCGTCAGCAACAGCGCCACGAACAGCGCCACCCAGGGCCGCTGGTGGCCGCGGGCCGCCAGGGAGCCCATCGCCGCCTCGAACCGTCCGGACCACCGCGTCTCACTCATGGATGTGATTTCCTGCTGAAAGCCCGCGCCGTGACGACCGGGACAACCTTGAGCCCGAACGAACCGGGCTGCTCACGCGTATATGCCCCGAGCCACCGTGCGTCCAGGCATCGGCCCGGGGCCTCCACCGGCCGTATGCCTGGTCGTGGGAACAAAGCGGGCATGAACAAACCGCGCCATGTATGCCGCCCCAGCGCGTGTCATGCCAGGGGATCGCCTCTCCCTCTGGCGGTTGAGGCATTTTGCCCCACCCCTCCTTGCGGTCCTGGGCGTACGGGCGGGCCTCCCCGTCGCGCCGTGGTGCAGGAGACTGCGGGATGGTCAGCTTTTGCTCCGACACGGGTCCTGCCAGGAAGCAGGCGCCCATGGGAGCACGGTCATGGCCTCACCCCCGTCTTCACCAGCGGAGCGCACGTGGATGCACCGGGTGGAGCGCACGATGGGTGCGCTGGCCGCGCACAACCACCGCCGCCCTGTCGTCGCGCTCGTCTGCGCGCTCGTGCTGTCCGTCGTGGGCCTGCTGTCCGCTCGCCACCTGTCCCTCAACGCGAACCTGGTGAGCCTGCTGCCCGACTCCTTCGAGAGTGTGCAGGCCATCCACAGCCTGGAGGAGCGCTTCGGCGCCCAGGGGTGGGTGGTGGTGGTGGGCGAGGACGCGGACCCGGCGCAGCTCCAGCGCTTCGCGGATGACGTGGCGCCGAAGCTGGAGGCGCTGCCGGGCATCCGCTACGTGGAGATCACCCGCCCCAGCAGCTTCTTCCGGAGCCATGCGCTCTACTTCCTGTCGCCAGAAGATTTGAAGGAGGTGGAGCGCCGCATCGACGCGCGCCTCACGTGGGAGCGGCAGCGCGCCAACCCGCTCTTCGTCTCGCTGGACGACGCACCGGCTCCGTCGCTGGACTTCAGCGACATCGAGAAGAAGTACGACGGCGGCGCGGTGACGCGCCTGTCCAGCCATCCCAGTGACTACTACCTGGATCCCTCCGCGCGCCGCGTGGTGGTGCTGGCCAAGCCGGAGACGTCGTCCGCGGACCTCACCTTCTCCAGGAACATCGTCGGCGAGGTGCAGGCCGTGCTGAAGCAGCAGGACCTGGCGAAGTACGGGCCGGGCTTCCACACGGAGATCACCGGCTCGTTCCAGAAGAAGATGGATCAGCAGGCGCAGATCACCCGCGACGTGGCCGTGTCCTCGACGGTGGCCACGGTGCTGGTGCTGCTCTACCTGGTCCTGCACTTCCGCAGCGCGCTGTCGGTGGGGCTGGTGCTGGCGCCGGTGGGCGCGGGCCTCGCGTGGACCTACGGCCTGGTGGCCGTGGCGTACGGGCAGGTCAATCTGCTGACCGCCTTCCTGGGCGCCATCCTGGGCGGCCTGGGCGTGGAGCACGGCATCCACCTGCTGGGCCGCTACCTCGCCCTGCGCGGAGAGGGGAGGTCCTCCGAGGAGGCCACGCGCGAGGCGTTCACGCACACGGGGGGCGCGGCGCTCGTCTCCGCGCTGGTGGCGGCGCTCACCTTCTTCGTGCTGGGCACGTCCCAGCTCCGGGCGTTCCGCGAGTTCGGCGTCATCGCGGGCGTGGGCATGCTGGTGCTCATCCTCGCGTACGTGGTGGTGCTGCCGGCGGTGCTGGGGCTGGTGTCGCGCTGGGGCTGGAGGCCTCGGGCGTCCTCCACGGAGACGACGGAGGCCCCGCTGGGCCGCGTCATCACCCACCGGCGTGGGCTGCTCACCGTGGTGTCCGTGCTCGTCGTGGCGGGCCTGCTCACGCAGCTTCCGCGCCTGCGGTTCGACTACGACATCGGATCGTTGCAGGACCAGCGCCTGGATTCGTTCGTCCTGGACCGCGCCGTCAACCAGCTCATCGGCTATTCGCAGGTCCCGCTGGTGGTGCTCACGAACTCGCGTGGCGAGGAGGCAGCGGTCGTCCAGCAGCTCCAGGCACGCAAGCAGCAGCGGGGCGCGGACTCCACGGTGGATTTCGTCGCGGCGCTCGCGAGCATCGTGCCGGACCGGCAGCTGGAGAAGCAGGCCATCCTGAAGGACATCGGGAAGCTGCTGAAGGGCGTGCCCGAAGGGCAGCTCACCCCCCAGCAGCGACAGCAACTGGCGGAGCTGCGCGGGCAGGTGGAGGCGAAGCCCTTCACCGAGGCGGACCTGCCGAGCAGCGTGCGCCAGCAGTTCGAGGGACGCGGCGGCCCGGGCACCGGCTTCGTGCTGGTGTATCCGTCCGCGGATCAGTCCGACGGCCAGGCCATGCGCCGGCTGGCGAAGGAAGTGCGCGGGGTGGTGCTGCCGGACGGCCGGGCCGCGGTGGTGGCGGGCGAGGCAATGGTGCAGGCGGACATCTTCGACACGGTGGCGCACGAGGCGCCGTTCATCCTGCTGGGCTCGACGCTCACGGTGCTGCTGGCCATGTGGGTGACGTTGGGCGGCCTGCGCACCGCGCTCCTGTGCCTGATGCCCACGGTGGTGTCGCTGTTCGCGGTGCTGGGGCTGATGCCGCTGCTGCACATGGAGTTCAACTACCTCAACATCCTGGTCATCCCGGTGCTCATCGGGACGACGGTGGACGCGGGCGTGCACCTCATCACGCGGCTCGCGTCGCCGAGCAGCGACTTCGTGCGGGTGTACTCGGAGACGGGCAAGGCCATCTGCGGCGGCCTGCTCACGAGCGCGGTGGGCTTTGGCGCGCTGCTGCTCGCGGACCACCCGGGCCTCAACTCCATTGGCGCGCTGGCGAACGTGGGGTTCGGCATGAACCTGCTCATCATGCTGGTGACCTTCCCGGCGCTGCTGCTGGTGCTCTCCGAGCGCAAGCGGCGCCACCGTGCGGTTTCCACCCGCCCCCGGGGTGAGCACCTCATGAGAGAAGGCCAGGGTCCTCAAAGGCCCACGCCCTCCCATTAGGCCGAGGCGTCGTCCGCCCGGCCGTGCACACCGGCAAGGAGCGGGACCATGTCTCAGCAATGGATCTGGATGGGGCTGGCGGCCGGTACGCTCGCGCTGGGCACCGCGAGCGCGCAGGTGGATCCGAACTCCGCGGGCGCCATCACCACGGGCCAGCCGAACCCGGGGGCGCCTCCGGGCACCCCCGCCCCCAACGCTCCCGCGGGCACCCCCATCGGGAACCCGTACACGGAGCCCCTGGGCGACCCCAACGGCGCGGCCAACCCGGGCATTGGCGGCAGCGGCACGGGCGCGGTGATTCCGCAGCCGTACAGCCCCCAGCCGTCCGTCCCTGGCGCCACGCCCGACATCCTGCCTTCCAGCCCCGGCACCAGCACCCCCGTGACGGGCAGCGGCGCGGTGATTCCTCCCAGCACCAGCCCCACGGTGACGGGCACCGGCGCGGTGCTGGCCCCCGGCACCAGCACCACCGTCGCGGGTTCGACGGGCTCCACCGCCACCACGGGCGCGCTGATGCCGCCCGCCACGACCACCCCCGGCACCACGCTGCCGGGCGCCTCCAACAGCACCGTGACGCCAGGCACTCCGACGGGCACGACGTCCAGCATGGGCGTGGTGCTGCCTCCCGCCACCGGCACCACGGCACCCGGGGCGGCGGGCACCACGCTGTCGCCGGACAGCAACACGTCCAGCAACTCCGTGACGCCACTCAACGGCGGCAACGTGACCAACGGCACCGTGGGCCCCTGAGCGTCCCGGGCCGGCAGGGGTTGACGAGACAACGCACCCCAGGCCGGCGCGCATGCATTCCGGAGGACGGCTGCGTCCACGCAAGCCTCCCATTCCAGCCGTCTGCGCCGTTCCCCGAGCAGGCAGGCGGATGAGCCACCCCTGCACACACCGTGGGGTCTGCTCACCTTCGGTCGTGCAGGCAGTCAGGACCTTTCAAGCGGTCACACTTCATTCGGGGGAATCCACATGAAGAAGTTCCTGAAGACCCAGCTGACGGTGGCGGCGGTTCTCGCGGGCGCGCTCGCGCTCGGCACGGGCTGTAAGTCGGATCAGTCCGCGACTCGCGGCACCGAACCGACGCCGGCTTCCGACTCCACCACCGGCTCGGGCATGGACACCAGCGGCACCGGGACGGACACCTCCGGCTCCGGCACCACCACCACGCCGCCGCCCAGCAGCGGCGGCTCCGGCTACGACACGGGCAGCACGTCGCAGGACTCGACGATGCCGCCCTCGGACTCCAGCACCGGCGGCTCCGGCACGATGGATGACTCCACGCTGCCGCCCGCCAGCGACGACAGCAGCACCATGGACCCCGGCACCGGCGGCGCGGGCACCGGCGAGGCCGAGCCGGGCGTGCACGACGGCGAGATGACCGAGCCGGGCACGGGCGGCTCCGGCATGGACACGGACGACAGCGCCATCCCGGACGACAGCAGCCTGCCCAACGACTCCACGCTCGACCCGAACAGCTCCGGCGCCAAGGGCAACATGACCACGCCGACGCCGGACTCCACGGGCACCATGGCGCCCAACAACGGCACCACGCGCTAGACCCTGCTCACACCCCGCCGCCGTGACACCCACGGCGGCACGGTGACCCCGGAAGCGCCCGTGACCCCCAGCGGTCGCGGGCGCTTCTTCCGTTTCCAGCGTTCAGTGCGGGCACGAACAGCAAGACCCCGCCGACGCCCTTGAAGGCGTCAGCGGGGTCATGGAGACAGCAGGGCCTGTGATGATCAGGTCACCTTGACGCCCGGCGAGTAGGGCTGGCCCACCGGTTCGATGATGCGCGGGCTCCCGTTGTCACCCGGGCCGTTGCCAGGGCCACCGCCCGGGTCGAAGGTGGACGGCACATGACGCTCATGCTCGTCCTCCGTCCCGGCTTCGCGCGCCGGCGCGGGAGGCAGCCCCTCCAGGGGAATGTGCAGCACGTCTTTCTTGCTCATGACGAACGCCTCCTTTCCCCTTTCAGGTTGGGGCGTGTACGGGCTTTCCGCCACCGGGCGCTCCCCCGCCCGCATGCCCCCCGCGCCGGAATGCGCTTCTCTTGGATGACAGGGAGCGACCGGGGGCTTATCCAAAGAGGTCCAGGCATCGCGCACCCCAACCGAGAGCGTCCATCGCATGAAGCTGTTGCTGGCAGGCCGACGAGGAACAAGCGACCCG
This sequence comes from Corallococcus aberystwythensis, assembly GCF_003612165.1. Lineage (GTDB taxonomy): Bacteria > Myxococcota > Myxococcia > Myxococcales > Myxococcaceae > Corallococcus > Corallococcus aberystwythensis. The sequence continues at coordinate 21,377 of NZ_RAWK01000069.1, read as the reverse complement.
CTGTTCGCCCCCCCGGAGGCGCCCCTGCTCTGGCTGCGGCGCGTGGAGACGTGGGTCCAGCAGGTGGCCGAAGGCGTGCTGGAGGGCAGCCGCATCGAGGACGGCCCCCAGGGCGCTCCCGTGCTGCACCTGCGCCTGCACCCGGCCGCGCCGGAGGTGTTGCTGCTCGCGGCGACCCAGGAGCGCATCGTCGTGTCCGCGGAGACCCACGCCGTGGGCCCCGGCTACCACCGCTATCTGGTGGACCTGCTCAAGGCCCTGGGCGACCTGCACGACATCTCCTGGGCCCCGCCTGACGAGGATGCGGGCGTGGGCGACGCCACGGGCTACTTCCACTCCGGCGACGCGGGGCCGGTGGAGGAGCACTTCCTGGGCTGGCTCCAGCACTCGGTGGGCCAGGTGCTGCGCATGCGCAGCCTGGGCAGCTCCGGCTTCGCGCTGTCCATGCGCTTCGGTCACACCTTCCAGCATCCCGGCGCGCTGCTCACGCCCCTGGGGCCGCGCGACGAGCGTTGGCTGCGCACCGTGCACGAGGACCCGCGGCAGGGCACGGACGTATTCCCCTGGTGGAGCCCCGTCGTGGACGCGCACGAGCGCTTCACGCGCGCGCTGTGCCGCCTGTGGACGGACGTCGCCTGGCGCCCGCCGCTGCTGGAGGAGGAGCGCCAGCGCCTGCGCGACGTGGCCCGGCTGCTGGAGCAGGCCTGGCGTCAGGACCCCTCGCTCCCCTACCCGTGGCGCGAGTGGCAGGAGGTGCTCGGCTACCTGGGCATGGGCGGGACGGTCGCGGAGGAGGTGCACCGCCGGGCCCTGGAGTCGCCCGGCGTCGGGCCTTCGATTGGCTACCGGCGGGGCTCCGTGCAGGTGGCGCTCCCCGAGGGCTGGGAGATCCGCATCCCCGGCTCCCTGGCCGAGACGCGCCTGCAGGACGGCAGCTGGGTGGCCCGCGACCACCGCCGCACCGTGCGCGTGGTGCCCCTGGGGGACTCCGCGGAGGAGCAGCTGGCGCCCACCAGCCCCGAGCGCCGCGCCCTGGAGCTGGAGCACCACGGCGCCCGCGTCAGCGGCCGGGCCTCCCTGCACGTGGGCCCCGGCGAGTGCCGCCTGACGGCCCTGTGCCGCTCCGGAAACCGCCGCGCCCTCTGCGTCGTCAGCTTCGACGACCCCGAGGAGCAGGACTGGGCCCTGGGCACCTGGCGCTCGCTGGACCACGCCGTCGCCGCCTGACAGGGCAGGTCGTTTCAGCACCTACCACTTGTCAAAGCGCTGCCCGGTGGACAGTCAGCGCACCCGGACGTCTTGCCGCACAGCGCTGTCGCATCCACCTTCCGCGGGCACTTCCCCACGGAATCGAGTGAGACGATGAGCAGCAAGCGGGAGATCTGGCCGGGCAAGCCCTGGCCGCGCGGCGCGACCTTCGACGGGTCGGGGACCAACTTCGCGGTCTATTCGCAGGTGGCCACGCGCGTGGAGGTGTGTCTCTTCGACCGGCAGGACCCGACGAAGGAGATTGAGCGCTTCGACCTGCCGATGAGCACCGAGTTCGTCTGGCACGGCTACGTGCCGGACCTGGAGCCCGGGACGCTGTACGGCCTGCGCGTGCACGGGCCCTACGAGCCGGAGAAGGGGCACCGCTGCAACCCGCACAAGCTGCTGGTCGACCCCTACGCCAAGGCGCTGTACGGCGAGGTGGACTGGAAGCAGCCGGTGTTCGGCTACCCCCTGGAGCATCCGAAGAAGGACCTGATGCGCGACGAGCGCGACAGCGCGGCCGGCATGCCCAAGGGCGTGGTGGTGAGCGACTTCTTCGACTGGGGCAATGACCGGCGCCTGGACATCCCGTGGCGCAAGACGGTCATCTACGAAGCCCACGTGCGCGGCCTCACCATGCGCCACCCGGGCGTGCCGGAGCACCAGCGCGGCACGTACGCGGGCCTGGGCTCGCCGGCCATCATCGAGCATCTTCAGAAGCTGGGCGTCACCTCGGTGGAGCTGTTGCCGGTGCAGGAGTTCGCGGACGACTCGTTCCTCAACGACAAGGGCCTGTCGAACTTCTGGGGCTACAGCACGCTGAACTACTTCTCCCCGGAGCAGCGCTACGCCAGCCGCAAGACGCCGGGCGGCGCGGTGGCCGAGTTCAAGTCGATGGTGAAGTCGCTGCACGCGGCGGGCATCGAGGTCATCCTCGACGTGGTCTACAACCACACGTGCGAGGGCAACCACCTGGGGCCCACGCTGTCGTTCAAGGGCATCGACAACGCGTCGTACTACTGGACCATGCCGGAGGCGCGGCACTACCTGGACTTCACCGGGTGCGGCAACAGCCTCAACGCCTCCAACCCGCAGACGGCGCGCTTCATCGTGGACTCGCTGCGCTACTGGGTGGAGGAGATGCACGTGGACGGGTTCCGCTTCGACCTGGCCACGGTGCTGGGCCGCGTGGGTAAGGGCGGCTACGACCCGAACGCGCCCATCTTCCAGATCATCAACCAGGATCCGGTGCTGAGCCGCGTGAAGCTCATCGCGGAGCCGTGGGACGTGGGCCTGGGCGGCTATCAGGTGGGCGGCTTCCCGTCGCCGTGGCACGAGTGGAACGGCAAGTACCGGGACGCGCTGCGCAAGTACTGGAAGGGCGACGAGAACCAGGCCGCGGAGGTGGGCTACCGGCTCACGGGCAGCGCGGACCTGTTCGCGGCGGCGCGACGGCGTCCGCAGGCGTCCATCAACTTCGTCACCGCGCACGACGGCTTCACGCTGCACGACCTGGTCACGTACAGCAGCAAGCACAACGAGGCCAACGGCGAGCACAACCGCGACGGCGCGGATGACAACCAGGCGTGGAACTGCGGCGTGGAGGGAGAGACGGACAACAAGGACATCATCTCCCTGCGCGAGCGGCAGAAGCGCAACCTGATGGCGTCGCTGTTCCTGTCCACGGGCGTCCCGATGATTGTCGCGGGCGACGAAATGGGCCGCACGCAGCAGGGCAACAACAACGCCTACTGCCAGGACAACGAGCTGTCGTGGGTGGACTGGAACCTGGACAAGACGCGCCTGGACCTCCTGGAGTTCACGCGCAAGCTCATCCAGTTCCGCCACGGGCAGCCGGTGCTCCAGCGCCGCCGCTTCTTCCAGGGCGAGCACCTGTGGGAGTCCGAGCACAAGGACCTGGCGTGGTTCAAGCCCGACGGCACGGAGATGGGCGCGGAGGACTGGCAGAAGCCCTTCGTGCGCTCGCTGGCGTTCCTCTTGGGGGGCGACGCCATCCCCACGCCGGACGAGCGCGGCCAGCGCGTCAGCGGCGACTCCCTGCTGGTGCTGCTCAACGCGCACCATGAGCCGGTGCCCTTCACGGTCCCGCCGCCGGGTGAGGGCGGCGCGTGGCGGCTGGAGCTGTACACGGCGGACGACAAGCGCGGCGACGAGGAGATGAAGCCCGGGAAGTTCGAGATGGCCGGGCGGTCGCTGGCGGTGTTCCGCAAGCCGGGGAGCAACAACACGCCGTGATAGCGTGCCCGCGCGGTTGATCAGGAGCGCACGGTATGGAGGGTGAGGGAGACGGCGGCAGGAGTGACGAGGCCGCCGTCGCGAAGGTGTACGGGGAGATCGCCTCGGCCTATGAGGTGCTCTACCCGTCCCTGCATCGCTACGGCGACCGCGTGGAGCGCTTCCTCGCGGGCGTGGTGAAGCCGGGCTTGCGCGTGCTGGACGTGGGCTGCGGCCCGGGCTTGCACACGCGCGGGCTGGACGCGTCCGTGGACGTGGTGGGCCTGGACGTGGCGCCGGAGATGCTGGAGCTGGCGAAGCGCGCGCGGCCGTCGGGCACGTGGCGCGTGCACAGCTACCTGGATCCGGTGCCGGCTGACCTGGGCCTCTTCGACGTGGCGCTGGCCATCGGCTGCCTGGACTTCTGTGACGACCTGCCGCGCGTGCTGGGGCACCTGGGCCGCGCGCTGAAACCGGGCGGCCGGATGCTCTTCACGGTGCTGGAGCGCCGTCAGGGCCTGGAGGCGCACGAGGAGGCCACGCGCCGGGTGCGCACGGCGGACACGGACGTGACGCTGCACCTGTGGAGCGCGGTGGAGACGGCGCGCGCGCTGGACATCGCCGGGCTGCGCACGGACTTCTACCTGCACGCGCCCGGCTGGGAGCTGCTCGCGGAGGAGCGCACCATGTGGTTCGGCTGGTGGTACGTGACGCGAAGCTGAAGCGCGCCGTCAGGATTCCGGCACGCCCGCGTCTGGTGGCCCCGTCGGCACACTTCAGGGGGCGCACGGGGTTGTCCCGAGGCGTTCGATTGCATGCGGGGGCGCTTTGCGCCGGGGCATGGGATTCGGACGTTCCTCACGGCCATTACTTCCGGGTGTTCCTGCCGCTATCGAAGGCCGTACCGGTCGCGCGCGCCACCGTAAGGCGTGCATCACTGCCCTTGGCTGGGCAACCCACGAACTAGCTCAACGGTAGAGCACGAGACTCAAGATCTCGGTGTCGAAGGTTCGAATCCTTCGTTCGCCTGGACCCCGTCGTTTTTCGCTGGTGCCAACGCGAGTCCACCGCGTCCACCTCCCCACGCCGCACACTGGCCGGTCGCCAGGGCCTCTGGAGACTTCCGTGCTGTGCGCGGAAACGCTCCGGTCGCCGTCCGTGACCGGTATCCGGTGCGGTCGCTCGGGAGGATGAACGTGGCTCGGGACGGTCTGTTCGCGCGAAGCGCCCGTGGGGCGGCGGGGTCCTTTTCTCCAGCAGCCGGGCTGCACTCTTTTCTTGTCGTCGAGGTGACGTGTCATGGGCATCGGTCGGGTGGAAGTGGCGCAGAACGAGCGGCTGTTCGTCGTGGTGAACGGGCGGGCGGAGCAGTACCTGGGGCCGGGCCGGCACTGGGTGGTGCGTCCGTTCCAGCACGTCCGCTTCGAGCGCGCGCCGCTGGAGCCACCCGTCACCCGCCTGGATGAAGCGAAGCTCGCGCTGGTGCCGGAGAAGGACCTCCAGGTGCTGGAGCTGGGCGCGGACGAGCGCGCGGTGGTCTTCCATCACGGCCAGCCGGTGCGGTGGCTGGGACGGGGACAGCACCAGGTGTGGACGGCGCAGCGGCTGCCCGGTCGTACCGGTCGGCCCGAGACGCCGACTGTGCGGGTGGAGCGCGTGGACGTGTCGGGGGTGGCGACGCAGCCTCCTCGGGACGAGGTGCGCGCGCTGATCCCGGCCAGTGACTACGTGGAGGCCACGGCCACGGAGGGCACGGTGGCGCTGCGCTACGTGGACGGCGTGCTGGATGCCGTGCTGCCGCCGGGCCGGCACGCGGCGTGGACGGTCGCGCACAAGGTGCAGTTCGCGGTCATCGACCTGCGCGAGAAGCTGCTCCACGTCACCGGCCAGGAGGTGATGACGAAAGACCGCGTGTCGCTGCGGCTCAACCTGTCCGCGGCGTACCGGGTGGTGGACGCGCGGCGGCTGGCGGTGGTGGCGCGGGCGCCGGATGAAATCCTCTACCTGGCGATGCAGCTGGCGGCGCGCGAGGCCGTGTCCACGCGCACGCTGGATGAATTGCTCGCGGCGCGCGAGGCCGTGTCCGAGGAGCTGTACGCGCAGGTGAAATCGAGTGCGGAGGGCGTGGGCCTGGAGCTGCTGCGCTTCGGCATCAAGGACGTGGTGCTGCCGAAGGAGATGAAGGACCTGCTCAACCGGGTCATCCAGGCGCAGAAGGAGGCGGAGGCGAACGTCATCCTGCGGCGCGAGGAGACGGCGGCGACGCGCTCCATGGCGCAGACGGCGAAGGTGCTCGCGGAGAACCCGCTGCTCGTGCGGCTCAAGGAGCTGGAGGCGTACAAGGACCTGGCCGCGAAGGTGGGTCAGGTGCACCTGGTGCTGGGCGAGGGCGCGGTGCCCACGCTCCAACTCAAGGGCGGTTGAGCCAACTGTGACTGTGGGGGGCCCTCGGACCGGAAGTACGGTCCGGGGGCCTTCGTGCGTTCAGCGGGTCCCGTAGTGGTGTCACTACGGTTGACCCCTCCCCCTGTTTCGGGCGAGCTAGGGCGCATGTACGTGAAAGAGGTCCAGCTCTCCAACATCCGGTCCATTCAAACCCTGAGATGGGAACTGCCAGAGGGTTTAGGCCCCGGATGGCACGTCGTCATCGGCGATAACGGAGCTGGCAAAAGTTCCTTTCTCCGGGCCGTTGCACTGGCGCTGGTGGGTCCCAACGAGGCGATTGCGCTACGTCAGGATTGGTCCGAGTGGCTCAGCGTCGGAGCAGGACACGGCGCCGTTCGTTTGACGCTGGTTGGAGACGAGCGCTACGACAAGTTCGTCGACACGGGCAGAGTGCCCTTCAATATCGGGCTCGACTTGGTGCCAGTGATGGCTGGACAAACCATCCTCATCAGGGGCCTGGGGATGCCCAAGCAGGAGCCACCTGCTTGGAGTGATGAGTCAGGGTGGTTCAGCGCTTCGTATGGACCGTTTCGACGATTCACCGGCGGAGACAAGGACCAGGAAAGGCTGTTTCATTCAAATCCGAAGCTTGCCCGACACTTGTCCGTATTTGGAGAATCCGTCGCGCTTTCGGAAAGCCTCGAATGGCTCAAGCTCCTCCGGTTCAAGAAGCTGGAGAACGACCCAGAGGGGGAGCTCCTTGAGTCCTTACAGGAGTTCATAAACCAGCCTGACTTCCTACCTAACGAAGCCCGGCTTGAATCAATCTCCTCCAAGGGTATTCGCTTCGTTGATGGCAACGGCTGCGAAGTTCCTGTTGAGAACCTGAGCGACGGCTACCGCTCTATCCTGAGCATGACCTTCGAGTTGATCCGACAGCTCGCGCGAGCCTACGGCGGCGACAAACTCTTCGCTCCTGAGGACTCAACGACCGTCGTCGTCCCTGGTGTCGTCCTGATTGATGAGATCGACGCGCACCTGCATCCCGTGTGGCAGCGCCGAGTCGGTCACTGGTTCCGCGAACACTTCCCAAAAATCCAGTTCATCGTCACAACCCACAGCCCGCTCATCTGCCAAGCCGCGACAGTGGGCAGCGTGTTCCGCCTTCCCAGACCCGGCAGTGACGAAGAGGCTGGCATGGTCACAGGCATCGCCCTCGACCGATTGCTCTACGGGAATCTTCTCGACGCCTATGGCACTGGTGCCTTCGGAGAGGTCCCCCTGCGCTCTCCTGAGGCGCAGGCGAAGCTCGAACGGCTTGCCGTCCTCAATCAGAAGGAGCTCAAGAAGGGGCTTTCCCCTGAGGAGCAGGCTGAGCAACAACTTCTACGCACCCAACTTCCAACGGCCGCCAGCACGCTGCCCAAGGGTCCTGCGGTGAATCAGTCGTGATTCGGCTCCCGGATCTTCCTTTGCCGGAGCCGGCCCGTACGCAGCTCGCCGCCTACCAGCACGAGATTGATGCGATCCCTGACTACGCGACGCGTATCAAACATGGACGCAAACGGTTCAAGGCGCTGAACAGGAAGGGCAATCCGACGTTCGACAGCGTCAAAGCGACCTTGACCCGGATGTGCATCGGAGCACGTCGTTGTGCCTACTGCGAAGACTCCGCAGCGCACCAAGTGGAGCACATTCGTCCCAAGGCATTTTACCCGGAGCTGATCTTCGCCTGGATGAACTACCTCTACGCTTGCGGAGCCTGCAACGAGTACAAGAACAGCCGCTTCGCCGTCTTCGCGCAGGAAACCAGCACGCTGACGAAACTACGGAGGGCCAAGGGAGCACCTGTAGGTCCTCCTGTCTCGGGGAGTCCCGTTCTGATCGATCCCCGCATTGAGGACCCATCCGAGTTCCTTGAGCTGGATCTCAGCGATACCTTTCACTTCCTACCCAGCGCGCCCGAGGGCACGGTCGCTCATCAGCGAGCGACCTACACAATCAAAGCCCTCGGCCTCAACACTCGCGACTATCTCCCGGTTGCACGGGCCGACGCCTACACGAATTACCACTCCCACCTCACCTGCTACGTGGCGGCCAAACAGAAAAACGGGCCTCCCGAACGGCTCGCGCAATTGGAGCAGAACATCCGGACGCACCATCACCCCAGCGTCTGGCGGGAAGTGAAGCGGCAGCACCCGAGCCTTCGGGACATGAAGCACCTGTTCGAAGCCGCTCCCGAGGCCCTGCGCTGGTAGAGCCCGACCCTGTGGCCCCGGAGCCACGGGCCCACGCTCGGACTGTCTCCCGCAGCCCCCACTCACAGCCTTCTCAGAGGAGAACAGGGGTTGGCCCGGGGGCTGCAATGTCCCCGGGCACACCCTGAAACCAAGGTTCCCGACCATGCGAGTCCTGCTCGCCACGCTCTTCGTCTGTCTTCTGGCCACCCCGGCTTCCGCTCAGCAACCCTGCCCTCCCGCCGCTTCGCCTACCGCGGGCGTCGCCCAGGGCACCCTCGTGGCGCGCTTCCGTGCGCAGCCGCAGCAGGCGGAGACCACTGAGTGCCCGGACACCGAGCCGCGCACCTTCAGCCTCAAGCACACGGAGGTGGATGCGGAGATCAGCGGGTTCCTCGCTTCCGTCACCGTGACGCAGGTATTTGAGAACCCCTACACCTCGCCCCTCGAAGCGCTCTACGTCTTCCCGCTGCCGGAGCTGGCCGCCGTGGACGGCATGGAGATGCACCTGGGCGACCGTGTCATCCAGGGCGTCATCCAGACCCGCGAACAGGCCCGCGACACCTACGAGCGCGCCAAGGCCGAGGGCAAGACGGCCGCGCTGCTCGACCAGGAGCGTCCCAACATCTTCACCCAGTCCGTCGCCAACATCCTCCCCGGCGAGACCATCCGCGTCCGCATCCACTACGTGGAGCGCCTCACCTACGACGCGGGCACCTACCGCTTCAGCTTCCCCATGGTCGTCGCCCCCCGCTACATCGGCGGCCAGCCGCTGCCCACGCGCCAGGGCGAAGGCGTGGAGCCCGACACCACCTCCGTCCCCGACGCGAGCCGCATCTCGCCCCCGGTGCTCGCCGACACGCGCAGCGGCCATGACATCCAGCTCACCGTGCGCCTGGACGCGGGCCTCCCGGTCCACTCGCTGCGCTCCACCACCCACCGCGTGGACGTGAAGCGCGACGGCCAGTCCCGCGCCACCGTGAGCCTGGGCCGCGATGACCGCATCCCCAACAAGGACTTCATCCTCGAGTACGTCGTCGCCGACGCGCTCATCCGCCCCGCCGTCCTCATGCACCGCGAGCCCGGCGCGGACCACGGCTACTTCCTGGTGATGCTCAACCCGCAGCTGTCCCCCACCCAGAGGGAGATCGTCCCTCGCGAGCTCTACATGGTGCTCGACACGTCCTGCTCGCAGTCCGGCCTCGCGATTGAAAAGTCCAAGGCCATCACCAAGGAAGTGCTCAACCACCTGATGCCCGAGGACACCTTCCAGGTCCTCAACTTCGACACGCAGGTGACCAAGTTCGCGCCCACCGCTGTCCCCGCCACGCCGGAGAACATCCAGAGCGCCCTGCCCTACGTCGCCAACTTCTGGGGCGGCGGCGGCACCGACGTGAACATCGCCGCCCGCGAAGCCATGCTGCCCCCGAACGACCCGGCCCGCCTGCGCATGGTGCTCTTCATGACGGACGGCCTCATCGGCGGGGACGAGCAGGTGCTCGGCACGCTCCAGAAGCACCTGCGTGAAGAGACGCGCATCTTCTCCGCCGGCGTGGGCTCCAGCACCAACCGCTACCTCATCACCAAGATGGGCGAGCTGGGCCGCGGCGCCTCCACCCTCGTCAACCTCAACCGCCCGGAGGAGGACGTCGCCCGCGAATTCGAGCAGCGCATGCGCGGCCCGGTCCTCACCTCGGTCGTGGTGGACACCGACGGCCTGCCCGTCAGCGACGTGTACCCGAAGTCCGTGCCGGACCTCTTCGCCGGCCAGCCGCTGTTCCTCGTGGGCAAGTTCACGGGCACCGGTAACGGCGTCCTCCGCATCTCCGGCCGCGTGCGTGGCCAGGTCCGCCGCTTCGACGTGCCCGTGCACTTCCCCGAAGTGGCCCCGGAGCACGACTCGCTCAAGAGCCTCTGGGCCCGCCAGCGCATCGAGGAGCTCACCGTGGAGGGCTACCGCGGCGAGACGCCCGAAGTCGTCCAGGGCATCACCGACACCGCGCTCCAGTACCACCTGATGAGCCGCTACACGTCCTTCGTCGCGGTGGAGCAGGTGGCCCGCACGGCCCCCAATGGCGAGACGGTCCGCGAGATGGTCCCCGTGCAGCTTCCCGACGGCATGGTGGCCGGTGCGCTCAGCCGCGAGGAGATTCCCCCCGGCGACCCCATCATCTCCGTGCGCGCTCCTCGCAACTCCCGCCGCGTCACCGCCTACTTCCCCTTCGGCCTGGTGAAGCCGCTCACGTTCGACAACCTCACCCGTTCGTGGCGCGGCCGGTTCCTCGTGCCGCTGGGCATCGCGGATGGCTACTACACCGTGTTCATCATCGCGGAGCTGGCGGACGGCCGCGTGGAGCGCAGCGAGGTGCGCTACCGCCTGGACTCGAAGGGCAACGACTTCGACGTCGTCCTCTCCCAGAAGGAGCTGGCCCCCGGTGACACGCTGACGCTGGACGTGGACGCGGTGGAGGCCACGCAGGAGGTCAGCGTGTACGGCGACCTCTTCGGCGAGGACCAGCAGCTCTTCGACACGCAGGACCGCCTGCGCTTCACCAAGGCCCTGGTCATCCCCGAGGGCACGCCGGCCGGTACGTATGAGCTGGTGTTCGTCGCCCGCGACGCCGCCGGCAACCGCTTCGAGCGCCGGGAGACGCTGCGCGTCATCCACGCTCGGCGCGACTGACCGGCGAATCAATCTCGGATACCCTGACGGTCCGCTTTCGGCCCCGCGCCTTCACCGGCGCGGGGCTGTTTCATTCGCCCAGGCCGCGAGGAGTCTTCCGATGTCGTCGTCGTCCCTGCACTACACGCCCAACCTCCGCGATATTGAGTTCAACCTCTTCGAGTTCCTGGACATCGGGCGCACGTCGCTGGGCAAGGGCCCCTTCGGGGACCTGGACGAGACGGCGGCCCGGCAGACGCTGGAGACCTTCGCCCAGCTGTGCACGCAGGAGCTGGCGAAGAGCTTCGACGAGTCCGAGCACAACCCGCCCCAGCTGGTGAACGGCGAGGTGAAGCTGCCCCCCGGCCTCAAGGCCGCGATGAGCGCCTACTACGACGCGGGCATGCACCTGTTGGAGACGCCCACGCACCTGGGCGGCCTGGGCGCGCCGCCGTCGCTGGGCTGGGCCGCGTTCGAGCTGCTCCTGGGCTCCAACCCCGCACTGGCGTTCTTCACGCTGGGCAACCTGCTGGCGCGCGTCATCGACAAGCTGGGCACGGACTCGCAGAAGCAGCGCTTCCTGCCGCACATCCTGGACAAGCGCTGGAGCGGCTCCATGGTGCTGACGGAGCCGGACGCGGGCAGCGACGTGGGCGCCGCGCGCACCAAGGCCCGTCAGGTGAACGGCGACGTCTGGGAGATTGAAGGCGTCAAGCGCTTCATCACCAACGGCGAGTCGGACATCGCGGAGAACATCATCCACATGGTGCTCGCGCGTCCGGAGGGCGCGGCGCCGGGCACCAAGGGCCTGTCGCTGTTCGTGGTGCCCAAGTTCTGGGTGAACGAGGACGGCAGCCTGGGCGAGCACAACAACGTCGTCTGCACGAAGCTGGAGAAGAAGATGGGCCTCAAGGGGTCCGTCACGTGCGAGCTGACGTTCGGCGACGGCAAGCCCACGCGCGGCCTCTTGCTGGGCGACGTGCACGACGGCATCCGGCAGATGTTCCACATCATCGAGAACGCGCGCATGGCGGTGGGCCTCAAGTCCATGGCCGCGCTGTCCGCGGGCTACTACCGCGCGCTGTCGTTCGCGAAGGACCGCGTGCAGGGCAGCGACCTGGGGAAGGCGCGCGACAAGACAGCGCCGCGCGTGAACATCCTCCAGCACCCGGACGTGCGCCGCATGCTGATGGCGCAGAAGGCCCACGCGGAGGGCCTGCGCGCGCTGGCCCTGTTCACCGCGTCCGTGCAGGACCAGGTGGAGCTCCAGGGCGGCCACCGCTCCACGGCGGCGGGCGAGGCGGACGTGCTCAACGACATGCTGCTGCCGCTGGTGAAGGGGTACGGCTCGGAGAAGGCGTATGAGCTCTTGTCCCTGTCGCTCCAGGTGCACGGCGGCTCGGGCTTCCTGACGGACTACCCGGTGGAGCAGTACATCCGGGACCAGAAGATCGACTCGCTCTACGAGGGCACCACGCACATCCAGGCGTTGGACCTGCTGATGCGCAAGGTGGCGCGCGACGGCGGCGCGACGATGATGAGCTTGCTGGAGCGCGTCCGCGCGACGGCGGACGGCGACGAGGGCGGCCCCGAGCTGAAGACCGAGCGCGCCGCGCTGGGCGAGGCGGTGGGCCACCTGCAGACGCTGCTCGGCACGCTGATGGGCAAGCTGGGCGAGTCCGTCTACCACGTGGGCTTCCAGGGCAACCGCGTGCTGTTCGCCGTGGCGGAGGTCATCATCGGCTGGCTGCTGGTGCGCCACGCGGCCGTGTCGCTGGAGCGGATGAAGACCAACCCCGGCGACAAGGCGTTCTACGGCGGCAAGGTGGCCAGCGCCCGCTGGTACTGCCATGAGGTCCTGCCCGGCATCGCGCACGCCGCGCGCATGGTGGAGCACGGCAACCTGGACCTGATGGACGTGCCGGAAGAGTCGTTCTAGCCACCGCCCAGGCGTTGGCGGCGCGCGTGTCGTGGCGCGTCGCCAACCGCCGGTGCGGACAAGCGCCTCGACAGCGGCGAGCGCTGTGAAGCCGATGAGCAGCGCAGCGCGCGCTAGTCCACGATGAAAAGTTTGGCCCCGGTCTCTGTCGACGAGCGGTGGGCCCCGTCGTCATCGGAGACCTGGTAGCTCATCATCGGCCCGAGCTCGAAACGCCTGCCGTCCTTCAGCTCCGTGAGCAGCGTTCCCTCGAGCACGAGCAGGATGTGTCCACGGCTGCACCAGTGGTCCGCCACGTACCCGGCTGTGTACTCGACGAGCCGGACCCGGATGTCTCCCACCTGGAGCGTCCGCCAGAGCGCCTTCCCAACGACCCCCGGGTGCTCGGTGGGTGGGATCTTGCGCCAGTCCGTGGTGCAGAAGGGAATGTTCGAGATCTTCAGACGTGACTCCTTCCAACAGCAGGGTTCCGGCGAGGCGGACATCCTGATGCCCCCGGTGCTGCGAGGGACGCGCGCTCAAGGCTCCAGGTCGGCGACGGAGAACTTGTAGTCACCAGTGCCGTCGGAGAAGAGGAGCCTGTTGAAGAACAGCTCGACCGTATAACGGCCTTCCTGCATCCCCTGGAGGTCGAACGTCGCGGTCTTCGGGAGCGTGCCGTCCAGCTTCGACTCGTACAACACCTCCCCCCCGGGGCTGCGCACTCGCATGCCGCAGTGGTCGACGGCGGGGGTGCCCGAACTGCAACTCAGCCGGTAGGCGCGGCCCGCGACAACGTCCAGCGCGACGACGTCGACATCGCCGTTGGGCTCGATGTACCCCGAGACGGTGCCGACGGGCACCCGGGTGGCTTCCGTGAGGGTGTTCGCGAAGTCGTCCGGCCCCCGGTCCTGCAGCGAGTATTCGTAGGAGGGGTTGAAGAAGGAGGGGGAGGTTGAGTAGGCCCGCACGCGGGCGTACACGGTGCCATCCTGCGTGGCGAGCACGGCCGCGTGGTAGACCGAGCTCCCCCCCGCCCCCACCGAACCCGGCAACGTGAGCCCGTCCGCGCCGAGGAGTTCGACCCTGCAAGCCGGGTCGTAGCTGGACTTGATGCTGTAGCAGTTGAATCGGAAGATGCGGCCGGCCGTGACGCGGAACGAAAACAGGTCCACGTCCTCCATGGTGTCCAGGTTCGCGTCCACCCATTGGGAGGGATCCATGATCTCCACGGGGGTCGCGGCCTCGACGGTGTCCCCATGGTCATCCCCCTCGCGCACGTCCCGCCTGCAGGACAGGTCCGCCGGGATGTAGCCCGGGGGGCAGCTGCACGTGGCCGCTCCGGAGGACGGCACGCACTGGCCCGGACCGCAGTCGACGTCCTCGCACGGTTCGGACGGTTCGGCCGATGAACAAGCGCAGAGCATGGCGAGCGCGAGCGCCATCGCCAGGGAAGAAACAGAACGCGGCATGTCGTGGACTCCAGCGGAGGCCCGGCCCCAATCCCCCGCGCGACCATAGTGGTTGAAGGGGAGACAGGGTCAACGAGTCCGTCCTGACAGTTGCGCCGCCTCGGGCCACAGGTGTGGCTCCAGGGAGACACACCGGGCTGGCCCGGGGTTCGCAATGGGGGTGGAGCATGATGCTCTCCACCCTCACCGCGCTGACCCTGGCCGCCACCGTCACCAACACCGAGACCGTGCACGACGTGGAGCCCTTTGGCGGCCACGTCATCGCGTGCACCGAAGGCGGCCTGGAGCTGTTCACGCAGGCGGGCCGCTCCGTGCGCGTGCTCACGGTCGAGGACGGGCTCCCGAGCCACTATTGCCGCGCGCTGGAGTCCACCGGCGACCGGCTCTTCGTGGCCACGGATGAAGGGCTCGTATCGCTGGACACGCGCTTCCAGGTGACTCCGGTGATGGACGTGCACTGGCAGGCGCTGCCTTCCGCCGAGGACGCGAGCACCCCGGACTACGTGAGCCGGCTGGAGTCACTGGCCGCGGTGCTGCCTCCGGGTGCCGCGTACACGGCGTTCTCGCCCCGCTTCGCGGGCACGGCGGAGGGACGCGTGTTGGAGCTCGGCACCGAGCGCGCGTGGTCGCTGCCCGGGCCGGTGCGGTTCATCTCCGACACGCAGGACGGCGTGGACGTTGGCACCACCGAGGGCGCGTTCTCCATCAGCGCCAGCGGCCGGCTCTCCGCGCTGCGCGACATCCCCACGGGCCCGCTGTCGTTCTCCGTCACGGAGCAAGGGGTGCGCATCGTGGGCAGCCACGGCGAGGTGCACGCGTGGGAGACGGAGTCCGTGCCGCTCCAGGCCGTGAGCGTCCCCAAGGGCGCCACCGTGTTACGCGATGGCTGGGTGGGCACGCAGGACTCCGGCGTGTTCCTCCAGGGGCAGAAGGGATGGCGCCGCGTCACTCCCACCGGGCAGATCTGCGGCAATCACATCACAGCGCTGGCCCGGCATCAGGGACGGCTCGTCGTAGGCACGTTCGACCGGGGCGCCTGCTGGCAGCGCGAGGATGGCCGGTGGCAGACCGTCCGCACGCCCTCGCTTCCCAGCAACCAGGTGCTGGGCATCACCAGTGACGGAACGAACCTCTACGTCGCGACCACGTATGGCCTGGGCTTCCATGACGGGAAGACCTGGACGCAGGTGGCCTACGGCGCGCGCAACCCCGTGTCGCTGGGGAAGCTGTCCGTGCTCAACGCGTCCCAGATGGATGAAGGCATCGCACTGGTGGACGGCCGGGGCGTGTCCCTGGTCACTCCCGGCACCTCGCCCCTGTCGCTCGTGAAGCGGGTGCCGCTGCCCAAGGAGTGGAGCAAGCACCCTTCCGTCGGTGAAGCCGCGGGCCGCTTCCTGTGGGTGGGCAGTGAAGACCGCGGCCTCACGCGCTGGGACGGCGAGAAGTGGCAGCGCTTCCATGACGGCCGCGACCTCACCGACAACTGGATCACCGCGCTGTCCACCGATGCGAAGGGACGCGCTGTCGCGGGCACCTGCCAGGATGGCTTCAACTACTTCGACGGCGCGAAGTGGACGCGCGTGCGCACCGCGCCCGGCCTGCCCTCCCCCGCCATCGTCTCCGCCGCGCTCGTGCCCGGCGGGGCGCTGGTGGGCACGCTGCTCGGCGCGTCGTACTTCGACGCGAGCACAGGGGCCGTGCACGCCCTGCCGAAGCTCGCGGATCCGCGCGTCTACGCCGTGCTTCCGGAGGGCGACTCCGCTCTCTTCGGCACCGAGGGCGGACTGTCGAGCACGCCCTGGAAGCCCCTGACCGCTCCCGCGCTCAGCCGGCGCTGACCGGATGAGAAGGTGAGAATCCCGCGAGGCCTCCCCGCCGGCGGCGCGCTGTCCGAACTGGTCCGACAGTCGGACCAGTTGGGACGCGTCGGGCGCCCGGACCCGTCGCTTATCCCGGTTTCGGCGCCGCTGCTCGCGCTGCCAGCTCGCGCTCCACGTACAGGCGCAGGATGTGCATGAAGTCCTGCGCGTTCGTCACCACGCCGAAGGCCTGGTGCGTGCCGCGGTCCTTCAACTTGCTCACCACGAACTCGGACGAGTCCACGCAGATGGTGGGCAGCTCCCGCAGACTGCCGTCCTTCTCCGTCACGAACGCGGGCAGCATGTTCCCCGTCGCGATGGCGTGCAGCGCCGTGGCCACGAGCACCGCCATCGTCGCCTTCACCGCGTGCCTTCGCATCGCGTCCTGCGCCGCCAGGTTGTCCGTCACCACGTCCGGCAACGGCCCGTCATCCCGGATGGACCCCGTCAGCACGAACGGCACGCCGTGCTTCACGCACGCGTGCATGATGCCGTTGGTGACGACGCCCGCCTCCACCGCCTTCGCGATGGAGCCCGCCTGCCGCACCCGGTTGATGGCGCGCATGTGCAGCCCGTGCCCGCCCGACGTCGCCTCGCCCGCGCCGCTCATCCCCAGCGTCGTGCCGTAGATGGACGCCTCGATGTCGTGCACCGCCACCGCGTTGCCCGCGAGCAGCGCCCCCACGAAGCCGTTCTCCACGAACCACGTCATGTCCGCGCGCGCCCGCGAGTGCACCAGCGCCGGCCCCGTCACCCAGATGGGATAGCCGCCTCGCTCGCGCTCCTCCACCAGGAGCCGCGCCATGTGCCCGTAGTCGATGGGCTTCTCGCGCGACACCTCGCTCGTCATGAACTTGAACTCACCCTCCCCGCCCTCCACCAGGTAGGCCATGTTCACGTAGACGCCTTCGCTGCCGTCCTCCGCCTTGCCCACCACCACGCGCTCGCCCGCGCGCACCCGGCGGCCCTCGCGCACCCAGAGCTCCCCCTGCGCGTCCAGCACCAGCGCGCCGTCCATGCGCGGCTCGCGCGGCATCCGCCACCGCCCGTCCACCCGCACGTACGTGGGCAGGTTCGTCGTCGTGAAGAAGCCCTCCGGCAGCACGCCGTCCGCCGGCGCCGGGGTGAAGCGCACGTCCGGGGAGCTGGCGAACCGCGCCGCCGTGAAGTCGGGATGAGCAATGGTCGTCACCCCGCCACCATGCGCGGGCGCTCCCACCCGTTCAAGCGCGCCGTGTGCGGCCATCCCCTCGGATTGTTTCCCCTTTCATAAGGGCCACCCCCTGGACGCACCCCGTCACGAACATCCCCCCGCAACCGCCGCGCGAAACCCGGGTTCAACCCCTCAACGACGACGCGCCGGCACCGACGCCCGCGCACGACAAGGGAGAAGCCCCATGAAGCGCAACGGACTGGGAATGCTCGCGGCTGTGCTGGGCCTGACGGTGGCGCTGCCCGCCGTGGCCGCGGAGGCCGACAAACGCCAGGTGAACCAGCAGCAGCGCATCAATCAGGGCGTGAAGAGCGGCGAGCTCACGGGCCGCGAGGCCGTGCGCCTGGAGCGCCAGCACCGCTCGCTCCAGCGGGAGATCCGCCAGGAGCGCCGGGACGACGGCCACCTGGACGCCGCCGAGCGCGCCCGCATCGACGCGAAGCAGGACGCCCTCAGCCGCCGCATCGCGCGCCAGAAGCACGACGGCCAGAGCCGCTAAATCCCCGAAAATTGCGCACCGCGACAGGCCCTTCCCGGGCCCTGTCGCCGGCACGGGCCCTTTGGGGGGCCGGAATTCCGCTCCGGGTGCGCCCCGTCAGCCCCATGTACGCGCCTGGAGTGAAAAGCAGGTGGGGACGCAACCTGGGTTCTTGAACGGCGAGAATGGAAACAATCGCAGCCGGTGACCGAGGTCGGGTCACTGCTCCCACTCCCGGAGCCCCCCATGAGCTACCGCATCCAATCTGGCGACACCCTCTCTGGTCTGGCCAAGCGCTACGGAACCTCCGTGGACTCGCTGATGAAGGCCAACCCGGACATCCAGAACAAGGACCTCATCTACGCCGGCAAGACGCTGAACATCCCCGGCTCGCGTGACAGCTTCGAGCCCGGCACCCAGGGCCAGGGCGTGCGCGGCGGCGGCACTGGCGGCTCCAGCGGCGCGGGCAACGTGACGGCGCCTCCGGGCGGCGCGGGCCCGGGCACGCGCGGCCCCGGTGGCAGCCCGTTCGACATCGCGATGTCGCACATGGGCAAGAACGCCGGTTCGCTGAAGCTCGAGGGCAGCGGCGTGGGCGCGGACATGGAGGACTGGGTCCCCAACAACGTCAACTGCGCCAACTTCGTCTCCGCGTGCCTGGAGCAGGCCGGGCAGATCAAGGACAGCCAGCACAGCGCGTCCGTGATGACGCTCCAGGGGAACCTGGACCGCGACCCGAACTTCAAGCGCGTGGACCTGAAGGACGCGAAGCCCGGCGACGTCGTCTCCATGAAGGTGGGCGACGGCCAGCACGTGGTGATGTTCGCGGGCTGGAAGGACGGCAAGGCCCAGTTCATCGGCTCCAACAACGTGAACTCGGACGGCTCGCAGCGCATCAGCCTCACGTCCATGAACTACCCCATCATGTCCGTGCACCAGTACCAGGGCTGAACAAACCTGTAGCCGGGTGCCCCGGTGGGGCCTTCGCCTTTCAGCGCCGCTGGCGCCTGGAGGGGGGAGGCCCCATCCGCTTTTCAGGGGCCTGGCCCCAGGCCCGGAGCGCCCGCCTGCCCTGCAAGGCAGCCACAGTGGCGCGGGCTTCACATTGCACGTGGCCTACCGTCCAGGGTTGGACGTTCCCTGGACACGGGGTCTTTGCTACCGGGCCGGACGGGGGGAGGCTCCCCCAGCCATGCGAAGCCTCATCCTCCTCGTGGAAGACCATGTCGACAGCCGTGAGATGCTGGAGGAGTTCCTCACGCTGGAAGGCTTTGCCGTGGAGGTCGCCGGCAACGGCCTGCACGCCTGGGAGCGCCTGCGGAAGGGCCCCACCCCGGACGTGATGCTGCTGGATTTGATGATGCCGGTGATGAGCGGCTGGGAGCTCATGGAGCGCGTGCAGAAGGAGCCGCGCCTCAAGAACCTGCCCGTCATCGTCGTGTCCGGCGCGGGCGCCACCCGCCCCGTGCCGCAGGGCATCCGGGCGTCCATCCCCAAGCCGCTGGACCTGGACGACCTGATGCGCGCGCTGGAGCCGTTCCGCTCCCAGCAGGGGCAGTTAGCCGCCGCCTACTGAGCGGAGCCGCCTACTGAGCCGGAGCCGCGGGCTGCGCCGCCTCGCGCGGCAGGAGCACGCGGAAGACGGTGCCCTCGGACTTGTTCGAGCGCACCTCGATGCGGCCCCCGTGGCCCTTCACCACCTGTTCGACGATGTAGAGCCCCAGCCCCAGGCCGCCGTGCGTGTTGCTGCCCGCGCCGCGCCGGAAGGGGTCGAACAGGCGGGGCAGCAGGTCCGACGGGATGGGGTCCCCGCCGTTCTGCACCTCCATCACCACGTGCGCGTCCGCGTCCATCAACGAGAAGGCCACGGGCACGTCCGGAGGGCTGTACTGGAGCGCGTTGCCGCCCAGGTTGCTCACCACCTGGAGCAGCCGGTCCGCGTCCCAGGCGCCGTCGTAGCGGCCCGGGCTCACCTTCAGCGAGAGCGAGCGCTCCGGCCACGCCGCCTCCAGTTCCTCCACCGCCTGGCGCACCACCATGCGCACGTCACCGGGCACCCGCTCGATGGGGATGCCGCCGCCCAGCCGGCTGCGGGTGAAGTCGAGCAGCTCTGAAATCATCCGCCCCATGCGCTCGCTGGAGCGCGCGATGCGGGACACCGCCTTGCGGTCGCGCTCCTGGAGCGCGTCGCCGTGCAGAAGCTTGGTGACGGACAGCTGGATGGCGTTGAGGGGGTTTCGCAGGTCGTGGCTGACAATGGCGATGAGCCGCTCGCCGAACTGCGCCGCCTCCCGCGCCGCCTCCTCCGCGCGGCGCCGCTCGGTGACGTCCACCAGCGTGACGACGCCCGCGACGATGTGGTCGTCCCGGTCGCGCACGGGCGCGCTGGAGCCCAGGAGGTGCGCGGTGGTGCCGTCCGGCCGGCGCACCTGGAGCGGCTCCGCCTGCCGCGTCTCCCCGGTGCGCAGCGCGCGGGCCATGGGCCACGCGTCGTCCGCCAGGGGCTCGTTCTCCGCGTTGAACATCTGGTGCGACGACTCGTAGTCCGCGAGGCTGGACGAGGGCCGGAAGGGATGGCCCAACAGCGACTCCAGCGCGCGGTTGCCCAAGAGGAGCCGGCCGCTGGGCGCCTCCGCGATGAGCACGCCCGCGGGCAGCTGATCCAACACCGCCGCCAGCCGCGCGCGCTCCGCCTCGATGGTGGACAGCAGGCGCTGGCGCTCCGCTTCCGCCTGACGGCGCTGGGTGATGTCCAGCACCGTGGCGGCGCGGCCCACGCGGCGGCCCGTCGCGTCGCGCAGGGACGTCACGTGCACGAACGCGGGGAAGCGGCTGCCGTCGCGGCGCAGGTGCAGCGCTTCGTATTCGTGGAAGGGCTTGGAGCTGGCCGCGGCCATGTGGCGGGGCAGCGCGCCGCGGGACTCGGGCGCCACCAGGTCCTCCAGCCTCAGGCCCTTGAGCGCCTCGGCGGCCTGTCCGTGCATGCGCGCGAGCGCGGGGTTCGCCGCCACGAACGTGCTGTCGTCCGCGCCCATCACCGCCACGCCCACGCCCAGGTGCGTGAAGATGTCCTCCCAGCGCCGGGGCCCTGGCGCTTCCGGGGCGCCCTGTTCGCGCGCTGCTTCCGCCGCCTCGCGCGACGCGAGCATCCGCGCCTGGACGTGAGCCTCCAGCGCCGCGGCCTCCACCGCGTCCACCGCGTCGTGGAAGCGCTCCACCTGGGCCTCGTCGTCCGCGCTCGCGCCGCCCCGCTCGCGCCACAGCCGCAGCACCGTGGCGCGCAGGCGCCGGAAGTTCGTTGTCGTGGGGTGCCCGTTGGAGCCCTGCACCAGCAGCGACAGCTCACGCGCCAGGGCGTCGGAGACGCGCGCGTCCGGGTTCGCCATCCGGGCCGCCACCGCGGACAGCCCGTGGGTGAAGGTGTCACCGGAGCCGGGGGCTTCGTGGAGCCATGCGTCCTGGAGGACGTCGCGGGACTGGAAGAGGAAGTCAGCGAGGGGCAGGGACACGGTGCGAGGCTCGGGGGCGAGGGGCCTTGGGGGTCAGCCGGGACGAAGGGTTCCTCCGACTTAGGCGCCCGCTTCGGATGCGACAAGGACCGTCTGGCGCCATGTCAGGAGGAAGGCGAACGGACCAGTCCCAGCGGCCGCAGGGCGGTCAACCGCAG
>NZ_RAWK01000068.1 GCF_003612165.1 Corallococcus aberystwythensis | reverse complement strand
CCACCGCCCCGCCCCACCGGCGCAAGCGCTGGGGACGGAGGCTCCTGTGGGGCTTGCTTGGTTTCATCGGACTCATCGTCCTGCTGGTGGTGGGCGCGCTCGTGTACGCCACCAGTGCCGGCGGATCCGCCCGCATCGCGCGCTTCGGCGTGGACCTGGCGAACAAGCAGCTCGCCGGCCGGCTGGAGCTGGGCGGGTTCAACCTGGACCTCAACGGCGCGGTCCTCACCGGCATCAAGATCTACACGCCGGAAGGCGACCTGGCGGCGGAGATCGCCCGCGTGGAGGCGCGGCTGAACCTGGCGCCGCTCCTGGGCCAGAACGTGGACCTGACGAAGGTGCGCATCGAGACGCCCCGCCTGTACCTGGTGCAGGACGAGCGCGGCCTCAACCTGATGCGCGCGCTGGAGCCCCGGGAGCCCAAGCCGGAGGAGCCGCCCACCCAGAGCAAGAGCTCGCTGCGCATCGACCTGAAGGACTTCGAGCTGAGCCACGGCTACGTGGACTTCCAGCAGGAACTGCCCGACGGCGGCGAGCGCCAGGTGCGCCTGGAGGAGTTCGGCGCGAAGGGTGAAGGCCACTACGGCCTGGCGGACATGGACTTCGCCGCGGACCTCCAGGCCACGGGCGGCCTCACCCGCCCGCTCACGGGCCCGGTGCGCCTGGTGCTCAAGGGCCAGGGCAAGGACGTGGTGCGCCAGGTGGACGCGCAGCTTGCGCTGGCGGGCATCGAGGCGGACCTGGGCGCGAAGCAGACGGGCGAGACGGCAGCGGCCGTGGAGCTGCGCCGGCTGGCGGTGCCGCCCGAGCCGGTGAAGGCCTTCGTGCCCGCGTACCCGCTGGTGGTGCCCATTGAAGCCAGGGGCACCGCGTCCATGGACGGCGACCTCGCGAAGGCGCAGCTGGGCGCTTCCGCGGGCAAGGCCACGCTGGACCTCAACGGCGACGTGAACCTCAAGACGTTCCGCACCACGGAGACCACCGTGAAGGCGCGCGGGGTCAACCTGGCGGAGCTGATGGAGGGGGGCATCCCCACCAACATCGCCGCGGACCTCATCGCGCATGGTGGTGGAGACAGCGTGGAGACGCTGGACGGCGACGTGGCCCTCACGGTGTCCCCGTCCGAGTACCGGGGCCAGTCGGTGGGCCCCATTGAGCTGAAGGCCAGCGCCAGGGACGGCCGCTACAACGTGGCCAACCTGCGCGTGATGATGCCGGGCGCGGCGTTCATCGCGTCCGGTGAGGGCACGGCGAAGGCGCTGGAGGCGCGCGGCAGCCTGTCCGCCGGCGACCTCAAGCTCCTGTCGCAGGCGCTCAACAAGCTGCTCCCCGGTGGCACCGTGCCGCCCATGTCCGGCAGCGGTTCGCTGGAGCTCCAGGTCCAGGGGCCGCCGCGCTCGCCGGGGGTGAAGGCGGACGGCAACTTCGTGGCGCTCAACTACGGCGACATCGCCATCACGGACCTGTCGCTCAAGGCGAGCGTGCCGGACGTCACCCGCCCGCTCACCACGGACGCCACCGTGCTGGTGAGCCAGCTGAAGACCGCGGGCAAGACCTTCCGCGACCTGTCCCTGGCGCTCACCACCGACGACAACCGCGAGCTGAAGGCGAGCGTGCGCGTGGACGGCGACGCGAAGCTCGCGCTGGGCGTGGAGGGCACCGTGGACGAGGACAACGAGGGGCTCGCCATGCGCGCCTTCTCGCTGTCGTGGCCGGAGGCCACCTGGACGCTCCAGCAGCCCACGCACCTGGCCTTCGGGGGCGGGCGCATCGCGCTGGAGCCGCCGCTGACGCTCGCGTCCGGGCCGCAGACGCTGAAGGTGGCCGCGGTGAAGGACGGCGAGCGCGTGGACGCGCGCATCGACCTGGGTGCCTTTGATTTGTCCAGGCTGCCGCGCATCGCGGTGCCGGAGGACCTGGGCCTGGGCGGCACGCTGTCCGGCCACGTCGCGGCGAAGGGGCGCATGGCCCGGCCGGACGCGGACGTGGACCTGACGTTGGCGGACGGCAAGGCGCGTGGCTACCAGGGCCTGGGGCTCCAGGTGAAGGCGCAGTACGTGAAGGACCGCGCCACCGGCACGCTGGGCGCGGAGCTGAACGCGGCGCGCGTGTCGTCGAAGTTCGACGTGCCCGTGCAGGGCGTGCTGCGCCGGCGCAACGAGCCCATGTCCCTGACGGTCAACCTGGAGAAGCTGGACATCGCGGAGACGCTGAAGCTGGCGAACCAGCCGCCCGGCCCCACGGGCCAGATTACCGGCACGCTGGTGGTGAACGGCTCCGCGAAGGACCCGCGCCTGGACTTGAAGGTGGTGGGCGCGGAGCTGCGCTACCCCGGCCGTCCGGAGGCCCTCTTCGCGCAGGCGCTGGGCTTCGAGCTGCACGCGAACTCCGACGCGAACGACGCCACGCTGGGCGCGCGGCTGGACCTGAAGGGCATTGCCCCGCAGGCCTACGTCGCGCTGAAGACGCCCTTCACGCTGGGCGGCGTCATCGCGAAGCCGCCCACGCCCGCGCAGGCGCTGGAGGCGCCGCTGCACCTGGAGGCGCTGGTGGCGGAGCTGCCGCTGACGCTGCTCCAGGGCGCCGAGGGCGTGGACAAGCCGGCCGGCACGGTGACGCTGAAGGCGGACGTGAGTGGCTCCGCGCTCGCGCCGCAGGGCCGCGTGGAGATGCAGGCCAGGGCCGTCACCGCCAACGGCCTGCCGCCCCTCAACGGCACCGCGCTGGCGCTGGCGGGCGACAAGGACGTGAAGCTGACGCTGGACGTGCAGCGCCCCAACGGGCCGCTGGCCACGCTGGAGGCGCGCGTGCTGGCGCCGCTGGCCGCGCTCCAGGACCGCGAGGTCATCGCCCGCGTGCCCTTCCGCATGAAGGGGCGCGTGGGGCCCGTGCCCCTGAGCGAGCTTCCCGGCATGGTCGTGGACCCGGGCCCGGGCAACCGCGGGCCGCAGGGCGTGCTGTCCATGGAGCTGGTCGCGCGCGGCACGCCGGAGGCTCCGGAGCTGGAGCTGAACGGCGGCCTGCAGGGCCTGGGCGTGGCGCAGACGGCGCTGGGGCAGGCGCGGCTGCACTTCTCCTACTCCGAGGCGAAGTCCCTCTTCGACGCGATGCTCACCGCGCCGGGTGGCGGGTCGCTGGTCCTGGGCGGCACGCTGGGGCTGGACCTGTCCCTGCCCGCGTTCCAGTCCGCGCAGGGGCCGGCGAAGAAGGCGGAGCGGGCGCCGGTGGAGGTGTCGCTGCGCGCGCGCCGCTTCGACCCGACGTTCCTCTCCGGCATCTCCCCGTACGTGCGCTCGCTGGGCGGCATCATGCAGGCGGACGCGAACCTGGGCGGCACCGTGGGCGCGCCCACCTTCAAGGGCAACCTGGCGTGGAAGGACGGCAAGCTGGGGCTGATGGGCTTTGGCGAGTACCACGACATCCAGCTGGCGCTGAACGCGTCGCAGGAGCGCATCGAGCTCAAGCAGCTCACCGCGAAGTCCGGCAACGGCACGCTGTCATTGACGGCCACCGCGAACCGCCAGGGCAAGAGCGGCGAGTTCATCATGGAGGGCAAGGGCAACACCAAGAACCTGCCCATCGTGGTGGAGGACCAGCTGATGGCCCTGCTGTCGCTGAACCTGACCATGAAGGGCAGCCTCAGCGAACGGCTGGTGAACATCAGCGACCTGTCCATCCCGGAGGCGCACGTCGAATTGCCGGAGGCCAAGCGCAAGGACCTGCAGCCCCTGGAGCGCCCCGTGGACGTGGTGATGGTCCGCAACGGCGTGCCGGTGGACAAGCGCAAGAAGAAGAAGGAGCAGGCGCCCACGCAGGTGGCGACGTCGCAGAAGGCCCAGAACCCGCGCAACGCCCCGGACTCGCCCGGCATGCCCGGCAACCCGGAGTCGACCGTGGGCGGCGGCAGCGGGGGCGCGGGCGGCCCCACGTCGCAGGCGGAGGCCGAGGCCCTGGAGGAGGAGGGCGAGGACGAGGAGGCGCCGCAGCGTCAGTTCTGGGTGAACATCAACGCGCCCCGCAACCTGTGGGTGCGCGGCACGGACCTCAACGTCCAGCTGGGCCTGTCCGAGGGCTTCCGCGTCGAGTACGCCAACGAGGCGCGCATGTTCGGCGAGGTGATGGTGCTGCTGGGCCGCGTGGACGTGCTGGGCCGCCGCTTCGACGTGCAGCGCGACAGCCAGGTGCGCTTCACCGGCCCGGTGATGGCGCCGTACATCAACGTCACCGCCGAGCACCGCAACGAGAACGCGGCCGTCACCGTCTTCGTCACCGTCCGCGGCCAGGGCGAGGAGGTGACGCTGAAGACGACGAGCGACCCGGCCCTGCCGGAGTCGGAAATCTACACGCTGCTCGCCACCGGCCGGCGCACGCTGGAGCGCGGCTCCGGTGCGTCCATGAACGCGGGCGCGCAGGCGGCTTCGGTGGTGGGCTCGCTCGTCGCCAACGAGGCGCGCAAGGCCATCGCGTCGAAGCTGCCCCTGGACGTGCTCTCCATCGAGGCGGGTGACAGCGGCATCGCCGGCACCAAGCTGGAGGTGGGCACGTACGTGACGGATAAAATCTATGTGGGCTACACCGGCCGCGTGGGCGCCAACCTGCAGCGCGGCGAGAACGCCAACTCCGTGCGCTTCCAGTACCTCTTCAGCCCGCGCTGGAGCCTGGAGGGCATGTACGGCGACGCGCGCTCCGGCGGCCTGGACCTCATCTGGTCGAAGGAATACTGACCGCCCGGACGCGAAGCGCTTCCCGTCCGGGCGGCCGTGTGACGGCCTACAGCGGGTACGCCGCGTAGCACGTGCCCACGGGCCCCACGCCCGTGGTGCCCGCGCCCGGCGCGTCCCGCCACGCCCCTTCCGCGCCGCACTGCTGCCACAGGGTGCTGCTCACCTGCACGCAGGTGCGCGTGGGCACGCTGCGGCCCAGGCGCGTGGAGGCGCAGTACGGGAAGGACACGTTGCAGTTGGACGGCTTCGCGGTGGTGCCGCCAATGAAGACTCCCTGCGAGCACTGGCGCCACAGCGCGTCCGACGAGCTCTGCACGCACGAGCCTTCCGGCACCGTGGCGTCCACCGTGCCGGAGTAGCAACCCTCCGCGGTGGTGAGCGTCCACGGGTAGGCCGTCTTGTAGCGGTTGTAGATGGACGCCATCAGCGATGAGCCCCCCACCGTGGTGCGGCCGCACTGGATGGCATACGCGCCCACCCAGGGCGTGTACGTGTAGAGCGCGGCGGTGGCGTGGTTCACCGGCTTCACCGAGCACGGGTCGGACGTGGACTTCGTCACCCCCGTCTTCCAGCCGGAGATGGTGGCGCGGCCCGCCTCCAGGTCGGTGAGGTAGCCGCGCATCTTCTTCGCGGCGCACTCCACCTGCTTGCCGAAGCCCACGTATTGCGCGTCACACCCGCTGGTGTCCGGACAGCCACAGCCCGTGGCCTTGCTCAGGTTGGTGGACGTGCCGCTCTGGATGAGGCTGGACTCGCCCTGGATGCGGGCCAGCATGTAGAGCGGGCTGATGTTGGACGCGCGCGAGCGCTCCACGATGAGCGTCGCCGCCGTCTTGCCGTAGGCCGGGTCCGTGTAGCCCGCCAGGTACGAGCCCTGCTGCTGGAGGAACGCCTGCACCTGGGCCGGCGTGATGCCCGTGCCGCCCGTGACATCCGAGTTCTCCAGCAGGCGGTGCATGTCGTACTTCGTCGTCGCCTCCTGGAGCACCTGCCCGGTCAGCTCGTCGATGACCGGCTCGGCGGGGCTCTCATCCAGGGGACCACAGCTGGCCGCCAGCAGCGCCGGCACCAGCAGCACACACAATCGGAGCTTCATCTCGCACACCTCGGGGGGAAGGCCCGGCTGCTCGCCGGTGGGGCGAGCATGACTCAAGACTTTCCCGGAATGCGAGAACAACCCTTCAGTGGGGAGCGGCATGCGGGGACGGGGGCGGAGTAGAGTTTCGGACATCATGCGGACCCCTGCCCTGTTTCGTCGGAAGTGTTGGCCGTTCCTCGCCGCGGGCCTGCTGGCCGTGGCGGGCTGTTCGGATTCGAGTGAGCCGGGTGAAGAACCCGGACCGGGCACGGATGGGCCCGGAGTGACGCCGGGCGAAGGCTCGGAGTGCCTGGGCGCGAAGTTCCTCACCACGCTGGGCAAGAGCACGCTGCTGGTGGGCGCGCAGATGGAGGAGGAGACGTCGGCGAAGGCGCCCTTCGACGTGCGCTACCTGTACATCGCGGCGGGCGTGTTCGATTCGAAGGACGCGTGCCAGTCGTGCACGTCCGGGTGCTCGTCCGGTGGCACGTCGTGCGCCAACGGCGGCTGCAACTGGTGGGGCTGCTGGCAGGACGTCTCGGAGGCGCCCGGCGCCTACGTGCGCGACTTCATCAAGGCCACGCAGGCGAAGGGCCAGCTCCCCTTCCTCACCTACTACGAGGCGTTCCAGGCCAGCGGCTACACGGAGGGCGAGGAGCAGCTGAAGGCGCTCAACGACGCGGCGTTCCTGGGGCGCTACCTCGCGGACTGGCGCTTCCTGCTGAAGCAGGTGGGCCAGGAGAAGGTGCTGCTGCAGATTGAGCCGGACATGTGGGCCTACCTCCAGTTCTTCCCCAAGGACGGCCGGGCGCAGTCCACCGCGGTGGCGGTGAAGGCGGCGAACCCCACGGACTGCGGCAGCCAGGAGAACAACGCCGCGGGCCTGGGCAAGTGCATGATCGCCATGGTGCGCAAGTACGCGCCCAACGCGAAGGTGGGCCTGCACGCGAGCGCGTGGGCGACGAAGACGGACGTGTCCGGCAACACGGACCCGTCGTTCGACGTGGCGAGCGAGGCGAACAAGGTCGCGGACTTCCTCCTGTCCGTGGGCGCGGGCGACACGGACTTCGTCACGGTGGAGGCGTCCGACCGCGACGCGGGCTGGTACCAGGAGACGCAGGGCAAGGCGGGGTGGTGGGACCCTGAGAACCGTCAACTGCCGCACTTCCACCAGGCCTTCACCTGGGCGAAGGCCGTCTCCACGCGGCTGAACAAGCCGCACCTGTGGTGGCAGCTGCCGGTGGGCCACATGGGCCTGCCGAACGAGGAGAAGAAGTGGCGCGACAACCGCGTGGACTACTTCCTCACCCACCCGGGTGAAGTGGCCGCCGCGGGCGGCGTGGGCATGCTCTTCGGCGCGGGCAACTACGAACAGACCACGCCGGAGACGGACGGCGGCAACCTGGTGAAGCGCGTGAAGGCGTACAAGGACGCGGGTGGCCAGGCCGCGTGCGTGAAGAACTGAGCCGGTGAGTTGGGGCCTGCGCCCGGCGTGCGATGCGCCGGGCGCGGGACCGTCTCAGGCCCGGGGCCGCGTGCGCTTGGAGGCCGCGGGCTTCGCGACCCTGGCCTTCGTGGCCTGGGGCTTCGCTTCCTTCCGGGCCTGGATCTTCTGGATGTACCGGGTGGCATCCGGCGTCTCACAGGCCGTGTCGCCGTGATCCACCTCCACCTTGCCCAGCCGCTTCGCCGTCGCGAGCGCCGCGGTCTGGACCGCGCCTCCGGTGGCGCCCAGCGCGATGAGCGCGCTGTTCATCGCCTCGCGGACGCGGTTCTTCGCGCCCGGCAGCTCCTGTTCAATGCGCTTCACCCACGGCAGCAGGTCCTCGTCCGCGAGCACCGCTGTCTTCGTGAGCAGCGCGGCCAGGCTCTGCCACCCTGCCCGCCCCACCCATTCGGACTTCGACTGTGTCCACGTCAGCGCCTTCGCCGCGTGCGGTGAGCGCAGCACCACGTTCGTCACGAAGACGTCCGTGAGCGTGTGCCAGTCCAGCCCCTTCGCCCAGGCATCCAGTTCCTTCCAGGGCATCTGCGGCGCGTCCACCACCAGCGTCGCCAGGAGCCGGGCCTCCGCGTGGCCCGACGCCCAGAGCGCCCGGGCGAGCGCGCCGTCCGTGCCAGTGCGCTTCTTCAACGCCGTCAACGGACCGAAGTTCACACCGGACAGCGGCGGTGGAGCGCCGTGCCGCAGATAGGTCTTCCGCGTCTGCTCCGTGCCCAGCCGCTCCAGCTCCCGCATCGTCTCTTCCAGGGTCATGTCGGGCGGGATTCTGCCAGCACTAGCTCAAACGAGTGACTGCCACTCTCCGTGTGCCTTCTCCAACTTGGGGCCCGTGAAGGCGGAGGTTGCGCCATGCGAGGGGGAAGCGATGACCAGCGCTGAATACATGTCCGATGTGGAGTCCCTCGACGCCATGGATGCCTGGGAGGGCGCGGATGCCCTCCAGGAGCTGGAGGACCTGGCGGACGAATTCAGCGACCTGGAGTCCTTCGCGCCCGAGGGCTTCGAGGAGGACCCCTTCGCGCCAGAGGGCTTCGAGCCCTCGAGGTTCGAGCCTTCCGGGTTCGAGGACGACGGCTTCGAGGAGCTGTTCGCCGAGGCCGAGGCGGAGGACGCCTTCCTGGAGGAGGACGGCTTCGAAGGGTTCGAGGCGAACCCGGTCAGCGGTCTGTTCATGCCGGCCACCAGCAACCGCCTCGTGTCCGGCCCCGCCGCGGTGACGCTCGCGCGGACGCTCAACCCCTTCGTCCTGGAGTCCATGGACGCGGATGACGCCGAGGCCTTCCTCCGCCGCGTCGCCCGGCGCGTGCGGAGCGCCGCGCGCGGTGTGGCGAGGGGCGTGCGGCGGGCGGGCCAGCTCGGGGCCGCGGCGCTGCGCCGCGCGGGGCCGCTGCTCGCTCGCGCCCTGCCGGTCGTCCAGCGCGTGGCGGGGCTCGCGGGGCCCTGGGGGCGTGTGGTCGCGGCGGGCGTTGGCGCGGCGCAGGGACTGCTGCGGGGACAGGGGTTGCGCGGTGCGCTCGCGGGGGCGGTGGGTGGCCTGATTCCAGGCGTGGGCGGGCGCATCGCGTCCTCCATCCTGCGCGGCGACGGCGCGGATGATGACGCGTCGCTGGATGCGCTCGCGGACATGGCGGACGCGCGGCAGGTGCCCGCCGCCGTGGCACTGCCGCTGGGCGCGGGGCTCGCGGCGCGGGTGGTCACCCGGCAGGCCGTGCCCATGAGCACCTCGCTCGGGGCCGCCGCCCAGGGCGTGCTGCGCTCGCGCACGCGCAGCGTGGAGCAGCAGCTGATCCGGGCCATCCAGCAGGTGCCGGGCACCGCGGGACGGCGGCTGCGGCTGATGCGCCTCATCGCCCGGTTGGCGGCGGGGAACCTGCGCCTGCGCGGCCCCGGCGGGGCCATTGGAGCCCTGCCGAGGGTGGTGCAGGGCGCGGGGCGCAGGGTGCTCACGCGCGCGGTGCAGGTGCCCTCGTTGGGCGTCATCCCGGCGCGGGTGGCGGCGCAGCGGGTGCAGGCCCGGCGGCTGGTGCTGCGCCGTGTCCCCGTGTCCGCGGTCGCCGCCGCGGCCGTCCGCCGCGCCTAGTTCCAACCACTCACGAAGTCTTCAGGACAAGGAGGAGTACCCATGCAACCGCAGCCTTTCGAGGAGGAGTTTTCGGGCCAGGGCGATGAGATGTCCGACCTGCTGGCAGAGGGCGAGGAGGGCTTCGAGGAGGAAGGCATGGACGAGCCCTTCGAGGGCGAGGGCTTCGAGACGGAGAATCCCCAGGCCATGGACGACCCCTTCGAGGGCGAAGGCTTCGAGATGGAGGGCATGGAGGAGGGCTTCGAGTCGGACACCCCCCAGGCCCAGGCCATGGACGAGTCCTTCGAGGGCGAAGGCTTCGAGGGGGACAACCCCCAGGCCATGGACGAGTCCTTCGAAGGCGAAGGCTTCGAGATGGACAACCCCAACGCCCTGGAGGACACCTTCGCCGACGCGATGGACGCCCAGGACGAGGAGGAGTTCCTCCGCCGCCTGGCGGCCGGCGCGCGCCGGCTGGCCACCGTGGCCGGGCCCACCTTCCAGCGCATCCGCCGCAGGGCCATGCCCATCGCCATGCGGCTCATCCGCCAGGCCGCGCCCCGGCTGGGGGGCATCGCGGGCCAGGAGATTGGCCGCACCGTGGCGGGGCTGCTCCGCGCGGACGCCATGGACGCCTTCGCGGACGCCGCCGGGGACTACGCCAGCGACGAGGACATGGACGCCTTCAACCGCGTGCTGGGCGGGCTCGCGGCGCGGCACGTGGTGCGCAACACCATGTCCCCCGCGCGCCGCCGGCAGCAGCCCCAGCAGGCCCGGGCGCTGGGGCGGGCGGTGGGTCAGATGACGTCGCAGCTCGCCTCGCGCATCACCTCGCGCTACGGCGCGCGGGCCCTGCCGGCGGTGACGCGCGTGGTGCGTCAGGTCACCCGGCTGGTGCGTCAGCAGGGCGCGAGCCCGCAGGCCGTGCCGCGGATGCTCCGCCGCATCGGCGGGCGCGTCATCTCCAGCCCCCGCGTGGTGCGCCGCCTGGCCCGGCCGCTGTCCGGCGTGCGGCAGCTCCGGGCGCGCGCGGGCCTGCGCCGGCCCGGCATGCGCGGCCGGCTGAACCCCATGATGGGCGGCCCCGGCCTGCGCCGGATGCGGACCGTCACCCTGCGGGGACCGGTGCGCATCGTCGTGCGGTGAGTCAGGTGGCGTGAGCGGAAGGGGGCGGGCACATGGCGGACGCGCTTCAGCAATTCCTGCGGGCCAAGGTCCAGAGCATCACGTTCCGGGCGGGGCGGCTGTCGCGCCTCACGCCGCAGGACGTGGGCATCCGGCCCCGGGACGTCCCTTATGCCCCCTCCGCCGCGCACTTCGCCGCGGCCAACGCGCGGCTGGGCGAAATCGACCGCGACGTGCGCCGCGCCCTGTCGCGCCTCAACGGCCGGCTGCGCGACGCGCCTCCCACCTCGGACGAGGTGCTGGAGCGCAACGCGCTCCTGGAGCGCGAAATCGACCGCGCCCGCCGCGCCTACGGCCTCTTCTTCGACGTCTTCAGCCAGCGGGGCACGCGGTTCGCCCCGGCGCTGGCGGCCTGCGACGCCATCGCGGTGGACTGCTTCCAGGCGGTGCGCAAGGCCGCGCCGGGCCTGCTGCACGGCCCGATGCTCAAGCCGGTCACCTACCTGGAGCACGGCTTCTCCCCGGCCACCTTCCGGCGCGGCGTGCTGCTGAGCCGGCTGCTCGGGGAGCGCAACCCCTTCCCGCTCATCCGCGTGCCCTACGAGCGCGTGGAGGCCCCGTGGGGCATGGGGGTCATCCTCCATGAAATCGGCCACAACCTGCAGGCGGACCTGGGCATCTGGCAGGAGACGCAGGTGGCCCTCCAGCGGCGGGTGCTGCACGCCACCGGCAACCCGTGGCTCACGCGCCTGTGGGGCCGCTGGCACAAGGAGATCTTCGCGGACCTCATCGCGTGCCTGCTCGGGGGGCCCGCGTCGGTGCACTCGATGAAGGACTTCCTCGCGTACCCGCCGTCACGGGTGCTGACGTTCCACCCGCTCAGCGCGCACCCCACGCCGTTCCTGCGGGTGTTCATCCAGGCGGAGATGCTCCGGCGCATGGGCTTTCTTCGCCGGGCCCGGGACGTGCGTGACAACTGGAACCGGCTGTACCGCGCGCGGCTGCCGGGTGCGCGCATCCCGCGGCTGCTCTTGTGCACGGCGGCGCGGCTCATCCCCCACGTCGTGGATGAGATTGCCTTCCAGCCCCGCCGGGGCTTGGCGCAGCGCGCGCTGGTGGACGTGGTGCCCTTCTGGCCGTCGGATCAGGAGCGCATCGACCGGGCCGCGGAGTCACTGGCGCGCGGGCACATCCCGCCGGGAGTGCCGCCGCGCCACGTGGTGAGCGCCAGCCGTGAGGCGCTCGAACGCAGGCTGGCCTCGCCCGAGCACATCTCTCGGACGGTGCTCAATCATCTGGTGAAGCTCGGCGTGCGCGACGCGCGGACGCCGGGCCTGGGCGTCACCCTGGCCGCATGACAGGACCTCAAGGGAGGGATGATGTACGAGAACGTGAAGGGGAGAAGCCCCGCCGCATCCATCGAGCTGGCTTCGAGCGCGAAGTCGAAGTTCGACGAGTTCCTGCGCCGCCAGCTGGGCGTGTCCGACGCGCGTGACCCCAAGGCGGTGGTGTACGCGCTGCGCAAGCTCTACCCGACCACGGCCGCGCGCCTGGACGACGAGAGCAAGGGCCAGCCCATCCGCGTCCAGGCCATGCCCGAGCCCGCCATGGGCATGATGACCGGCACCCTGGACTCGCCGGGCCAGCGGAGGTACCGCCAGGAGCGCAAGGCCCTGGTGGACGACCTGGACATCGCGTCGAACCTGGCCGCCAACCGCGACTTCAAGGCGCCGGTGTGCGGCTGGCGCGACTCCATCATCGCGGAGCTGGATGAAGGCGAGGCCGCGGCGAACCTGGCGGTGGACCCCGTGTCGCGCGACCGGGCCTTCTATTCCGTGCGCAAGCTGGGAGACAACGCGCGCGTGGCGCGCCTGGTGGCCATGCTCAACCCCACGGTGAGCCCGGAGTTCGGCCGGCTCGCGGCCACCATCGACGAGATCGCCACGCTGCTGCGCATCATGTCGGGCGAGGCCCTCTTCCGCGCGGGCTTCGACAAGGGCGGCACGGTGTTCCAGGTCGCGCTCCAGGACCTGCGCCAGCGCCGCGAAGCGCTCATCAATTCCCTGGAGCAGCTCACCTCCACGTCCATCCAGGAGGGCTATGACGACTGGGGTGACGGCCAGGCGTCCTACGGCAAGCTGCTGGAGCAGCTGCGCGCCCGGGGGCAGTCGGACCTGCGCGCCATCGTCCGGCCGGACGCCATGTCGCGGCTGCTGGACGTGCTCCTGAACAACGCGCCCCGGCAGCAGTCGGAGGACATGCGGGGCATCGCGTCCGCGGTGCCCGTGGAGCTCATCCAGCTGCGGCGCCTGCGGGACATCGCCGGCACCCTGCTGGACACGTCCACCACCGGCTTCTCCAACAACTCCGTCAACCGGGGCGTCGCGTTGAACGCGAAGGTCCAGGGAGCCTCCGCGCCCCTGGCCGCCTTCACCGAGTCGCTCACCCTCTTCATCGACGCGTTCGACCGGCCCAACGCCGGCGCGCGGCTGCTCAACCTGGTGCTCCCCACCCCGCTGACGTTCCGGGACCAGACGGGCAAGGAGCAGGAGCTCAACGACAAGTTCCGCGAGCGCAATGACGTCCAGGAGCTCATCGAAGACCTCCTGATGGACCCGTCCACGTCGGTCGAGTTCTGGAAGGAGCTGGCCCGGCTGGACCGCAAGCTCTACCACATCGACCGGATCATCGACCTGTTCCTGCTGGACTACGACGAGATCCCGGTGCCGGGCGGCAACCGCGTGGACCTCCACACGGAGATGCTGGAGCAGCTGGACGCGAACGTGGATGTCTTCAACGTGAGCCTGGCCTTCCTCCGGGAGCAATGCGGGCTGGAGGAGGACTCGCTGGAGCTGGCGAAGACCCTGACCCAGGAGGCGCCGGGCCAGGCGGAGGAGATTGAAGACGACCGCAACCACAAGTACGGCTTCCCGCAAGGCGGCCACTGCAACACCGGCGAGCCGTTCACAGTGCCGCCGCCCATCCGCGTCTCGCTGGACCGCATCGAGAAGAACCTGGAGCCGGGGGTCTTCAACCCGGGGGCCACCGCGGCCCGCCCACCGGGCGTGGAGCCGGGGAAGCGGGAGGTGCCGGCCTCCGCCGCGCCGGAAGCCGGACCCGGCGGGGCCAGCATGGGTGACGTGGCCTCGCTCATCGAAGAGAGCCGGTCGCGCATCATGACGGACGTGAAGCAGCAGCTGGAGGCCCAGGGGCCGGAGCTGGCCCGGCAGCTGGAGCAGGCGTTCTCGGATCAGCTCAAGGCCGTGGAGCGCATCATCGCCGGCAAGGAGCGGCACGGCTCGGATGGCCGGCCCACGCCGGTGAACGGGTACTCCAAGGCGGGAGGCCACACGCGCCGCCACGTCCGCCACCCGCGCAAGCCGTGAGCAGGCACGCGCGAGTCCGAAACCCTTTCTCTCAACGTCATTGACCCAGGTGGCATGCCATGACCATCGGTACGGCAGAAGCCCTTCAGCGGCTGTTCTCGCAGTGGAAGCGGGAAGTCCTCTCCAACGTCACGTCGGATGAGCAGCGCACGGAGCTGCAGAAGCAGCTCGCGCTGCGGGAGGAGGAGCTGCTCGCCAGCGCCTCCAACGGCGCGACGGCGTCGCTCTTCTCGGACTTGATGGGGTTGGGCAAGGACGGAGCGCCCTCCTTCGACTCCATCAGCCGGCCGCTGCTCGTCCAGGACTTCGACGAGTCCGTCATCGAGACGCAGCTCCACGCGACCGCGGAGCTCTATTACATCTACCAGCACGAACGGATGAAGGTGTTCCAGGTGGCGGGCGCGCTGATGCGCCTCTTCCACGACGGGCGCATGCGCATCCAGCGGGGCCCTGGCGCGCGGGCGCTGTACCTCATCGAGAAGCACCAGCCGCTGCGCTACAAGGCGCGCGACCGGCAGCTGGCGTACCGGCGCGCGTTCAACTACGGCAGCCTGGCGGCGCCGGCGGGCGCGGTGATGTTCCGCAACTTCCACCGCGAGTTCGTCGCCTTCGTGTCCGCCATCGCGCAGTACTTCCGCGACCTGCTCATTGGTGAGGTCATCCGCGGCTCGCAGCACCTGAACGAGCGGCCCTTCGCCAGCCAGGCCACCATCCAGCGCCTGGGCACGGACATCCGCTGGCAGATTGACCGCGCCACCTACGGCAACATCCTGGCGCTCACGGTGGAGGTGGGCGAGTACCTCAAGACCATCCTCGACGCGCTGGAGACGCCGGACATCAAGAAGGCCTTCGACGCGAACACCAAGTGGGACGTGATTGAAGTGGTGTCGCAGCGCTACCTGGGCGGCACGGGGGAGATTTCCCAGCGCTCGAAGATGGCGGACGCGGGGCGCCTGTTGCTCAACTTCGTCGCGGACAACCCGTTCAAGACGCGCGACTTCAAGGACTTCCAGACGGAGGTGATGCCGCTGGGCCCGGTGGCCGAAGAGTGGATCGCCGCGTACCGGATGACGCCGGACGGCCGCTCGTTCCGCGGCGTGGCGCCCACCATGCGTCAGACGCTGGGCATCACCAGCCCGGCACCGGCGCTGCGCTGAGAAAGGGAGGCACGGCATGGACCTCCCGCTACAGCATCCCCTGATGGAGGCGGGCATGGGGGCCGCCTCGGCGCCGCGCACCAACGTGTCCAGGCTGGTGGCCTCGGCGGTGGCGGGCCAGGTGTCCCATCCCGTCGTGCGCGTGTCGCCCTACCGCATTGGCCGGGACGGGGTGCTGCGGCTGCTGCCCGGCAGCGGCGGCATCGTGCTCAACCGCCGCGTGGGGGACCGCGCGGTGGGGCTGGCCGCGGACCACATGGAGGCGGGAGTCTCCATCCACAACACGGGGCGCGACGACATTGGCGCGAAGGGCGGCTCCAACCGTGCGCTGATGTTCCAGGCGTGCGTGGGCAACCGCGCGCGCGTGACGAGCGGCCCCGCCACGGGCGCCTTGGGCACGGTGGTGGGCAAGCACGGTGGCATCAACCACGTCATCGTGGACTTCTCTCCCGCGGTGAAGCGGCGGCTGCGCATCGGGGACCGGATCCAGCTGGATGCGTACGGCCAGGGGCTGGAGCTGCCGGACTTCCCCCAGGTGCGGGCGCTGAACCTGTCGCCCCGGCTGCTGCGGCGCTGGGGCGTGCGGACGGAACGGGGGCGGTTGCTCATCCCCGTGACGCACACGGTGCCCTCGCAGCTGATGGGTTCGGGCTTCGGGCGTTCCGAAGGCGTGCTGGGCGACCTGGACATCCAGCTGTCGGATGAGCGGCTGGTGCGCAGGCACCGGCTGAACGCGCTCCGGCTGGGGGACCTGGTGGCGGTGTGCCCGCTGGACTACCGCTTCGGGCCCTCGCGGCGGCCGGGGGTCATCACCGTGGGGGTGGTGGTGCACTCGGACAGCAAGGTGGCGGGGCACGGGCCCGGGGTGACGCCGCTGCTCATCGCTCCGGCCGAGTGCGTGAGGCTGGTGTGCCGGCCCCAGGCCAACGTGGCGCTCGTGCTGGGGCTGCGCCGGAGCGTGGCGCCGCCGGCGCGCGGTTCGTCAGGGGGGCGAGGGTAGGGACACCGTGCCCAGGCAGCGCGACACCATGGCCGCGCGGGTGTCCACGCCCAGCTTGACGAAGATGCGCCGCAGGTGGGCCGCCACCGTCCACGTGCTGATGTGGAGCTTGGAGGCGATCTGCTTGTTGCCCCAGCCCGCGCAGACGCAGGAGACGACCTGCAGCTCGCGAGAGGTAAGCAGCCGCGCGTCGGACGCGGGCTCCATCATGGGGCTCGCGGAGGGCTCCGCGGGCACCAGGTGGTAGCGATGTCCGTTGATGATGAGCTCCCCGGCCAGGGCGTGGTTCTGCTCGCGGGGAGGAGCCGTGGCGCCGGGGTCGGGGACCACGAGCAGGACATGGCTCCCGGGAGGAAGGGGCGTCCGCATGGCGTGCGCTAGGCGGGGTCCGCGAGCTCGGGAGAGGTGAGGATGCGCCAGACCTCGGAGGCTTCGCGCGAGCGTCCGGTGGCGCGCAGGTCCTCCGCGAGCCGTTCACCCGGCCCAGGTGGCTCCGGCCGTTCGCGTGCGAGCGTCACGAGCCGCGTGACGCCGCGACGGCCGAAGCGCAGCTCGGAGTGGAAGAGCAGGGCCAGCGCGCGGGCCGAGGCGAAGGCGCTGTCAGCGGTCGCGTCCTGCGTGCAGGAGGCCAGCGCGGGGCGGAGCACGTGCGTGACAACGGTTTCCAGCTGCGCCAGCTGAGCACCGCGCTCCCGGCCGGCCCGGGCCAGCGCCGCGAGCAACCGGGCGTCTTCCGCGAGCAGGGCCAGGGCGTTCCGGCCTTCAACGGGGGCCGCGCTCCTGAAGCCCGGGAGGCGCAGCGAAGCGGGCTCGGGCGGCTGCTCCGGGGTGGCCTCGAGGCCCAGCCGTCCCAGCCGCGCGTCGAACGCGTCGGGTTCGCGCTGCTTCCAGTGCGCGAGCGCGGAGATGAGCGTGGGCCCGGACAACGGCCATGCGCCCCAGCGAAGTTCGCCGCCGGACGGGGCCTCCGAGGCGACGGAGTCGAACGGGCTTCCGAACCAGGCGAGGACGAACTCCAACGCACGGGCCTGGGCCTCCGTCAGGCCAAGCCCCATGAGCTCCTCACGCGAAGGCGCGCACGGGCCGCGCACCGCGACGGTGCCGCGATGGATGGGCCTGCCGCCCTCGTTGCTCAGGACGACCTTCGCACCATCCGGGAAGGTGACCACGGGCCCCTGGAGGCGGAGCTCGTCACGGGCCGCGCGGAAGGGAGAGTTCAGCGCCTCCCCGTCGTGAGGCTGCGAATCGGCGAAGGGATCGGCCCCGGAGCGAAGGTGGAGGTTCTCCTCGCGGAGCGCGTGAGCGGAGGCAGCCTCTGAATCCCTGAACGGGTCCGCTCCGGAGCGTGAGTGACGGTTGGGCTCACGGGCCGTCCGCTCCGCTGCCGCCGACATGTTGAACGCATGTTCGCCAAGCGGATCCGCTTCGAGGTGACGGTTCTCACGGGTCGCGCGAGTGGATGCCGCCGGCATGTCGAGCCCATGGTCGCCAAACGGATCCGCTTCGAAATGGCGGCTCTCACGAGCCGTGCGAGCGGATGCCACCGACATGTCGCGCCCATGTTCGCCAAACGGATCCGCCTCGGAATGGTGGCTCTCACGAGCCGTGCGAGCGGAGGCCGCCGGCATGTCGAGCCCATGTTCGCCAAACGGATCCGCCTCGGAATGGCGGTTCTCACGAGCCGTGCGAGCGGAGGCCGCCGGCATGTCGAGCCCATGTTCGCCGAACGGATCCGCTTCACGGTGGCGCTCGTTACGGATCGCGCGAGCGGAGGCCGTGCGCGGCGCTTGTTCGCCGAAGGAAGCGGACTCAAGACGGCGCTCTTCACGGGTCGAGCGAGCGGAGGCCGTGAGGGGCGCTTGTTCGCCGCGGGGAGTGGATTCAGCGCGGCGTTCCTCGCGCGTCGTGCGGGAGGATACAGACGGCGGTTCATCCTGCGTCGGACGGGCGCGGAGCTTGGACCCGGCAAGCGTGTTGGGGGCGGAGCGCGGAGGACGCGCGCCCTCCCGCGACGTGCGGTACGCGGAGCCGGGTGACGCGGATGCGGAGGAGGCGCGGGGCTTCAACTCCGCGCGAGGTTCCGCTCCAGGGCGAGGAGTGCGCCCCCCTCCCCTGGCCGCGCGAGGCGGAACGGAACGCTCGTGTTGCGTCGCCCGAGCACGCGGCCTCGGATCAGCGAATGGGTCGGAGGCCGGACGGGAAGGAGGCATCTGCTCTCCGTCCCATGATTCGCCTTCCATCGTCCGGGCGCGAGGCTTGGGGTCAGCGCCGCGGCGTGGAGGACGCATCTCCTCCCGGGCCGCACGAGTCGGAGCGGAGGATTCGCCCTGCGGCATCCGGGCGTCAGGCCCGGAGTCCTCAAGCGGATCGGCATCGTCACGCGGAGAGTCCTCCGGGTGGCGTGGACGTGGCTCCGGCGCACCCGCCCTGGAGAAGGGAGCATCCCGTTCGAGGTCGGAAACCCAGCGATCCAGGAGCGACATCACGCCCTGGGAAGGAATGGGCGCACGGTTCCGCTTCCGCCCCGAATCATCACCAGCCACGGCAACCTCCCCTGCGAACCATCGTGCCCAGGGACAGTAGGAATCGCCCTCGCGCAGGGAAGTTCGACCGGAGCCGGGCTTCACGGTTGATTTCAGGATGGCCGCGCCACGGCGGGCCCTCAGGACGACAATGCCGTCATCCCGGAAGGGGGGCTGCACGCCGGCTTGCCTGCCCTCGGCGTGTGCTCAGAACAAGCGCGAGTAGTGGGACGGGGCCCCAGGCCGTGGCGTCCAGCGCTTCGCGTCGCGGGGCAGCCACAGGAGCTGGAAGGCCTCCGCGCGCCCTTCATAGCGGAGGGCGTGCTCCCCCCGAGACAGCGTGAACTCAGGCGTGGTGATGCGCTCACCATCGATGAACAGCGCGCCGGTATCGAGCGTGCTCGCGGGCTGGACGAAGTACCGGTCGGCGCGCACCGCGAGGAAGCGGTCCTCCAGGGTGCCGGAGCCCGAGGGCACGCGGTAGCGCTGGCCCCACAGATACAGGTCGCCGTCATGGGGCTGGTAGTGCGCGTCGAGGAAGCGGCGCAGCGCGAGAGGCAGGCCCGCGGTGCGCAGGTCATCCACGCGAAGCACGCAGCCCCGCTCCACGAGCACACGGGGCATCTCGTCGGACAGCAGGCCCACGAGCGAGCCGCGCAGATACGCGTCCGTGTAGAAGTAGAAGTGAGCATGCGGCCGGCTCACGTAGCCCCCTGAGTTGTCGTAGACGACATCCTCCGGTCCCGTGAGCTCCGCGATGCGAGCAAGCACTTCGCGCTGCCGTGCATTGCCGCCACCGGCCAGAAGTGCCTCCACCTGCGCGGCCTGGACGGCGAGCAGACCCGTGAGCCCGGCAATCCCCACGGTGCGCCCGATGGGACTGCGCAGCCGCGAGAGCACCTCGAGGATGCCGCGTGCGGCGAAGGGCGCGAGCACGCCCAGGAAGGGCAGCAGGCTGTACGGGAACGGGGCGCGCTGGAGCGCATAGGCGCCGAACGTCGCGGGTACGGCCACGACCAGGAGCAGGTCGGGAGTGCGGGGCTGCTTCAGCAACCGCGGCAACGTGGCGGCGAGCCCGACGGCGGAGAGGACGAAGAACGCCGGTTGCTTCCCCAGGGCCGGCACCAGGTACTCGCGCCACGAGAAGCCCGGATAGTGACGCTGGTGTTCGGAGGCCCAGACGAAGCACCACTGCCACCATGCACTCCAGGAGCCGGTCGCCGAGAGGTACGCGGCCACCAGGCCCGTCGCGGTGGCAATGCCCACGAAGAAAGCGCGAGGCGCGGCGATGAGCGTGGGAGGGGCATTCCTGCGCAACAGGAAGTCCGCCAGGAGCACGGCGGTCACGAGCCCGCCAAAGAAGAGCGCCTTCTGCGAACCCCACGCGGAGGCGACGAGCAGCGCACCCGCCAGGAACGACGAACGCACGGAGCCGGGATGCACGGCCAGCGCCGCGAGGGCGCCAAGGAACAGCGCGGCGGTGAGGGCATCCGGGCGCACCTCGGTGGCGAAGTGCAGGAAGCCGGGCGTGCACAGCAGCAGCACCGGCGCCAGGAGCGCGGCGATGCGCCCTTCCCGCCGGTTGAGGAGGAACACGGAGACACACGCCCCCGCGAGCGGCACGAGCATCACCGCGCGAAGGGCGAGCACGTTGCGCGGATCATCCCCGAGCAGCCGGAACAGCGGCGCCAGCACCTGGTACACGAGTGGGAAGTGCACCTCGAAGAAGTCGCGGTACGGCACCTGCCCGTGGGCCATGAGCCACGCGGCATGGGCGTACTGGAACTCGTCGATGCTGAATGCCTTGTGCAGTGCGAGGCGAGAGGCCTGGAGCGCAAGCACGCCCAGGACGACACCCAGCCCCCACCGCAAGGCCCGGGGCTCCGTCATCGGCGCCGTCATACCGCGAAAGCACTCCCGGCATCAGGGAGCACAGAGGGCAAGAACCCCACGCTGCCGCGCCATGCCAGGCCAGCGGCCGTCAGCGGCCCGCGCAAGTCCTGGGCGCATTCCGTCCAACGCCATGGCGCAGCGCGCCGATCCGGGCAAGGCGATGCAATAAGACTCAGACAGCCATGCTGCCCACCTCCCGAGGCGGCACAACTCCAACTGGTCCGACTGTCGGACCAGTTCGCGCGGCTCGGATGCGGTGGAGGCCTTCGGACCGGGGAACCAGCCGTGGTCTTCCCAACTGGTCCGGCAGTCAGACCAGTTTCCCTAGCGCGGAGGCAGAGGAAGCCTTCAGCCGAGGGGCCCGGCTCGGATGCAGCGGCAGCCCCGACCCCCGGGGTGCCAGTAGAGGTCCTCCCAACTGGTCCGACTGTCAGACCAGTTTCCGTAGCGCGGAGGCAGCGGAGGCCCTCGGACCGGGGGACCAGCCGTGGTCTTCCCAACTGGTCCGACTGTCGGACCAGTTCATGCGGCTCGGATGCGGTGGATGCCCTCGGCCCAGGGGGCCAGCCGAGAGTTTCCCAACTGGTCCGACTGTCGGACCAGTTCGCGCGGCTCGGATGCGGTGGAAGCCCTGGGCCCCGGGGTCAGCCGCAGTCCTCCCAATTGGTCCGACTGTCAGACCAGTTTCCGTAGCGCGGAGGCAGCGGAGGCCCTCGGACCGGGGGACCAGCCGTGGTCTTCCCAACTGGTCCGATTGTCAGACCAGCTCGCGCGGCTCAGATGCAGCGGAAGCCCCCGGCCCTACAGCCGCGGTCTTCCCAACTGGTCCGACTGTCGGACCAGTTCGTGCGGCTGGATGCGGTGGAAGCCCCCGGCCCCCGGGGTCAGCCGCAGTCCTCCCAACTGGTCCGACTGTCGGACCAGTTCATGTGGCTTGGATGCGGTGGAAGCCCTCGGCCCAGGGTGCCAGTTGCGGTCTTCCCAACTGGTCCGACTGTGGGACCAGTTCGTGCGGCTTGGATGCGGTGGAGGTCCTCGGCCCCTGAACCAGCCGTGGTCTTCCCAACTGGTCCGACTGTCGGACCAGTTCGTGCGGCTGGATGCGGTGGAAGCCCTCGGCCCCTGGGCCAGCCGTGGTCTTCCCAACTGGTCCGACTGTCGGACCAGTTCGTCAGGTGCGCCGAGGACGGGGTGCCCCCCCTTCAGGGTTCTCACCTTCTCAGCCCGTAGACAGCCTTTGGCCGAAGGCTTCGCGCGACCGCGACAGGCATGGACCTTCGACGCCCTGTCCGAGCCCGGCAGCCTCCTTCACGGAAGCCTGACTCGAGCGATTTCCCTACGCCGAGGCATCCCTCCAAAACCCGCGACTCAGGGCCCCGGGGAATGCTGTGCTCGCGCATGCTTGCTTGAACGCAGTGACTCAGCGCCCCGTGAGTCGCCGTGCCTGTGCACGTGCGGCCTCCAGCGTGGAGTCCATTCGCGCGTCGACTTAGCGCCCCGTGAGTCGCCGTGCCTGTGCACGTGCGGCCTCCAGTGTGGAGTCCACTCGCGTCGTCTCAGCGCCCCGTGCGACGCCGTGCCCGTGCACGCGCGGCTTCCAGCGCGGAATCCACTCCGGCGGGCGGCTTCGGAGGTTCGGGTTTCTGCTCTGTGGGCTCCTCCGGTGCAGGCTTGTGAGACGTCGCGGTGGGCGTCACCTCCGGATGTGGCGCGGCCGTGGGTCCTCGCGCACGGGACTCCTTCACGGGCCGCTCCCTCGCCGCCTTGACTCGCGGCGCGGAGAGGAACCGGCGCACGGCCACCTCCGCCAGCATCGCCGCCAGCGCGAACGCCACCAGCCACGGTGCCAGCGCGACGCGGCCTTCCGACTCCGGCGCCTCCGCGAACAGGCCCGTCATCGACAGCCGCTCCTGGCCTCCGCCCACCGCCGCCAGCGCTCGCAGGAGCTTGAGCCCCTCCTTCGCGCTGCCCGGCTCGAACTCCGGCGCGTACGGCAGCGCCACCGGTGGAGCCCTCAACACGCGCCCACCCCACTTCACCACCGGGTGCCAGGTGCCGCTGCCGGCCAGCGGGTACTCGACCACCAGCCGGTCCTCGTCCTCCCAGTGCAGCGTCTTCTCCACACCCGAGCGGCCGTCGCCCGACAGCAACACCGCCGTGGGCAGCGCGCCCGGCATCGGCTCACCCGGCGGCAGGTCCAACGTCACGCGCAACACGTTGCCCTGACGCTCCGAGCGCACCACCGCCTCCTCCTTCGGCGTGGCCCGCCCCATCGACCAGCGCACCACCGCCTCCAGCGTCGCCCGCAGCGCGCCCCACTCGCGCAGTTCGCCCGTGTACCTGCCATCCACCTCCGCCGTGAGCGCCACCGTGCGCCCCGCGCCATGCGGCCACAGCGCAAGCACCGGC
Organism: Corallococcus aberystwythensis; assembly: GCF_003612165.1. Taxonomy (GTDB): domain Bacteria; phylum Myxococcota; class Myxococcia; order Myxococcales; family Myxococcaceae; genus Corallococcus; species Corallococcus aberystwythensis. Next base: position 14,286 of record NZ_RAWK01000068.1, on the reverse strand, counting down.
GCGGCGTTGGTGTCCAACGTGCGCAGCGCCACGTTCGCCCGGGGCTTCAGGTACGTGAGGTTGTAGCCGCCCACCTGCGGCAGGCCCGTCGTCGGCAGCGGCCCCAACAGCGACAGGTCCGGCGCGGCCTCCAGCGACGAGGGCTCGTCCACGAACGTCGCCCTCGCCACCGCGAGCGTCTCCTGACTGAAGATGCGCGGCAGGCTCATGGCGTCCTCCGCGAAGTAGATGCGCCCCCCGCCGCGCCGGGCCACCTCGCGCAGCAACTCCGCGTCCGGATCCGTGGTCTTGCCCAGGCCGATGACGGACACCGTCACGTTGGCCTCGCGCAACGCCGCCAGCGTCTCCTGGTAGTCGTCCGGCTCCTCGGAGTCCGCCGCGTCGGAGAACAGCACCACGTGCCGCGTGGGCTTGTCGCTGCGGAGGATCTCCTTGCGGCCCGCGCGCAACGCCGCGCCCACGTAGATGCCGCCGCCTCCACTGAAGCCCCGCGCCACCTGGTCGAACGGCAGCCCTTCGCTCACCGGACTCAGCGGGAAGATTTCATGCGGCTCCGTGTCCACCATGTACACGGAGGCCTCGTCGTTCGCGTTGAGCAGCGTGAGCGCCGCCGTGACGCCCTCCGCGGCCAGCTCCATCTTCGTGCGCCCATCCGGCACCTGCACGCCCATGGAGCAGCTCGAATCCATGAGCACGCTCATCGCCACCGACGCGCGCCGCTGCTCCTCGCGCATCTCCAGCGACACGGGCAGCAGCGGCTCCACGGGCGAGCGCCGGTAGCCGCCCTCGCCGAAGCTCGAGCGGCCTCCCGTCATCACCAACCCGCCGCCCGCCTGGTCCACGTAGTCCGCCAGTGCGTTCAATCCCTTCTCGCCCAGCGCGTTGGCGTCCACGTTCTCAAGCACCACCGCGCCCACCCCATCGAGCGCCTCCAGCGACAGGTGGAACGGCGCCTTCACGTCCAGCGCCATGCCCGTCGCCGTCAGCGCCTTCGCCAGCGTGCCCGACGGCTGCGCGGTGAGCAGCAGCACCCGGGGCGGCCCCTCCACGCGCAGCACGCCCACGCCCACGTCGTTCTCCGGGACGCCGTCTCCAGGCACCTCCACCGTGAGCCGGTAGCGCACGAGCCCCGGCTCCTCCAGCAGGTCGCGCAGGGGCAGCAGGTTGGGCCCGGGCTTGAAGTCGAACGGCCCCTTCACCAGCACCTTCCCGTCGCGCTCCAGGCGCACGGTGCCGGTGACGGCGGAGGTGGCCTGCACCACGGCGGAGAACTGGAAGGGCTCGCGCACGGAGACGGTGGCCGGCACGTCCAGCGACACCACGGCCACGTCCAGCGCGGGCTCCGGACGGGCCACCTGCCGGTAGTCCACCGCGATGCCTCGCGCCGCCAGCCGCCGCGTCGCGCCCCGGGCGTCCGTGCCCGTGGCCCGGCCGTCGGAGACCACCAGCACCCGGCCCGTGCGCTCTGGAGGGATGAGCGCGCCCGCCGCGTCCAGCGCGGCCGACAGGTCCGACGCCTCCGCGTCCACCGGCCGCGTGAAGCCGCCGAACCGGCCTGCCTCCGACAGCGGGGATTCCACCCGGGCCTCGCGGCCATAGGTGATGACGCCCACGCGGTCGCCCGGCCTGCGCTGGGACTCCACCAGCGAGATGAGCTCCTGCGCCACCCGGTCCACGTCCAGCGGCATGGAGCGCGAGCGGTCCACCACCACCGCCACGTCGCTGCCCGCGTTCGCCAGCCGCAGCTCCGGCCCGGACAGCGCGCCCACGCCGAGCACCAGCAGCGCCCACCGCAGCACCATGGGCGGGCCGGGCCTCCGGCCGTAGCGCCACAGGAAGAGGCCCAGCGGCAACAGCAGCAGCCACGCCTGGGGAAGGGTGAAGGTCATGCCTTCCTCGTGACGTAGAAGTCCGCCAGCAGCGCGGCCAGCAGCACCACCAGGGGCCAGCGGGCGCGCTCGTGGCCACCGGTCCCTTCCGAGTCCTCGCCCGCTTCCTTCGCGGCCACGTCGGCGCTCCCCCTGCCGCGCAGGTCCGACTCCCGCGCGTCCAGCGCCAGCACCTCCAGCGAGTCCACTTCACGGCCCTCGCGCTCCAGCACGTAGCGGCCGGGGCTCGTGGGGGCGGGCAGGCTCAGCGCGCCCGCGCCGAACACGGGCTTGCGCCCCGACGGGCCCTTCAGCGCGTAGCGTGCACCGGCCTCCGTCACCACGGAGAGCGCTTCGCCCAGGTTGAGCTGGCGCCGGGGGAAGCCTTCACGCAGCCGCCGAGCATCGCGCACCACGTTGCCCAGGAGCACGGGCCACGCGGTCGTGCGCTGGAGATTGGAGCGCGCCAGGTCCACGTTGAGGTGCAGCCGCCCGCCCTCCTCTTCCGACACGAGCACGGCGTCGCCCGCGGTCATCAGCGGACGGCCCGGTGGGTTCGCGCCCGCCGTCCACCGCACGCCCGCGAGCTGCACGTCGTCCATCAGCGTGCTGCCCTTCTCCGTGAAGAACGGCCCCACGAAGGTGCGCAGCGGCCCTTCCGCGCCCAGCGTCACGCGGGCCTCCGCGCGAGCAGGGCCCACGGACAACACCGGCGCACCGGGGACGGGGGGACCGCGCGCCACGTCGGGAGACACCGCCAGGAAGCGCTCCAGCGCCTGCTTCGACGCGGGAGACAGGCCCTCCGTCAGTCCCACCGCCACCGGCATCACGGGGGACGGCGGCAGGCGCACGTGTCCGTCCTCGGGCAACACGTCGTCCGGCAGGGACACCTCCACGTCGCCGGCCTCGCGGAACGTGAGGCGCACCGTCGCGGCGCCCTCTTCCGGCAGCGTGATGCGTTCCGTGCGTTCCGTGCCTTCGCGAGCGCCCGGTCCGGGTGCGGCGCGCACGTGCGCTTCGACTTCCGAAGGACCCGCGCCGAAGCGCGCCACCCGCAGCGTCACCGTGGCCCGGCCCCCTTCGTCGCGCCGCTGCGCGGAGACCAGCGCCACGTTGCCCTGGGAGCGGCCCAGCGCCGTCCAGCGCACGGAGGGCGGCACGGTCGCGTCCTCGGAGGGAGGGGCGTCGGTGAAGAAGTGCACGCGCTTGCCCGGTCCCGCCAGTTCCTGCGCCCACAGGAGCGAAGCCGTGACGTCGTGGTCCGGCCCGCGCGCCTCGAAGGATTCCAATGCGCCCAGGGCGCGCGAGGCCTCCGCTTCCGGTCCGGCGATGACCTGGGGAGCCACGCCGCTCGCGAGCACCGTGACGTGCGTCGCGCGCTCCGCCTCCACGCGCTTCGCGGCCTCGGTGCGCACGTGCTCCAGCACCGTCTTGCCATCCGGAGTCCGCGCGGACATGGACAGGCTCCCGTCCACGACGAGAACCAGGTGACGGCGGCGAGCGGTCTCGCCCAGTCGCACGTCCGCCAGGTACAGCGCGGCGGCCAGCACGGCGAGCGCCTCCAGCAGCAGGGACGCCTCCCGGGTGAAACGCTCCCACCGGGGCCCGCCCTCCGCGCGGGGACGCGGCGTGCGCCACAGGAACAGCGCGCTCACCACCACCGGCTTCTGCCGGCGGCGCAGGAAGTACGCCGCGACCAGCGGCACCAGCGCGCCCAGCGCCAGCAGGCCCCACGGAAGCCCGAAGCTCACGCCTCGCCTCCCACAATGCGCCGCGCGCGAGTGCGTCCGCACTCATGCACGCCGGAGCGCGACGCTCCGCGCGCCACGCGGCCTGCATCGATGCTCGCGCCCCGGCCCCATGAGACACACCGCACGCGAGTGCATCCGCCATCACGCACGTCGGCCCGCCTCGCTCCGCGCTCCACGCCGCTCGCACGGAAGCTCACGCCCCGCCTCCCGCGACGAACAGCGCGCGCAGCGGTCCCGCCACCTGCGCCCGCAATCCCTCCGCCGCGTTCACGGTGAGCAATGTCCCTCGCGCCCGCACCGCCGCGCTCCGCAGCGCGCGCTGGTGCTCCGCGAAGCGGCGGGCGTAGGCGGCCAGCACTCCGTCCGTCAGCAGCTCCTCCAGCGCCACACCGCTCTCCGCGTCCACCAGCCGCGCGCCCTCACCGCCCGTGGGCTCCAGGTCCTCCGCGTCCAGCACCTGCACCAGGAACAGCGCCGAGGCTCCACGCGACAGCCGGGCGCACAGCGCCTCCAGGTCCGTCTCGAAGAGGAAGTCGCTCACCACCACCCGCAGGCCACACGGCCGCAACGGAGGCAGCCGCCCCAGCGCCGACGCCAGGTCATCCCGCGCCTCGAACTCCGTCCCCTTCAGCGCCGCACGGCACGCCGGCCCCTGCACCCGCTCCAACCGCGCCCCACTGCACAACAGCGTCGGAGCCAGCCCCTGCCGTCCTCCCACCTCCACCGTCAGCAGCGCCACCTCGCGAGCACCCGCCGCCTTGCGCGGCGACAGGCCCATGCTGCGCGAGCCGTCCAGCAACACCTCCACGCGCGGCGACACCTCGTCCTGGCGCACGCGCAACACCAGCTCCCCCGTGCGCGCCACCGCGTTCCAGTCCAGCTGCCGCAGGTCGTCTCCCGGCTGGTACGCGCGGAAGTCATGCAGCTCCATCGCGCTGCCCGCGGACGTGGCGCGCACCTCGCCCACCCGTCCCCGCTGCGGCAGGCGCGGCAGCGCCAGGGACAACCCCGGCGCCAGCCGCGCCACCTCCGCCTCATCCAGCCTCGCGCTCACTGCTGATGGACCCGCCGCTCACGCTCGGCGAGCACCCGGTCCGCCGCGAACGCCGCCAGGAACGCCGCCAGCGCCACGCACAGGAGCAACTCCAGCGGCATCTTGGTGCCGTTGGCGTTGCCGTAGTCGTACCTGGCGAAGTTCAGCGTCCCCAGTATCGGGTTGAGCAGGTTGAGCAGTTCATCGCGTCCCTCCAGCCCCAGGAACACCGCCAGCAGCGGCGGCACCCCGGCCCCCATCGTCCCAATCAGGACGTAGAGCAATCGCACGGACACCGGCGACGCGAACCGCCCCGAGCGCGGCATCCGCCCCAGGAGCAGCGCCACCGACAGGTACAGCACCCCGTAGAGCGCCAGCACCATGACGGACATCGCCATCGGCAGTCCGTTCGAGGAACCTTCCGACAACCGCAGCAGGACCACACACCCGGCCGCCCACCCCACGAGCAGCAGCACCGACAACCGGAAGCCGCGAAGCGCCCCGGGCTTGAACAGCGACCAGACCCGCGTGCCCGCGCGCAACGGCCGCGCCTGCCCGTCCACGTCCGTCCCCACGAAGAGGCTGGCGAAGATGATGTGCAGTCCTCCGAGCATGCCCATCCCCTCGGGGATGTCGTGGGGCCGGCCCTTGAACCACCACACCGCCGTCATCCCCACGAACGTCACCAGCCCCTGCACCACCAGCGCCCGCCGGGCATGGCGTGTGTAGTCCTCTGTCACGAGCGACAGCCGCGACACCGCCGTCTCGAACACCAGCCATCCGTCCGACACGAGGATCCAGAAGACCACGGCCAGCCCCAGGAAGAAGTCCCGGTCGAACGTGAACCCGCCGCCGCGCTCCTGCGTCGCCACGTAGGTGAGCGTCAGCGTCTGGAAGAGCGCCATCAGCAGCGCGCCCACCAGCAAGAGCCGCACGGCGGAGCGCCCCATCCGGCTGTCCGCCAGCGTGGCCGCGCACACCGACACGAGCGTGAGGAACACCAGCCACACCGCGCCGTATGCCAGCACCATCAGGATGGTGGGCAGGGAGATGCCGTTGAGGAAGTAGCTGAACAGCAGGAACGGCCCCACCGCCGACGCGTACAGCACCGCCTGCACCAGGAAGGACGCCACCTTGCCGCGCAGGATGCGCCGGGGCCCCAGGCCCGTGAGCAGGAGCAGCGACCACGTCTCGTCCTCGCGCTCGCGCGCCAGGGACCGGTACGCGTTGAAGGGGATGACGCCGAAGAGCACCAGCGCCAGACACACGAAGAAGGAGAAGAAGTACGTGCCTCCCTCACGCGTGTACGTGCTGTCGTGCGCGTTCGCGAACGCGATGAGCGACAGCACCAGGCATGCCGCCAGCAGCAACCCGAAGCACACCCAGAAGACGCGCGTGCGCAGCCCCTGCCGCACCTCCTTCACCACCAGGGGGTTGAGCCGGTCGCCCCACTTCGCCCACCGGTCGGACGTCGCGGCGGGGACGCCGGGCGCGGACTCGGTCGCGCCCGACGCGGGACTTGCTTGCGTGCTCACGCCACCCTCCCCTTCGTCACCGTCATGAATGCGTCTTCCAGGTTGCGCTCGCGCGGGCTGAACGCGCACACCGGCAGCCCCTGCGACACCAGCGCCGCCAGCAGCGCCGCAGCAGCCGCCTCCGCCTGCGCCGGCCCCGCGTCCGCCTCCAGCTCCAGCCGCACGCGCAGCGCGCTCCCCTCGCGCGACACGTCCTTCACGCGCGGCTGCTCCAGCAGCGTGCGCTCCGTGCGCGCCCACAGCGCTTCGGCCTCGTCACCCGCCGCCGCCAGCCGCACCGTCAGCTCCGTCACGCGGGACGTGCCCGCGCTCTGGCGCAGCAGGTCCTCCACCTTGCCCTGGGCCAGCAGGCGCCCCTGTTCGATGATGACGCAGCTGTCGCAGATCTCCGCCAGCTCCGTGAGGATGTGGCTGGAGATGATGACCGCCTTGCCCTGATCCGCCAGCGCGCGCAGCAACTCCCGCAGCTCGATGCGGGCGCGAGGGTCCAGCCCGTCCGCCGGTTCGTCCAGGAGCAGCAGCCGCGGGTCGTGCAACAGCGTGCGCCCCAGGGCCACGCGCTGGCGCATGCCCTTGGACAGCTCCGTGGTGAGCTTCTCCGAAAGCGGCCCCAGCCCCGTGAACTCCATCACCGAGTCCACCCGCTGATTGCGCTGCGCGCCCTTCAGTCCGTACGCGCGCGCGAAGAAGTCCAGGAACTCCCTCACGGTGACGTCGTCGTAGGTGCCGTAGCGGTCCGGCATGTAGCCCAACAGCGGCCGGGCCCGGTCCGGCGCGTCCACCAGCGACGTGCCGTCCAGCAGCACCGTGCCCGCGGTGGGCACGTCCAGCGTGGCCAGGATGCGCAGCGTGGTGCTCTTGCCCGCGCCGTTGGGCCCGATGAAGCCCAGGATGCCGCCCGCTTCCAGCGTGAACGACACGTCGTCCACGGCGCGCAGCGAACCGTAGTCGCGCCGCAGCCCCTTCACCTCCAGCAGGCTCATCGTCGTGCCTCCTCGACCTGACCGCGCACCAGGTGCACCGCGTCCTCCAGCTCCACGTCCAGCGCCGCCGTGGGCGTGAAGCCGCGCCCGCCCAGCCGCGCCACGAACGTCCCGTCGTCCAGCGGTTGCTCCACGGACGTCACCGCGCCCGGGAAGCGCATGAGCGCCTCGTGCGGAAAATCCCGCAGGGCTTCGACCGCCTCGTCCCGCGGCGTGGCCCGCCCCTCCGCGCCGTCCGCCAGCTCCGGCAGGTCCCAGAACTGGCTGCCCAGCTTCAACAGGCCCCCCTGGAGGGGAGCCCCCAGCGCGTTCTGCACCTGCACGCCGCCGTCCACCTTGCGCACCGTCAGCCGCGCGCGCGAGGGAATCACGGCGACCTCGCCCCACTCGCGGTAGCTGCGCGAGGGCAGGAAGCTGTTCTTCACCACCAGGCCGTTCGTCCAATCCAGCGAGCGCGGCGGATCCTCGGGGTCCACCGGGGCCAGCAGCACGCTGGAGGCGGGCAGGTGCGCGCCCTCCTCCGCGAGGTTGGCGTACCAGGCGTTGAGCCCCACCGTCACCGCGCGAGACCGCTCGCGGTCCAGCAGCGTGAGGCTGTAGCGCGCGGCATGCACGCTGAAGCCGTCCACCAGCACCGACCACGCCACCAATCCCAGACTCGTGAGGACCGCCAGCGTGGGCACCGCGATGAGCACCGCCAGCGGCCCCTTGCGCCGCGCGAGCAGCCACCCGCCGGGCCCCACCGCGAGCGTGAAGAGGAAGATGAGCAGCAGGAAGCGGCCCACGGGGGCTCTCGCGCTCGACAGCAGCGGCACCCGCCCGTCGCGCAGCAGGTCGTTGCGCTCCCACCGGGGCGGAGGGCCCGCGGGCACCACCACGGCGGGCGCCCGCTCCGTGTCCGACCAGAGGTCGACGCCGCAGCCCGGCCCCTGCGTCCGGCAGGCACCGAACTGGCGCACGAAGCCGAAGCCGTAGGGCGACAGCTCCGCCTTCGCGTCCTGGAGCAGCGGGAAGTGCAGGCGCGGGTTGGAGGGAGGCTGGTCGAGCACCAGCCGGCCGCCGCTCACCGCGAAGGTCTCCAGCACCGCCCAGACGTCGGCGGGCACCTGGTCCGGCGGCACCGCCACCAGCACCGCGTCGTAGCCCACGTAGGCGGCCAGCTCGCGCGGCGCCGTGAGGGGATCCACGAAGCGCGTGGCGACGAGCGGCTCCGTGTTCTCCGCCGCGCGGCGCAGGCCGGTCGCGGTCTCGAAGCCCTTCACGTCGCCCAGCACCATCACGCGCGTGCCCCGGTAGCTGTCCAGGTAGAAGCCCCGGGTCGCGGTGTCCATCCCGGGCGAGTCCAGATGGAGCGTCCCCGTCTGCAGGTCCGCGGGCAGCATCAGCCAGGTGACGGCGCGCTCACGGGGCCCCAGTTGCAGCGAGCGCTCCGTGACGCGCCCCATCGATTGGATGGACAGGCGCACCGGACGCGGCTGGCCGCTGCTGTTCTGCACCGTCACCTGGATGGGCGTGTAGCCCCGGTTGGGGACGAGCGTGACGACGCGCACGGTGGCCTTGAGGTCTCCCAGTTCGGGGAAGGTCTCGGCCGTCTCCACCACCTCGCGGTAGCCGTTGCCCTCGGGCGCCGCTTCCCGTGCGGCCTCCTCCACCGCCACGGGGCTGGTCGCGAACGCCGCCGTCCCTCCGGGAACGCCCGGCAGGCCCGTCCAGAGCAGGGCGCCCAGGAACAGGGCGGATACGGCGGCGCGGCTAACCACGGGGCACCTCGGGCGTGGCCTTGAGCAGCTCGCGCACCACGTCCGGCGCGGACACCTTCTCCAGCGACGCCTCGTAGGCCAGCACCAGGCGGTGGTTGAGGGCGGCGGGCGCGGCGGCCACCACGTCGTCGAAGCCCACGTTGGGCCGGCCTTCGAGCAGCGCGCGCGCACGGCCCGCGGCGGCCAGGGCCAGCGCCGCGCGGGGGCTCGCGCCGAAGCGCACGAAGCGGCGCACGGGTTCAGGGGCGGAGGCCTGGCGCGGGTCGGACGCCTCCACCAGCCGGCCGATGAAGTCCGCCACCGGGCCGGGCAGGTGCACGCGGTCCACGGCGGCGAACAGGCGCGACAGCCCTTCGGCGTCCAGCACCGGTTCCTGCGCGGGAGGCGCGCCGCGCACGCGCGTGGTGAGCAGGGTGCGCAGCGTCTTGGCGCCCACGGGCGGAACGAGGATGCGGAAGAGGAAGCGGTCCAACTGCGCTTCCGGCAGCGGGTACGTGCCCTCGAGCTCGATGGGGTTCTGCGTGGCGAGCACGAAGAAGGGGTCGGGCAGGGGCCGCGTCTGGCCCAGCACCGTCACCGAGCGCTCCTGCATGGCCTCCAGCAGCGCGGACTGCGTCTTGGGGCTGGAGCGGTTGATTTCATCCGCGAGGACAAGGCTCGCGAAGAGAGGGCCCTCGCGGAAGACGAAGTCTCGGCGGGATTCGCCTTCCAGCACGTAGGTGCCGGTGATGTCGCCGGGCAGCAGGTCGGGGGTGAACTGGATGCGGCGGAAGGGCAGCGCCAAGAGCCGCGCCAAAGCCTTGCACAGCTCGGTCTTGCCCAGGCCGGGCAGGCCCTCCAGGAGCACGTGGCCCCGGGCGAGCACCGCCGTCACGACCTGCTCGACGACCGTCTCCTGGTCGAGCATCACCTGATTGAGCCCGGCCTTGAGCCGGGACGCCACGTCCGCCGCGCCCTGTGCCTCGGCGGGACTCAGAAGCTCCGCTGCCACGTCGTTCCCCCTTCTGGACTACGGACCACCGAAGTACCGCTTCACCAGGTCGCGGTTGCGAGGCAGCAGCGGACCGGAGGTCGGTCCCGCCGTCGCATCGCCCTTCGCGCCCGTGCCCTTCGCGCTGGACGGTCCCGCTTGCCCTGTCCGGGCCTGCGGATCCGCTGCGCGAAGGCCCCACAACTCTTCCGCTTCGCCGCCGTTGCCCTCCGGCAGCGGCTGGAAGGCGAGCCGCTCCGGATCCATCTCCGCCTCGCCGCCGAAGACAACCGGTTGGCTCTCGCCGCCCCGGCTCACGCCCGCGCCATCGCCCTGCCGCGTATTCCGGCTCGCGTGCTGACTGCCCTGCTGTCCTTCGCCCTCGCCCTCTTCACCTTCGCCCTGCCCGTCCTGGCCCTGGCCTTGTCCCTTCTGGCCCTGGCCCTTCTGCCCCTGTCCGGACTGCTGCCGCCGGGTGGGACGCCGGGCCTGGGCGCCGCGGTTCCCTCGCGAGGCGTTTTCCTCGCCGAAGCGCTGGGCCAGGGATTGCTGTCGCCGTTCCAGCGTGCGGCGCAGGTCGGAGATCTGATCCGGAGAACCGGAGGCCTGGGCGCGAGCGGAAGCACGGGCCTGGGCCTCGCGGGACGGGTCGCCGGAGCCCTGCTGCTGGGAGCCCTGCTTGTCACCGCCCTGTTCTCCAGCACCCTGGCCCTGTGAGTTCTGCTCGGAGGAAGGGGTTTCCTGATCACCCGCGGCGGAGTCCTCACCTTTCCCACTGGCACGAGCATCAAGCGCCATCAGGGCCTGCTCCAGGGATTCGCGCTCACGGGTGGCGGACTCCGCACCGCCAGCCGCGGCGAGCGCGTCCTCCAGTTCAGCGGCGGCCTCGGAGGCGCGGTTGAGTTCGGCGGCGGCCTCGGAAGCGCGCTCGGCGAGCCGCTGCTCCAGGGCATCCGAGGCCTCCCAGTCCGCGGAATCGAAGCGGCCCTGCGCGACCTCCTCGGACAGCCGGCGCAGTTCCTCCTCGACGTCGGGCCCCAGGGGCTCCTCGCGGGCCAGGGCCTCGGCCTGCGCCTGCACGGCGGCGACCTGGGTCGCGGCGGCGGCATTGATGTTCGAGGTCCGCAGCGCCGACAGCGGGACAAGGAACCCCACGGCAAGGAACACGAGCGCCCCCAGGAGCGCGCCCACGGGCCGGCGCCAGGGAACGTCCGGAGGCTTCACCTGTTGAGCAAACTGGTTGAGGCTCAGCTCCCACTCACCGACAGGGCGCTCCAGCCGCGTGAGCAGCAGCCCGCCAGCATTGGCGGAGCGGTCCGCGAGCACCGCCGCGTACTCCAGCGACACGCCGCGAGAACGGGCACGAACGAACCACCACACCAGGCCCGCGACGATGATGGGAGGCAAGGCCCAGACGGCGGCATCCCGCAGCAACATCCGGGACAGCACGCAAGCAGTGGCGATGGCCCAGACGGGAGCAAGGCCCGCGCCGGTCCAAGTGACGAGATTGAGCCGCCGCTGCACGCGCCGGATGGGCGCGAGCACGAGGGACTGGAAGCGGCGTTCGTCACTGGCGGCCATGCGTGGAAGCCAGTGTCGGACACCCGGCCCACCGTTCACAAGCGACGCCCGGGAACGGTCGAAACACGCCCTGGACGGTCGTCCGTCCGACTCCAGCTGTCGAGAAACCGCGAATCCCCGAGCGAACCCCTGGAGGCGGTGGTTACTGTGCCGCCCCCTATGAACTTCCGATTCCTTGGCCGCAGCGGCCTGAAGGTCAGTGAGATTTCTTTCGGCAACTGGCTCACGCATGGCTCCCAGGTGGAGGAGGACGCCGCCATCGCTTGCGTGAAGGCCGCACTCGACACCGGCATCACCACCTTCGACACCGCTGACGTCTACGCCGGCACCAAGGCGGAAGCCGTCCTCGGCCGCGCCCTCAAGGGCCAGCGCCGTGAAGGCTATGAGCTGTTCACCAAGGTCTACTGGCCCACCGGCCCCGGCCAGAACGACCGCGGCCTGTCGCGCAAGCACATCATCGAGTCCATCCACGGCTCCCTGCGCCGCCTCCAGACGGACTACGTGGACCTCTACCAGGCCCACCGCTTCGACGCGGAGACGCCCCTGGAGGAGACCATGCTCGCGTTCGCGGACATCGTCCGCCAGGGCAAGGCCCTCTACATCGGTGTCTCTGAATGGACCGCCGAGCAGATCTCCGCCGGCGCGAAGCTCGCCCGCGAGCTGCGCGTCCCCTTCATCTCCAACCAGCCCCAGTACTCCATGCTCTGGCGGGTCATCGAGTCCAAGGTCATCCCCACCTCCGACGCCGAAGGCCTGGGCCAGATTGTCTGGTCCCCGCTCGCCAAGGGCGTGCTCACCGGCAAGTACCTCCCCGGCAAGCCCCCGCCCTCGGACACCCGCGCCGCCAACCAGCAGGGCGCGCAGTTCATGACCAACTTCATGACCGACGACGTGCTCACCCGCGTCCAGCAGCTCAAGCCGCTGGCCCAGGAAGCCGGCCTGTCGCTCGCGCAGCTGTCCGTCGCGTGGGTGCTCCAGAACAAGAGCGTCGCCTCCGCCATCATCGGCGCCTCCAAGCCGGAGCAGGTGCTCGACAACGTGAAGGCCACCGGCGTGAAGCTGGACGCGGAGCTCATGCGCCGCATCGACGCCATCATCGGCCCCGTCGTGGAGCGCGACCCCGCGCAGACCACCAGCCCCAATCGCAGGCCCTGAGAATCCGGGACACGGGGCAGGCGCTCCAGCGCCCGCCCTGCCGCCACGAGCGGTGCCCGCCATCCGACATCCGCGCCCTCCCGCCGCCACGCCCGTCCACCAACGCGCGACACCCAGGTGAACTCCCCCCGTTCCATTTGACTTTTCAGTCGGGGGGAACAAGAGACTGCGCCGCGCGTTAACGCGGTCCCACTCTTGAACCGGGCATTTCCCACATGACGTCCTTCCTCCTCCTGGCCCAGGCGGCCCAACCCGAACTCGGCTGGTTGAGCAGCAAACTGCTCGGGGTGACGCTGGGCAGCGCCGAGTGGGTGCTCTGGCTGCTCGTCATCCTGTCCATCGTCTCCATCGCGGTGATGCTGGAGCGCGCCGTCTACTTCTCGCGCCACCGGCTGCCCAACTCGGAGGCGCTGGCGGTGCGCTTGGCGCGCGGCGAGTTCGACGCCGTGGCCAGCGAAGTGAAGAACCAGAAGGGCATGGAGGCCTCCGTCATCCGCGAGGCCCTGGCCTCCGCGCCGCAGGGCCCCGACACCGTGGAGCAGGTCATCGCGTCCACCGTCGCCCGCGAGCGCCCCCAGTACGAGCGCGGCCTGTCCATCCTGGGCACGCTGGGCAACAACGCCCCGTTCATCGGCCTGTTCGGCACGGTGCTCGGCATCATCAAGGCCTTCAACGACCTGGGCGCCATGAATACCAAGGGCGGCGCCATGCAGCAGACGGTGATGGCCGGCATCTCGGAGGCGCTCGTCGCCACCGCCGTGGGCCTCGCCGTCGCCATCCCCGCCGTGGTCGCCTTCAACGTCTTCAACCGCCAGCTGAAGACGCTCACCAGCCGCACCACCGCCCTGGGCCACGCGCTCGTGGGCGCCATGAAGGCGCGCAAGCCGGGCGCCGCGGGAGGCAACTAGCCCATGGCCGGCGGCGCGAACGACAGCGACGAGGAAATCAGCGGCATCAACGTCACCCCGCTGGTGGACGTGGTGCTGGTGCTGCTCATCATCTTCATGGTCACCGCGAACTTCATCGTCCGCGAGACGGTGGAGGTGGACCTGCCCCGCGCCGCCAATGGCGGTGAGACGGTGCAGGGCCTGGTGAACGTCGTCCTCGACAAGGAGGGCAAGCTCTACTTCGACGGCGCGGAGGTGACGGAAGCGGACCTGTCCCGCCGCGTGACGGAGGCCGTCGCCAAGGACAAGGACACGCGCGCCATCATCAGCGCGGACCAGACGCTCGCCTACGGCCGCGTGATGCACCTCATCGACGTGGTGAAGGGCCAGGGCATCGCGAAGTTCGCCCTCAACATCGAGAAGGACGCGTCCCCTGCCCGGGCCGCGCCCGCCACGCCCTGACACAAGGCCTTGCGACGATGAGCCAGGCGGTCCTCGAACCCTCTCCCCTGCCCCAGCGCGACCGCTCCACGCGGTTCCTGCTCGTGTTCCTGCTCGTGTCGCTCGCGCTGCACGGGGCGGCCTTCGGCTACCTCTCCACCATGGAGGGCCGGAAGCTCGCGGCCATCCAGAAGCCGGTGGAGATGGTCATGGTGGAGGTGCAGAAGCCGCCGCCCCCGCCGCCTCCGGAGGAGAAGCCGGAGGAGCCCAAGCCGCCGCCTCCGCCGAAGGTGAAGCCGGTGAAGCCGCCGCCCATCAAGGT
>NZ_RAWK01000067.1 GCF_003612165.1 Corallococcus aberystwythensis | reverse complement strand
TCCTCGCCCGATGCTTCGCCCATCCAACCAGATGGGTCTGACATGGACGCGAGGGGCATGCCTGCTGGGACAGAGCGCCCGGGGCCCGGGCGGCGCGAACTGGTCCGACAGTCGGACCAGTTGGGCGACGTCGCTCCCGGCAGTCGCCCCTGCCAATGGTTCCGCCTTGGCGTTTGCGCAGGCACTCCATTTCGACTCACCGCAGAGGTCCATGAGGCACGCGTCCCCGCGGAGCACGCTGGTCCAACAGTCGGACCAGTTGGGCGACGTCGCTCCCGGCAGGAGCCTCTGTCCCCTACTTGCCTTGGCGCCCGTTCAAGCATCCCCTCTCGCCCCACCACTGTGGCCCACGAGGTGCACGCCCTCGCGGGGCACTTCGGGTCGCAGGACTCGTTCGCGAACTGCTGGCGGCTTGCCTGGAGTTTCGATGTCGGGAAGGCGGCAGGGCCAGGCACCATCGTCTGTCCGCACCTGGGCGACTTCCCGCTACGCTTGCGGCCCATGACCTCCGCTTACGCCCCTGGCTCTCCGTTGCGGGTGGGCCTCATCGGATATGGCCTGTCCGGCTCGCGCTTCCATGGGCCCCTCATCGCCGCGGAGCCCGCATTCACCCTGGCCGCTGTGGCGTCGAGCCGTGCGGACGCCGTAGCCCGCGACTGGCCGGGCGTGCGCACGGGCACCGTGGAGTCTCTGCTGGCGGATCCAACGCTGGATGTGCTCGTCGTGTGCACGCCCAATGACATGCACGCATCGCTCGCGGGCCAGGCGCTGCGCGCGGGCAAGCACGTGGTGGTGGAGAAGCCCTTCGCTCTGGATGCGGACGAGGCCTTGCGGCTGGACGTGCTCGCGAAGGAGCGCGGCCTGTGCCTCACCGTGTTCCATAACCGGCGCTGGGACGGTGACTTCCTCACCGTGCGCCAGTTGCTGGAACAGGGACGCCTGGGGACGCTCTACAGCGTGGAGAGCCACTTCGACCGCTTCCGGCCCCAGGTGAAGGCGCGCTGGAAGGAGCAGGACGTCCCCGGCGGCGGCACGCTGTGGGACCTGGGCTCGCACCTCGTCGATCAGGCCGTGCAACTCTTCGGTCTGCCGGAGTCAGTGGCCGCGGATCTGGGCCGGCAGCGGCCAGCCGCGCAGGGCACGGACTGGTTCCACCTGGTGCTGCGCTACGGCACGCTGCGCGTGGTGCTGCACTCCGGCTCCGTGGTGCATGCGCCCTGGCCCCGCTTCGTGTTGCAGGGCGACCGTGATGCGTACCTGAAGCACGAACTGGATCCGCAGGAGGGTCAGCTCGAAGCAGGCCTGCGTCCCGGCCATCTGGATTTCGGCCGCGAGCCCTCGGAGCGCCATGGCCGGTTGCTGGCCTCGGGCGAAACCGTTGTCACCGTACCCGGTGACTATGGCCAGTTCTACCGGCAGCTCGGCGCCGCCATCCTCCACGGTGCGCCGGTGCCCGTGACGGCCCTGAGCGCGAGCGAGACGGTGCGCGTCATCCGGGCCGCGATCCAGAGTGACCTCGAAGGCCGCCGCATCACCCTGCTCCCGCGCGACTGAACGTCAGAGCGTCTTCTCCAACACCAGGAACGTGGGCTTCGCGTAGCCCGCGTGCGTGCCGTGGGAATGGAAGACGTAGCCCTGGCGTGCGTACCACGCATGGTGCGACGTGAGCGCGAGCCGCACCGACAGCCTCACTCGCGTCTGGCCCAGTTCGCGCGCACGGGACTCCACCGCCTCCATGAGGCGCGGCGATACGCCCCGCCCCCGGTGAGACGGCAACACCGCGAGCCGGTCCAGGTACAGGTGATCCGCCTTCGGATGGAAGAACACGCAGCCGAAGAGCGTGCCATCCGCTTCCGCGACGAAAGCACCGCCGTCCGAAAGCTCGCGCCGCACCACGGCCTCCGTCTTGTCGTGCGCGCTGGAGGGCGGATCCAGGTGACCCCGGTATTCCTCGAAGGCTTCGCGCAGCACGGTGATCCGCGCGGCGTCCGTGGATACGGCTTCGCGGATCAGGAGGGGTTCAGGCATTCCCGAAGTCTAGCGGAAACGTCCGGCGCGGGCCGTTTCACCATCACGGTGAAACACCGCTGAGACATGTCACCAGACACCGGGCGTAGGGCTGAATTCCCGCACGGAACACAGCGTGCGCACGCCCGCGCTCCCGAGCGGGCTGACAGCCAGGCCCCCGCGCGCAAATCGCTGCGGCCGTGTCGGAGGCCCTGTCTACTATCCCGCGCGCTCACGAGCCCGGGAACCCGTCACATCGTCTTCCCGAGCGTTCGTGAGCCCCCCTCCCAAGGAGTCGCAGGCCCATGGCGTCCACCCCTGAGCAGAAGCGCGCGCGGCTGGCGGAACTGCTGCGCGAGAAGCGCCGTCCCACGCCACGGGTCCCGGCGTCGTTCGGCCAGGAGCGCATGTGGTTCCAGGAGCGGCTGACGCCAGGGCAGGCCGGGTTGAACCTGCTCTATTCGGTGCGCCTGGAGGGCAGGCTCGATGTGCCCTCGCTGGCGGGCAGCTTGAATGAAGTGGTGCGCCGCCACGCGGTGCTGCGCACCACCTTCGTGGAACAGGACGGCCGGCCGTGGCAGCGCGTCGCGCCCGAGCTGGACGTGCCCCTGCCCGTGGTGCCGGTGACGGACGCCGGGGAGGCCTGGCGCCGGCTGCACGAGGAGGCCCGCACGCCGTTCGATTTGGAGCAGGGGCCGCTGCTGCGCGCCGTGCTGTTCGTCATCTCCCCTGCCGAACACCTGTTGCTGCTCGCGCTGCACCACACCGTGTCCGACGGCTGGTCCATGGGCCTGCTGGTGCACGAACTGGGGGTCCTCTACGGAGCCCTGGCTTCAGGAAGGACGCCCGAGCTGCCCGCGCTGGCGTTGCAGTACGCGGACTTCTCCGTGTGGCAGCGCGAGGCCCTGACGGGCGAGGCGCTGGAGGCGGCGCTCGACGTGTGGCGCTCGAGGCTGGATGCGCGGGCGGTCCTGTCGTTGCCCACGGACCGGCCTCGCACCGGACAGGCGGACAGCCGGGGCGCGACCGTTGCCGCGATGCTGCCGGACGCGCTGGTCCAGCGGCTCTCATCCCTGGCGGGACAGGAGGGCACCACCCTCTTCACCGTGTTGCTCGCGGGCTTCAAGTTGTTGCTGCTGCGCTACTCGGGCCAGGGCGACCTCACGGTTGGCACACCCGTCGCCGGACGTTCGCGCGCGGAGCTGGAGCCGCTGGTCGGGCTGTTCGTCAACACGCTCGCGCTGCGCACGTCGCTCGCGGGAGACCCGTCGTTCCGCGCGCTCATCGGCCGCGTGCAGGCGACGACGGTGGAGGCCTTCGCGCACCAGGACGTGCCCTTCGAGAAGCTGGTGGAGGTCCTCCAGCCGCCGCGCCACCTGGACGTGCCGCCGTTCTTCCAGGTGATGTTCGTCCTTCAGAACACGCCACTGCCGGCCATGCGGCTGCCGGGGCTGTCACTGGACGCGCAGCTCGTGGACAGCGGCTTCGCGCAGTTCGACCTCACCCTCTTCGCCTTCGAGCAGGCGGACGGCCTGCGCCTCACCGCCGAGTACCGCACCGCCCTCTTCGACGAGGCCACGATGGCGCGGCTGATGGGACACCTGCGGGTCCTGCTGGAGGATGCCGTCTCCCGGCCGGACGCACGCCTGTCGGAGCTGTCGCTGCTGGACGCGGCGGAGCGGCGGCGCGTGCTCCATGCGTGGAACGGGCCTCGGGAGGCGTTTCCTCGCGGAGTGCTGTTGCATCAATGGGTGGAAGCGCAGGTGGCGCGCACGCCGGACGCGGTGGCTGTCACCTTCGAGGATGTGGCGCTCACGTACGCGGAGCTGGATGCACGGGCCAACCAACTGGCGTGGCAGCTGCGGTCGATGGGGGTCGGGCCAGAGGTTCGCGTCGGGTTGATGCTGGAGCGTTCGCTGGATCTGGTGGTGGCACTGCTCGCGACGTTGAAGGCGGGAGGGGCCTACGTTCCCCTGGATCCGTCCCTGCCCGCGCGGCGGCTCGCGTGGATGTTCGAGGATGCCCGGCCCGCCGTGGTGCTCGTCCAGGAGCGGCTGGTGGCGCGGTTGCCAGCCGGTGATGGCGTACCGGTGCTTCGGTTGGACTCCCAGTGGGCGGAGGTCGCGCGGCGGCCGTCCAAGACGCCTCCTCCGGTGGCCTCCGAGGACGCTCTGGCCTACGTCATCTTCACCTCGGGCAGCACGGGGCGGCCGAAGGGCGCGATGAACGCGCACGCGGGCATCGTCAACCGGCTCTTGTGGATGCAGGGAGCGCACCCGCTGTCTCCAGGCGATGCGGTGTTGCAGAAGACGCCGTACAGCTTCGACGTGTCCGTGTGGGAGTTCTTCTGGCCGCTGATGACGGGCGCACGGCTGGTGGTGGCCCGGCCCGGGGGACACCAGGAGCCGGGTTACCTGGCGGACCTCATCGCTCGCGAGCGCATCACCGTCACGCACTTCGTGCCGTCCATGCTCCAGGCGTTCCTGGAGGAGCCAGGCCTGGAGCGGTGCGCGTCGCTGCGCCGGGTGGTGTGCAGCGGTGAAGCGCTCCCACTGGAGCTGGCCGAGCGGTGCTTGGCGCGGCTGCCCGGCGTCCGGCTGCACAACCTCTATGGCCCCACCGAGGCCGCGGTGGAGGTCACCGCCCACGAGTGCGTACGCGGAGCGGCGGGGCGTTCGGTGCCCATCGGGCAGCCGGTGGCGAATACGTGGATCCGGCTGTTGGACGCGTCACTGCGGCCGGTGCCCCAGGGGGTGCCCGGGGAGCTGTTCATCGGCGGCGTGCAGGTGGGCCGCGGCTATCTGGGCCGTCCGGACCTGACCGCGGAGCGCTTCATTCCGGATGCATATGGCGACACGCCGGGAGCCCGGCTCTACCGCACGGGGGACCTCGCCCGGTGGCTGCCCGATGGCGCCATCGAGTACCTGGGCCGCATCGACTTCCAGGTGAAGGTGCGCGGGCTGCGCATCGAACTGGGAGAGATTGAAGCCGCGCTGGAGCAGCATCCCGCCGTGCGGCAGGCCGTCGTCGTGGCGCTCGCGGGCGCCGCGGCGAGCGACACGCGGCTGGTGGCGTATCTCGTCGGCGGTGCGGATGCTCCGGGCGCAGAGGCCCTTCGCGCGTTCCTCGCGGAGAAGCTTCCCGAGTACATGGTGCCCGGGACCTTCGTCACGTTGGAGGCCTTGCCACTTACGTCTAGCGGCAAGGTCGACCGCAAGGCCCTGCCTGCTCCGGACATCACAGTGATGGTGGCTCCGGAGTACGTCGCGCCGCGCACTCCCACGGAGGAGCAGCTGGCGGTGCTCTGGACGGAGCTGCTGCGCGTGGAGCGCGTGGGCGTGCATGACGACTTCTTCGCGCTGGGTGGCCATTCGCTGCTCGCCACGCAGCTTCTTTCGCGCATCCGGGCGGCGTTGCAGGTCGAGCTGCCCCTACGGGTGGTCTTCAAGGCGTCCACACTCGCGGCCCTGGCTTCAGCGCTGGATGAGACGCGAGGCCGGACCGCGGGTCCCCAGGCACCAGCCCTGCGGCCCGTGTCCCGACAGGGAGACCTGGCGCTGTCCTTCGCGCAGCAGCGCCTGTGGTTCCTGGAGCAACTCCAGCCCGGTGGCATTGCGTACAGCCTGCCTGGGACCGTCCTGCTCGAAGGAGTGCTCCACGTCCCCGCGCTGCGGCAGGCGCTGGATGCACTGGTCCAGCGGCATGAGGTGCTTCGCACCACGTTCGCGCCGGGGACCCACGGGCCCGTGCAGCGCATCCATGAGCATGGGGAGTGCCCGTTCGAGCTCGTGGACGTGAGCGAACTGCTCCCAAGCATGCGTGAAGGCGACCTTCAGGATGACATCGGCGCCGCGCAGAGGACGGGCATTCGAGCCATGGACCCCGAGGCGCATCCGTTGAGCGCCAAGCCTTTTGGCACGCACGAAGCGCGGATGCGGGACTCTGTTACCGCGCAGGCGCCGCGGCCCCTTGAGCCCGATGCTCGTCCCTTGAGCGCGCCCACTGAGGGGCAGCGAGACAGCAACGAACGCATGCCCTCCGGAGCAAGTCCTCTCGACGCACACGAAGCCAGGCTGCGGGACTTCATTGCCGCGCAGGCGCAGCAGCCCTTCGACCTTGCTCGGGGCCCTCTCTTCCGAGCGGTTCTCGTGCGGTTGGAGGAGACGCGGCATGTGCTGCTCGTCCTCACGCATCACATCGCCTCGGACGGCTGGTCCACGGGCGTGCTCGTGCGCGAGCTGGTTGCCCTCTATCAGGGCTTCGCTTCGGGCCAGACGGTCTCGCTGCCGTCGCTTGCCATCCAGTACGCGGACTTCGCCGCGTGGCAGCGGCAGTGGCTTCAGGGAGACGTGCTCGGTGCGCAGCTTGCGTGGTGGCGTGAGCAGCTTTCCGGGGCGCCTCCGCTCCTGATGCTCCCCACGGACCGGCCACGTCCGGCGGTGCAGACGTTCTCGGGGAAGTCGCTCGCGGTGCGGCTGCCCCGGAAGCTGACAGAGGGCGTTCATGCCGTGGCGAGGCAGACCGGGGCCACGCCCTTCATGGTCCTGCTGGCCGCGTATCAGCTCCTGCTGTCGCGGTATGCCGGGCAGGACGACGTCAGCGTGGGGGCTCCGGTCGCGGGCCGAACCCGTTCGGAGACGGAGGGGCTCATCGGCTTCTTCGTCAACACGCTGGTGCTTCGCGCGCGCATCGACCCGCACACTTCATTCCGGACGTTGCTGGCCCAGGTGAAGGCCACGACGCTCGGCGCCTTCGAGCATCAGGACGTGCCATTCGAGAAGCTGGTGGAGGAACTCCAGCCCCAGCGCGACCCGAGCCACACGCCGTTCTTCCAGGTCACCCTCACCCTCCAGAACGCGCCCACCGCGGAGTGGCGGCTCCCGGACCTCACCCTGCGCGAACTGCCGCCTCCGTTCACGCCGTCAAAGTACGACTTCAGCCTCATCCTGGAGGAGTCGCCGGACGGCTTCACCGGGAGCCTCCATTACAACACCGACCTCTTCGACGCGGCCTTCGTCCAGGGCTTGATGCAGGGCTACGCCACGTTGCTGGAGGCGCTTCCCGGACAGCTGGAAGTCCCGATGGTGCGCTTGCCGCTGGTGTCCACGGAAGCACGGCGTCAGGTGCTGGAGGACTGGAGCGGCGTCTCCAGCGTCCGGGACTTCTCCATCCGGTCCATCCCGGAGCGCTTCGTGGAACAGGTCGCACGGGCTCCGGACGCGGTGGCGCTGGTGTCCGAGGCCGGAAGCCTGACCTATGCGCGGCTCGATGCGCGGGCGAACCAACTCGCGCACCACCTGCGCGCCTGTGGCATCGCCGAGGGCAGCCGCGTCGCGGTGCTGCTGCCGCGCTCGCCGGACCTCATTGTCTCACTGCTGGCGGTGCTCAAGGCCGGTGCGGCATACGTCCCCATCGACCTGAATGCTCCGCCCGAGCGCTGGTCGCTCCTGCTGGAGCAGTCCGGGGCGGCGATGGTCATCACCCGGGAGGCGCTCGCGGATGAGCTGCCCTCGCTGCTGACGCCCCTGGTGCTGCTGGACGCGGATGCGCCCCGGCTGGCTTCACGGCCGGAGACTGCGCTGCCGGACCCGCTCGCGACAGGGGACCGGCTGGCGTACGTCCTCTTCACCTCCGGCTCCACCGGGACACCCAAGGGTGTGTGTGTTCCGCATCGCGCCGTGCTGCGGCTGGTGGTGGACACGAACTTCATGCGCTTCGGTCCGGACGAGGCCGTCCTCCAGCTCGCGCCGGCCGCGTTCGATGCGTCCACCCTCGAAATCTGGGGCGCGCTGCTGCATGGGGCCCGGCTCGTGCTGGCGCCTCCGGGGGAATTGTCCCTCGCGCGCATCGCGGAGGTGCTGACGGAGCACCGGATCACCACGCTGTGGCTCACGGCCGCCCTCTTCGAACAGATGGCCGTGCACCATCCGGAGTCCCTCGCCTCCGTGACGCAGGTGCTGGCGGGCGGCGACGTGCTCCCGGCCTCCCGCGTGCGGGAACACCTGGCGCGGCTGCCCCCGGACGCGGTGTTGATCAACGGCTACGGACCCACGGAGAACACCACCTTCTCCACCACGCACGCGATGCATGCGGGCGACGCGGTGGGCGCAACTGTTCCCATCGGTCGTCCGCTGCCCCACTCCACCGCCTACGTGCTGGACCCGGCGATGCGGCCTGTGCCTCCTGGCATGCCTGGAGAGCTGTACGTCGGTGGCGAGGGACTGGCGTGGGGCTACCTCCACCAACCCGCCCTCACCGCCGAGCGCTTCGTGCCCCATCCGTTCAGCACGGCACCGGGTGCCCGGCTCTACCGCACCGGCGACCGGACGCGCTGGCGCGCGGATGGCACGTTGGACTTCCTGGGGCGCACCGACTTCCAGGTGAAGCTGCGCGGCTTCCGCATCGAACCGGGCGAGGTCGAAGCCGCCGTGCGCGGACTCCCGGGCGTGCAGGAAGCCGTGGCCGTGGTGCGCGAGGACGTCACCGGAGACAAGCGGCTGGTGGCCTACGTCGCCGGTGAGGCGTTGGACGGCAGGTCCCTGCGCTCGGGACTCCAACAGCGGCTTCCCGACTACATGATCCCCAGCGCCTTCGTGGTGCTGGACGCCCTGCCCCTCAACGCCAACGGCAAGCTGGACCGCTCCGCCCTTCCCGCCCCCGAGGCCCCCGTGGCTTCGGCGGACACGTACGTCGCCCCTCGCGACGCGGTGGAGGAGCAGCTCGCGGCCCTCTTCGCCGAGGTGCTGCACGTGGCGCGCGTGGGCATTCACGACGACTTCTTCGACCTGGGCGGGCATTCCCTGCTGGCCACGCAGGTGGTGTCACGCCTGCGCTCGACGCCAGGCGTGGAGCTGCCCCTGGGCGACCTCTTCGCCGCGCCCACCGTGGAGCGGCTCGCGGTCCGCGTGGCGGCCCTGCGCGACCAGGGAGCTTCGCGTCCGGGGATGCCTCCGCTCGGACCTGTTCCGCGCTCCGGTCCGGTGCCGCTGTCGTACGCGCAGCAGCGGTTGTGGTTCCTGGATCAACTCCAGCCCGGCAGCGCCTTCTACAACGTGCCCGGCATCCTCGTGCTCGACGGCGAGCTGGAGGCCTCCGCGCTGGAGCGGTCCCTCCAGGCCCTGGTGCGACGGCATGAGGTCCTGCGCACCACGTTCGCGTCCGAAGGCGACACTCCCGTCCAGCGGCTCCAGTCCGAAGGGACGCTCACGCTGTCCGTCGTCTCACTGGAGGCCACCCCCGAGGACCACCGCGACGCCGAAGCACACCGTCACGCCGCCTCCGAGGCCGCCCGGCCGTTCAACCTGGGCTCGGGGCCCCTCGTGCGTGCGGTGCTGCTGCGGCTGGAACCGCGGCGTCACTGGTTGCTCCTCACGCTGCACCACATCGTCTCCGACGGTTGGTCCATCGGCGTCTTCGCGCGCGAGCTGGGCGCGCTCTACCGGGCCTTCGCTTCCGGCCAGCCTCCGGCGCTGCCTCCCCTGCCCCTCCAGTACGCGGACTTCGCGCTGTGGCAGCGCTCCTGGATGCAAGGGGGCGTGCTCCAGGCGGAGCTGGAGTGGTGGAGGCAGCAACTGGAGGGCGCCCCCACCACGCTGGAGCTTCCCACCGACCGGCCGCGTCCCGTCGCGCAGTCGTTCCGGGGGACATCACTGCCGGTGGCGCTGTCCTCCACCGTGTCCGAAGCGGTGAAGGCGCTGGCGGCCCGGGAAGGCGCCACGCCGTTCATGGTGCTGCTCGCGGGCTTCCAGCTGTTGCTGTCGCGCTACTCGGGCCAGGACGACGTGCTCGTGGGGTCCGCCATCGCCAACCGCAACCGCGCGGAGACGGAGGGGCTCATCGGCTTCTTCGTCAACACGCTGGTGCTGCGGGCGCGCATCGACCCGCGCGCTTCGTTCCGGACGCTGCTGGCCCAGGTGAAGGCGACGACGCTCGCGGCGTACGCGCACCAGGACCTGCCGTTCGAGAAGCTGGTGGAGGCCATGCAGGGCACGCGGGACCTGAGCCGGTCTCCGCTGTTCCAGGTGGCGTTCACGTTCCAGAACGCTCCCGTGGGCGCGCTGGACCTTCCCGGCCTCCGCCTGGAGCTTCGCGGCGGGGAGAGCACCACCGCGAAGTTCGACCTGGACTTCAGCCTCCAGGAACGGGACGGCACGTTCAGCGGCGACCTGAACTTCAGCACCGACCTCTTCGACCCCGCCACCGCCAGCCGGATGATGGCGCACTTCGACGTGTTGCTCGGCGCGCTCACGGCCCGTCCCGATTCGCCGGTGCGTGAGCATTCGTTGCTTGGTGGCGCGGAACGCCAGCGCGTGCTCGTGGACTGGAACGCCACGCACCGTCCGCTCGGGCCCCACACGGTTCCGGAGTTGTTCGCGGCCCAGGTCCTTCGCGCTCCCGACGCGGTGGCCGTCCAGCACGAAGGCCAGGTGCTCACCTACGCGGCGCTGGCGGCACGGGCGCGGCGGCTGGCCCGGCGCCTGCGGGCCTCCGGACTCCCGCCTGAAGCCCGGGTCGCGCTGTGCGTGGAGCGAGGGCTGGAGCTGGTGGTGGGGATGCTCGGCATCCTGGAAGCGGGCGGGTGCTACGTGCCCATGGATTCCGCCTATCCGCGCTCGCGCCTCGCGTTCATGTTCGAGGACGCTGGCATCTCCGCGGTGGTGGCGCAGCGGGATCTGCTGGACGCCCTGCCCGCGCATTCCCTGCCCACGGTGTGCCTGGAGCCGGATGCGGACGGGGCCGGTCATGAGCCGGCGCTCGATGACGAAGACGTCGCCGTGAGGCCGAATCAACTGGCCTACGTGCTCTACACGTCGGGCTCCACCGGCACGCCCAAGGGCGTGGGCATCACGCACCACTCCATCGTGCACCTGGTGCGGGACACGAACTACGTCCAGTTGGGACCGGATGACTGCGTGGTGCAGGCGGGGACCCCTTCGTTCGACCTGGCCACCTTCGAGGTCTGGGGCGCGCTGCTCAACGGCGCCCGGCTCGTCATCCTGCCGCGTGAAGTGACGCTGGCTCCGGCGGAGCTGGCGCGCACGCTGCGCGAGGTAGGCGCCACCACGGCCCTGTTCGCCACGGCGCTGTTCCACACGGTGGCTCGCGAAGTGCCGGACGCATTCGCCACGATGCGGACGGTCCTCTACGCCGGTGAGGCCGCGAACGCGGACGCTGCCCGCGCGGTGCTGCGCGCGGGGCCTCCGGGCCGGCTGGTGAACCTGTATGGCCCCACGGAGACGACCGTGGGCGTCACCACGCACGACATCGTGGAGCTGCCGGCGCACGCGACGTCGGTGCCCATCGGCCGGCCGATGACGCGCGTCCAGACGTACGTGCTGGATACGCACGGGCAGCCCGTACCCGAGGGGGTCCCGGGCGAGCTGTACCTGGGCGGCGACGGACTGGCGCGGGGCTACCTGGGCCGCCCCGCGCTGACGGCGGAGCGCTTCGTGCCCTCCCCATTCAGCGACGAGCCCGGTGCGCGGCTGTACCGCACGGGCGACCGCGTGCGCTGGCTGCCGGACGGCACGTTGGACTTCCTGGGCCGCATGGACACGCAGGTGAAGCTGCGCGGCTTCCGCATCGAACTGAGCGAGGTGGAGGCCGTCCTCCGCCAGCACCCGTTCGTGAAGGCCGCGGTGGCGGGGGTGCTCGAGGAGCGCCTCGTGGCGTGGTTCGTGCCGGGCACTCCGGTGGAGCCAGCGGTGCTGCGCGCCTTCGTCTCCGAACGGCTGCCCGCGCCGCTGGTGCCCTCCGCGTTCGTGCCGCTGGACGCACTGCCGCTCACGCCCGTGGGCAAGGTGGACCGCAAGGCCCTGCCCTCTCCGGATGCGCGCTCGGTCGCTGGCGGGCCCGTGGCTCCAGAGCGGATGACCCTCTTCCAGCATCGCATCGCCACGCTGTTCCAGGAGCTGCTCCGCCTGGACTCGGTGGGGCTGCACGATGACTTCTTCGTCATCGGCGGGCATTCACTGCTGGCCACGCAGCTCGTCTCCCGGCTGCGGTCGACGTTCGGCGTGGAGCTGCCACTGCGCGCCCTCTTCGATGCGCCCACCGTCGCCCGGCTCACGGAGCGGGTGGAGGCGCAGCTCCTCGCGCGCGTCGCGGGGCCACGCATTCCGGCGCTCGTCGCCACGTCGCGGGACCGGGATCTGCCGCTTTCCTTCGCGCAGCAGCGGCTGTGGGTGGTGGAGCAGCTCCGCCCGGGTGGCAGCCACTACAACATCGCCACCGCGCTGCGGCTGGACGGTGCACTGGACGTGGAGGCGCTGCGCCGAGCCCTGGAGCTTGTCGTCCAGCGCCACGAAGCCCTGCGCACCACCTTCGCGATGAAGGGCGGACAGCCCGTCCAGCAGGTGCACGCGGCGGAGACGTGGGGGCTGCCGGTCACCGACCTGATGAGCATTCCCCCTGAGTCCCGCGAGGACGAGGCTCAACGGCGCTCCGTGGAGGAGGCCGCGCTCCCGTTCGATCTGAGCCGGGGACCCGTCATTCGCACACGGCTGCTTCGCCTGGAGGCCCGGGAGCACCTGTTGCTCCTGTGCATGCACCACATCGTCTCCGATGGCTGGTCGCTGGGCGTGCTGATCCGCGAAGTCGCCGAGGGCTACGAGGCCTTCGCCTCCAACCGCACGCCCGTGCTGCCGGCGCTGCCCGTGCAGCCCGCGGACTTCGCCGTGTGGCAGCGCTCCTGGCTCCAGGGGGACGTGCTGGCGCGGGAGGTGGCGTGGTGGAAGCAGCACCTCTCCGGGGCGCCCCAGGTGCTGGAGCTGCCCACGGACAAGGCGCGTCCGGCGCTCCAGTCCACGAAGGGGGCACTGCTTCCCGTGCGCCTCCCGGCGGACGCGGTGGAGCGGCTGGTGGCGCTGGGCCGCTCGGAGGGCGCGACGCCGTACATGGCGCTGCTCGCGGTGTGGCAGGCGCTGCTGTCGAGGTACTCGCGGCAGGAGGAGCTGCTGGTGGGCTCGCCCATCGCGGGCCGCGACCACTCGGAGCTGGAGGGGCTGGTCGGCTTCTTCGTGAACACGCTGGTGCTTCGCGGGCGCGTGCGTCCGGAGGATTCGTTCCGGACGTTGCTGGCTCAAGCCCGGGCCACGGCGCTCGCCGCCTTCGAGCACCAGGACCTTCCGTTCGAGAAGCTGGTGGAGGAGCTCCAGGTGGCTCGCGACCTGAGCCGCAACCCGCTGGTGCAGGCGGTGTTCGCGCTCCAGAACGCGCCCACCGGGGAGCTGAAGGCGCCGGGGCTCACGCTGCGTCCGGTGCCAGTGGACAACGCCACGGCCCGCTTCGACCTGGGCCTGTTGCTGCATGAGGCGCCGGACGGTCTGCGCGGTGTCCTCGAATACAGCACCGACCTCTTCGAGCGTCCCACGGTGGAGCGGCTGGCCGGGCACCTGCGGACGTTGCTGGAGGCCGTCGTCGCCGCTCCGGACGCGCCCCTGTCCCGCCTGGAATGGCTCACGCCCGAGGAGCGCCAGCAGGTGCTCACGGCGTGGAACACCACCGGCGTGGACTACCCGCGTGAGTCGAACCTCGTGGAACGCTTCGCGCTCCAGGCCGCCCGGCGTCCGGAGGCCATCGCGCTGGAATCCGGTGACACCCGGCTGACGTACTCGCAGCTCGATGCCCGGGCGAACGCGCTGGCCTGGGTGCTGCGCTCGCAGGGCGTGGGACCGGATGCGCTGGTGGCGGTGTGTCTGGAGCGCTCCGCGGAGCTCGTCGTCACGCTCCTGGCCATCCTCAAGGCGGGCGGGGCCTACGTCCCGCTGGATGCCGCGTATCCGGCTCGGCGCCTGGCCCTCATGCTGGAGGACGCGCCGCCCCGGCTGCTCGTCACCACCCGCGCGCTGCGGGCCTCGCTGCCGGTCGCGGAAGGCGTGCCGTGCGTCTTCGTGGAGGAGACGCGCCTGGAGGGACAGCCCTCCACTGCTCCGGACGTGGCGCTCTCCTCGCGGAACCTCGCGTATGTGGACTTCACCTCCGGCAGCACCGGCCGCCCCAAGGGCGTCGCCGTGGAGCACCGGGGCGTGCTGCGGCTGCTGCACGGTGGCACGTGGGCCCGCTTCACTCCGGATGAGACGTTCCTGCTGATGGCCCCGCTGTCCTTCGACGCGTCGACGCTGGAGCTATGGGGTCCGCTCCTGTCCGGAGGGAAGCTCGTGGTCTTCCCGCCGCAGCCGCCCACCGACCTGGAGCTGCTGGGACAGATCATCCGCCGTCACGGCGTCACGTCGCTCTACCTGTCCGCGGGCCTGTTCGCGCAGGTGGTGGACGTGAAGGTGGAGGTGCTGCGCGGACTGCGGCAGCTCTTCGTGGGGGGAGACATCCTGTCCCCCACGCACACGCGCCGCGTGGTGGAGACGCTGGGCCTCCCGGTGGTCAACGGCTACGGCCCCACCGAGGCCACCGTCTTCACCTGCTGCTTCCGCATGGACCGGCCCGAGGACGTCCCGGGCGAGGCCATTCCCATCGGGCCGCCCCTGCCGAACACGCGGACGTTCGTGGTGGATGGCTCGCTGCGGCCGGTGCCCGTGGGTGTGCCGGGGGAGCTGCTCATCGGCGGGGACGGGCTCGCGCGGGGCTACCTCTCCCGCCCGGAGCTCACCGCCGAGCGCTTCATCCCCCACCCCTTCGCCACCACGCCCGGAGAGCGCGTGTACCGCACGGGAGACCGCGTGCGCTGGCGCGCGGACGGGAGCCTGGAGTTCCTGGGCCGCATCGACAGCCAGGTGAAGGTGCGCGGCTACCGCATCGAGCTGTCCGAGGTCGAAGCCGCCCTCCGGGACTGGCCCGCCCTCACCGACGCGGCCGTGCTGGTTCGCGAGGACGTGCCCGGCGACAAGCGGCTGGTGGCCTACGTGGTGGCCGGTGTGCTGGATGTCCCCGCGCTGCGTGAACACCTCCGGCAACGGCTGCCCGAGTACATGGTCCCGGCCGCGTTCGTCCCCCTGCCCGTCCTGCCCCTCACGGCCACCGGCAAGCTGGATCGCCAGGCGTTGCCCGCGCCGGACGTCGCGGCCAGTGCTCGCAAGGGCCGGTTCGTGGAGCCCGCGGATCCGCTGGAGGAACAGCTCGCCGCCATCTGGGCCCGGGAGCTGGGCGCCCGGAGCGTGGGCGTTCACGACCACTTCTTCGAGGACCTGGGCGGCACGTCGCTCACCGTGGTCCGTGTCGCCAGCCGGTTGCACGAGGCGCTTCAGCGCGAGGTGCCCGTGGTCTGGCTGTTCGAGCATCCGACGGTCCACGGACTGGCACGGCGGCTGGTGCGCGAAGGACATCCCGCGAGTCCTGCCCCCGCGTCTCCGCCGGCCCCCGTAGCGCACGCGGCCCCTGAACCCATGTCACCCGCGACTGAAGAGACGGCGGCGCTGCCGTCGAACGCCATCGCCATCATCGGCATGTCCGGGCGCTTCCCCGGCGCGGCGTCGGTGGACGAGTTCTGGCGCAACCTGCGCGAAGGCGTGGAGTCCATCTCCCGCTTCAAGCCCGAGGAACTGGAACAGATGCCCGGCCTGCCACCGGGCGTGGAGCTGTCACAGCACCCCGGCTTCGTGCCCGCCCAGGGCGTGCTCGCGGACATCGACCAGTTCGATCCCGCGTTCTTCGACATGTCGCTGCGTGAGGCGCAGTGGACCGACCCGCAGCAGCGGATGTTCCTCCAGTGCGCGTGGGCGGCGCTGGAGGACGCAGGCATCGAACCCGCGCGCTTCCCGGGCGTCATCTCCCTCTTCGCGGGAGCGAACGAGTCCGGCTACGCGCAAGAGGTGCAGCGGCACCTGCCGTTGGACTCGGCGGCGTTCTTCGAGCTGTTTGGCACCGCGACCTACCAGAGCCTGCCGACGAAGGTGTCCTACAAGCTGGGGCTCACCGGCGAGAGCATGCTCGTGTACACGGCGTGCTCCACGGGGCTCGTGGCGGTGCACGTCGCGTGTCAGAACCTGTTGTCCGGGCTGTCGGACGTGGCGCTCGCGGGGGCGACGCGGCTGTCGGTGCCGCAGCGCACGGGCTACGTGCACCAGGAGGGGATGATCTACTCCCCGGACGGCCACTGCCGTGCCTTCGATGCGAAGGGCCAGGGCACCGTCTCCGGCAGCGGCGTGGCCGCGGTGGTGCTCAAGCGGCTGGAGGATGCGGTCCGCGACGGCGACCCCATCCACGCCGTCATCCGGGCCACCGCCGTCAACAACGACGGGCGCGACAAGTCCGGCTTCACCGCGCCCAGCGTGCAGGGGCAGTCGGCCGTCATCACCCAGGCGCTGCGGCGCTCGGGCGTGGAGGCCCGGGACATCGGCTACGTGGAGGCGCACGGGACGGCGACGCCCCTGGGTGACCCCATCGAGGTCGCGGCGCTCCAACGCGCGTACGGCCTGGGGCCCGAGCACCGGGGCACCATCCCGCTGGCCTCGCTCAAGACGAACGTGGGCCACCTGGACACGGTGGCGGGGCTCGCGGGGCTCATCAAGGCCGCGCTGTCGCTGCGCGAAGAGGAGATTCCCCCCAGCCTCCACTTCGAGGCGCCGAACCCGCGGATCGACTTCGACGCGGGGCCGTTCTTCGTCAACACGCGGCTGCGGCCCTGGCCTCGGGGGAAGACACCCCGGCGCGCGGCGGTGAGCTCCTTTGGCGTGGGCGGGACCAATGCGCACGCGGTGCTGGAGGAGGCCCCGGTCGTCCGGAGTGGTCCCTCGTCGCGCTCGCATCAGCTGTTCGTGCTGTCGGCGCGCTCGCCGGAGGCGCTGGAGGCGGGAGCCCTGGCGCTGGCGGAGCACGTGCTGGCGGACCGGTCTCCGGAAGCGCTGGAGGCAGCGGCCCTGAAGCTGGCGGATCAGGTGCTGTCGGCGCGTTCACCGGAGGAACTGGAGGCGGCGGCGAAGCAGCTGGCGCTGCGGGTGTTGTCGGCGCGTTCACCGGAGTCCCTGGAGGCGTTGTCCGCCCGGTTCTCCGTGGAGGTCGCGGCGGAGGATGGCGGTGGGTTCGCGGACGCGGCGTACACGCAGGCCGTGGGACGCCGCGCCTTCGAGTACCGGCGCACGGTGGTCGCGAAGGACGCGGCGGACCTGGCGAAGCAGCTTCGCAAACAGGCCACGCCCGCGCGGCTGAAGGACGTGGAGGGGGCTCGCCGGAAGCGGGTGGCCTTCGTCTTCTCCGGGCAGGGCTCGCAGCAGGTGGGGATGGGACGGGAGCTGTACGCGTCCGTGCCGGCGTTCCGCGCGCAGGTCGATGCGTGCCTCGCGCTGCTGGACGCGCCGCTGCGTGCGCGGGTGGAAGCGCTGCTGCGTCCGGGCCCCGGCCAGGAGGCGGAGGCCTCCGCCGCGCTCTCCGACACGCGCGTCGCACTGCCCGCCCTGTTCACGGTGCAGGTGGCGCTGGCCCGGCTGTGGCAGGCGTGGGGCATCGTTCCGCACGCCGTCCTGGGGCACAGCTTCGGCGAGTACGCCGCCGCCTGTGTCGCGGGTGTCCTCTCGCTGCCGGATGCGCTGCGGCTGGCCGTGATCCGGGGGGAGCTGATGCATCGGCTGCCTCCGGGCGCGATGCTCGGCGTGGCGCTGCCGGTGGCGGAGGTCCAGCCCCTGCTCTCCGGCCGTCTGACGATCGCGGCGATCAACGCGCCGGACCGGTGTGTCGTCTCCGGACCCGTGGACGAGGTGGAGCGCTTCCAGGCGCTGTTGCAGCAGCGCAAGGCGGGCGCGGTGCGCATGCCGTCCGGTCATGCGTTCCACTCGGCGGACGTGGAGCCGTTGATGGAGGAGCTGGCGCGTGGGGTGGCTTCGCTCCAACTGAACGAGCCTTCCGTGCGCTACGTCTCCAGCCTCACGGGGGCGCTGGCGCGTCCGGGGGAGCTGGGCGCTCCGAGCTACTGGGCCACGCAGATGCGGCAGCCCGTGCGCTTCACCGGCGCGGTGGGGGCCCTGCTGGAAGAGGGGTGCAGCGTGCTGCTGGAGGTGGGGCCCGGCCAGGACCTCACCCCGCTGATGCGCGCGTGCCTGGGCGAGGACAAGGAGCGCGTGAAGGCGCTCGCTTCGCTGCGCCGGGGCGGTGCGACGACGGAACAGTCGGGGCTGTCGCAGTGCGTGGGTGAGCTGTGGATGCAGGGCCTGGAGGTGGACTGGACCGCGTTCTACGCCCACGAGCAGCGCCGCCGCGTGCACCTGCCGACGTACGCGTTCCTGCGCAAGCGCTGCTGGGTGGAGCCTCGCGGCCCGGGCAGTGCCTCCGTGGACGCTGGCGGTACCAGACCGGGTGTCGCTCAGACGGCCGCACCGCAACAACACATCGCCGAGGCTGGATCCCAGACGGAGGCCCTGTCCTCCGCGTCCAAGGCCGTGCCTGCCATGGGGGCAGCGACACCTCGGGCCTCGCCCACGTCGTCCTCCGCGTTGCCCGTGAACACAGGCGCATTGCCGCAAGCCACGGAGGCACTGCCCTCCGTGGAGCGCCCTGCCCTTCCTGTCGCCGGTGGCCGAGAGGACGCGCCTCGCGGTGACGTGGAGGTTCGAATCGCCACGCTGTGGCGCGAGCGCCTGGGCGTGGACTTCGTCGGCCGCGACGACAACTTCCTGGAGCTGGGCGGCAACTCCCTCATGGCCGCGCAGCTCCTGAACCAGCTTCGCGACACCTTCCACGTCCAGGTGCCGCTGGCCGCGCTCTTCGAAGCGCCCACCGTCGCGGGGCTCGCCTCCCGCATCGAGCCGCTGCTCCAACACGCTCCAGCGCAAGAGCCCACGCGCGAGCTGCCCCTCGTGCCCCGCTCCCGGACGGAGGCGCTGCCCCTGTCCTTCGTGCAGGAGCGTGTCTGGCGTCTGGAGCAGTACCTCCCCGGCCTGTCCGCCTACACGATTCCCTTCGTCCTGCGCCTGGAAGGCCCCGCCGACGCCGCCATCCTGGAGCGCACCATCCAGGAGGTCGTCCAGCGCCACGAGGCCCTGCGCACCACCTACGACGCCGTGGACGGCCGGCCCGTGCAGCGCTTCCATCCCCACGTGCGCATCCCGCTTCCCGTCGTGGAGGTGGAAGGCACGCCTGGGGAACGCGAGGAGGCCGCGCTCCGCATCGCTCGCGAGGACGCCGCGCGCCCGTTCGACCTGGTGCGAGGCCCCGTGCTGCGCACCACGCTCGTGCGCCTGCGCGCGGACCTGCACCTGCTGGTCTGCGGCATCCACCACATCGTCTGCGACACGCTCTCCACGTCCCTCTTCCTCCAAGAGGTGGGCCAGCTCTACGCCGCCTTCCTTCAGGGCCGGCCGTCCCCGCTGGCCCCGTTGCCCGTGCAGTACGCGGACTTCGGCGCGTGGCAGCGGCAGTCGCTCGCGGAAGGACGCTTCCCTGAGCAGGAGCAGTGGTGGCGGCAGCGGCTGGCCGGCATGCCCCGGCAGCTCGGCATCCCCACGGACCGGCCCCGGCCCGCGAACTGTCCGCTCACCTCCGAGCGCATGGTGCTCGACTTCCCACCGGCGCTCGCGGAGGCGCTCGTCGCCTTCGGGCGCGGCGAGGGCTTCACGTCGTACATGACGGTGCTCGCCGCGTGGAACGCGCTGCTGCATCGCTATACCGGGCAGGCGGACCTCATCGTCGGCACGCCCATCGGCAACCGCACGCGGCCGGAGCTGCTGCCGCTCATCGGCTACGTGGCGCACTCGGCGGCGTTCCGCACCCACGTCGGGGATGACCCGAGCTTCCGCGAGCTGCTGCACCGCGTGCGGCGCGAGGTCACCGACGTGCAGTCGCGGCCGGACGTGCCCTTCGAAATGCTCGTCGAACAGCTCGTCCCCGGACGGGACATCGGCCGCGAGCGCATGACGGACACGGTGTTCGTCTACCACTCGAATCTGGAGATGGGCGGCGACGCGCTGACGGCCGTCGGCGCGCGAGGCACCTTCATCGAGGTCCCGGGCACGCCCGTGCAGTGGGGCGCCACCCTGTCGGACCTGACGCTCATCCTCACGGAAGAACCCGGCCGCGTGCACGGCGCGCTGGAATATGCGACGGAGCTGTTCGACGCCTCCACCGCGCGGCGGATGCTGGAGCACCTCCAGGTGTTGCTCGGCGCGGCGCTGGCCCGGCCCGAGGAGCGCCTCTCCCGCCTGCCGCTGGCCACCGATGCGGAACGCCGGGCGTGGCCCGTCCCTCCTCCTGTCACGCAGGCCCCGGTCCTGTCCGCGCGGCTGCGCGAACACGTGGTGCGGCAGCCGGACGCCGTCGCCGTGGAGCAGGCCGGGCGGACCTGGACCTGGCGGGAGCTGGCCACGCGTGCGCGGCGGCTCGCCCTGCGGCTCCGGGAACAGGGTGTCCAGCCGGGGGAGCCCGTGGCGATCTGCCTTCGCGCATCGCCAGAGAAGCTGGCCGCGCTGTGGGGTGTACTGGAGGCCGGTGGCGCTCCGGTGGCGCTCGGCCCCACGGACCTGGACTCGCTGGCCGTCTATGCCGTGGAGGGCAGCGTCGTGCCCCGGCTCGTCACCTGGCGGGGGCTGTTCACCTCCACGCGCCTGGACGCCTCGCGCGTCCTGCACGTCGAGGAGGTGCTGAGCGACGCTTCGAGCGTGACGGTGGATGCGGCGCTTCCACTTCCCTCGCCGGAGTCCCTGGCGTGGCTGCTGCCCATGGGCGCGGGGCAGCCCGCGTGGGCGTTGAGCCAGACGTCGCTCACGGGCTTCTTCGCGGGCCTGGATGCACGGCTGCATCCGGCACCGGGCACCAGCTGGCTCGCCGCGTCCGAACCCGCTCCCGAGAAGCCCGAACTGGAAGCCCTCTGGGCCCTGTCGCGCGGGCTGCGCGTGCTGTTCCCCTCCGAGGCAACGGCCTCGCGCGGAAGCTCGGACGCAGCGGCGGTGCGTCCGCTCCAGCTCAGCCTGTCGTACTTCGCCAACGACGAGGACTCGCTCTCCGGGCCCAAGTACGAGCTTTTGATGGAGGGCGCGAAGTTCGCGGATGCGAACGGCTTCTCCGCCATCTGGACGCCCGAGCGGCACTTCCACTCCTTCGGCGGCATCTACCCGCAGCCCGCGGTGGTGTCCGCCGCGCTCGCGAGCGTGACCCGCAACCTGCGCCTGCGCTCCGGCAGCGTCGTGCTGCCGCTGCATGATCCGCTGCTCGTCGCGGAGCAGTGGGCCGTCGTGGACAACCTGTCGCAGGGCCGTGTGGACGTGTCCGTGGCCACGGGCTGGCACGTGCAGGACTTCATCTTCGCGCCCGGGAACTACGCGGACCGGCGCAACATCCTGCTGCGCCACCTGGAGACGCTGCGAGGCCTCTGGCGCGGTGAGCGGCTGCGGCGCCCGGGCGGCAACGGCGTCACGGTGGAGGTGGGCCTGCGCCCGAAGCCGGTGCAGCGCGAGCTGCCCGTGTGGCTCACCGCCACCGCGAACCCGGAGACGTTCCGGCTCGCGGGCGAGCTGGGCGCGGGTGTCCTCACGGGGCTCTTCGCCCACTCGCTGGAGGAGCTGAAGCCGAAGGTGGCGCTCTACCGCGAGGCGTGGCGCCGCAACGGACATCCGGGCCGGGGCCACATCACCTGCATGCTGCACACGTTCCTCGGGGACGACGAGGCGGAGGTCCTCCGGCAGGTGCGCAAGCCGCTGCTGGCGTACTTCCGGAGCTCGGCGGACATCACGACGTCGCTGCTCGCCGCGCAGGGATACCAGGGAGAGATCGCCAAGGTGTCCCGCGAGGACATCGACGCGCTGCTGGAGCACACCTTCGAGCACCACGCGAAGGGCACGGGCCTCATCGGCACGGTGGAGAGCGGAATCCAGCGGCTGCGCGACGTGCGGGCCTCGGACGTGGACGAGCTGACGTGCCTCATCGACTTCGGCCTGGAGACGCCGGTCGTGCTGGAAGGACTGCGGCGGTTGGCAACGGCGCGCGAGGCCGTTGCCGCCGATGCGGTGTCCCACTCGCGGCGCGTGCGTGGCGAGCAGGAGACGGATGCGGAGGAGCTGTTGTCCCTGGCACGGCGGTCGGGCGCGGTGCTGGTGAACACCACGGCGCGGCTGGCCCGAGCATTGACGGACCTCGCGGGAGCGCGCGAGGCCCTGGCGCCGGTAGGTGCATGGATCCTGGAGGACGCGTCGGCGGAGCTGGCATCGGCGCTCCAGCGCACGGCGGGGGGTGACGTGCTGCTCTCGGGCGAGGCCGGTGCTGGCGGCCTGCTGCCCCGTGCGCCGGAGGAGAAGCTGCCCCCGGGGCTGGACGTCTGGGTGCTGGATGCCGCAGGGGAACCCGTGCCCACGGGCGTCGTGGGAGAGCTCGCCCTGGCGGGCGCGGGTCTACCGGCCGCGCTCTGGAGGGCCACAGGTGAGGCGCAGGAACGACTGGTGCCGCATCCACTGCGCGCTTCGTCGAGCCTCTACCGTACGGGCCGCGCCGTGCGCCTGCGCGCGGAGGGTCGCGTCGAGGCCGTGAGCCTTCCTGGGTTCAAGCTGCCCGCCCCGCGCGCTCCGGCCGCGACGGTGCAGGCCTGGTCGTCAGGCGCAATGCCCTCGCCGACGGCAACCTCGCCCCTCGTGCAAGGTGCCGCGAACACGACGGGCCGTGCGGTGCCCCATGGAACGGCGCCTGCCGGTGGAGCCCCTTCGACGGTGTCCGCCGTCGTGGCGTCCGGTGCGCTCCAGGCGATTCCACGTGCGCCGCGTGACCGGCCGCTCCCGTTGTCGTTCGCGCAGCAGCGCCTCTGGTACCTCCAGGAGCTGGAGCCGGAGAGCACCGCCTACAACAACGCGATCATCTTCCGGCTCACGGGCTCGCTGGATGTCACCGCGCTCCAGACGGCGCTTCATTCGCTCGTGGAACGCCATGAGGTCCTGCGCACCACCTATTCGCTGAGCGACGACGGTGCCGTGCAGGTCATCCATTCAACCGGCACCCTTCCCCTGGAGACAGAGGACGTTCCCGGAGATACGGCTGAAGCGCGTGAGGCGGCCATGCTCCGCCGCTGCCAGACGTACACCGCCACGCCGTTCCACCTGGGCACGGGGCCCGTGGCCCGCGCGCTGCTGTTGCGGCTGGCTCCCGACACGCACGTCCTCCACCTGCTCCTGCACCACGTCGTCTCCGATGCCTGGTGCACCCTGGTCATCAGCCGCGAGCTGCCGGTCCTCTATGCCTGCGCCAGCGCGGGCGTTCCTTCCGTCTTGCCGCCGTTGCCGGTGCAGTACGCGGACTACGCCGTGTGGCAGCGTTCGTGGCTGACCGGTCCGGTGCTGGAGGAACAGGCCCGCTGGTGGAAGGACCTGCTCCAGGGCACGCCGCCGCTGGAGCTGCCCACCGACCAGCCCCGCCCCGCCACGCAGTCCTACGCGGGCGCGGCCCACGCCTTCCACCTGCCTCGCGATCTGTCCGAGCCCCTCTTCGCGCTGGGCCGCCGTGAGGGCGCCACGTCCTTCATGGTCTTGATGGCGCTGTTCCAGGTGCTGCTCGCCCGCACCTCCGGGCAGGACGACTTCGCGGTGGGCACGCCCATCGCCGGCCGGTCCCGCCCCGAGGTGGACGGCCTGCTGGGCTGCTTCGTCAACACGCTCGCCTTCCGGGCGAAGCTCAGCGGGGCGCCGGGCTTCCGGGAGCTCGTCTCGCGAGTGAAGCAGCAGGCCCTGGGCGGCTACGCGCGTCAGGACATGCCCTTCGAGCAACTGGTGGACGTGCTCCAGGTGCCTCGCGACCTGAGCCGTACGCCGGTGTTCCAGACCGTCCTCAACGTCATCAACGTCCCCGAGGCCCAGACGACAGGAGGCGCCGGGCTCCAGATTGGCGGCGTGGACGTGCCGGTGACGACGTCCAAGTTCGACCTGTCCCTGGAGGTCTGGGAGCAGCGCGACGGTCTGCGCTGCCGTCTGGAGTACGCCACCGCGCTCTTCGACGCCGGAACCCTGGCCCGCATGGCCGAGCACCTGACCGTGTTGGCCAGGGCCGTCGTCGCCGCGCCGGATGCTCCAGTCGCCACGCTGTCGCTGCTCACGCCGGCCGCGCGCGAACAGGTGCTGCGCGGCTGGAACGACACGCGAGCGGACTTCCCCGTGGGCGCGTCCATCCACCAGCTCTTCGAAGCCCAGGCTGGACGCACGCCGGAAGCCATCGCGCTCCAGTTCGAGGACCAGCGCCTCACGTACGCGCAGCTCGAAGCCCGGGCCAACCAGCTCGCGCACCACCTGCGTTCGCACGGCGTGGGCCCGGAGACGCTGGTGGGCGTGTGCATGGAACGCTCCCTGGAGATGGTCGTCGCCCTGCTGGGCGTCCTGAAATCCGGCGCGGCCTACGTGCCGCTGGATCCGGCCACACCAGCGGAACGGCTCGCGGGGATGATTGAGGACACCGCCGCACCCGTGCTCCTCATCCAGGAGCGCTTCCGCGCCGCGCTGCCTCCGCATGCCGCGCACGTCATCGCGCTGGACGCCCGGTGGGATGCCATCGCGCGCGAGTCCACCGCTCCGCCTCCGCCGCTGGCCGGTGAAGACGCGCTCGCCTACGTCATCTTCACCTCCGGCAGCACCGGCCGTCCCAAGGGCGCGATGAACGCGCACGCGGGTGTCGTCAACCGCCTGCGCTGGATGCAGGCGCGCTACGGCCTGACGCCATCGGACACGGTGCTCCAGAAGACGCCGTTCAGCTTCGACGTGTCCGTGTGGGAGTTCTTCTGGCCCCTGATGACGGGCGCGCGGCTGGTGCTCGCGAGGCCCGGCGGGCACCAGGAGCCGGACTACCTGGTGGCGCTGATGGCGCGCGAGAGCGTGACGACCGCGCACTTCGTGCCGTCCATGCTGCGCGCCTTCGTGGAGGAGCCCGGCCTGCAGTCCCTGACGCGCCTGCGACAGGTGATGTGCAGCGGCGAAGCCCTGCCTGCGGATCTGGTGCACCGCGCACAAGCCCGCCTGCCGCACACCACGCTGCACAACCTCTACGGCCCCACCGAGGCCGCCGTGGATGTGACGTCCTGGGAGTGTCCGCGCGACACAGCGCTCCGCGTGATTCCCATCGGACGGCCCGTGGCCAACACGTGCATGTACGTCCTGGATGCCCACGGCCAGCCGGTGCCCCTGGGCGTCCCGGGCGAGCTGTTCATCGGCGGCGTGCAGGTGGGCCGGGGCTACTGGCGCCGCCCCACCCTCACGGCCGAGCGCTTCATCCCCGATGCCTTCAGCGACACGCCGGGCGCCCGGCTGTACCGCACGGGAGACATCGCCCGGTGGCGCGCCGACGGCACGTTGGAGTACCTGGGCCGCGCCGACTTCCAGGTGAAGCTGCGCGGCTTCCGCATCGAATTGGGCGACATCGAAGCCGCCATCCAATCCTGGCCCGGCGTACGCGACACCGTGGCCGTCGTGCGCCAGGACAGCCCGGGAGGACCGCGCCTCGTCGCCTACGTCAGCGTCGACGGCGGAGAGCTCGACACTGCGGGGCTGCGCGCGTTCCTGCACTCGCGGCTGCCCGAGTACATGGTGCCCTCCGCCATCGTCCGCATGGAGGCGCTGCCGCTCACCTCCAGCGGCAAGGTGGACCGCAAGGCCCTGCCCGCGCCGGACGCGCCCGCCGCTGCACGCGCGGAGCCCATCGCCCCACGCGACGACACCGAGCGCGCCCTCGCGGAGATCTTCGCGCAGGTGCTCGGCATCGCGAGCGTCGGCGTGCGGGACAGCTTCTTCGAACTGGGCGGCCACTCGCTGCTCGCGACCCAGGTGGCCGCGCGAGTGCGTACGCGCCTGGGCCGGGAGGTGCCGCTGCGCACGCTGTTCGAGGCCCCCACCGTGGAGGCGCTCGCCCGGCGCATCGCTGCGTCCGGAGCCGTGGCCCCTGCTCCGGCCCCGCAGGAAACGGCGACCGAGCCCACGGGCCTCACGCCCCTGACGCGCGGAGTCCGGCCCGCGGTGCTGCCGTTGTCGTTCGCGCAGCAGCGGCTGTGGTTCATCCATCAACTGGGTGTCGCGGATGCGGCGTACCACCTGCCGTTCTCACTCCGCCTGGAGGGCACACTCGACCTGGGCGCGCTCCAGCGGAGCTTCGACCGGCTGCTGCGCCGTCATGAAGTCCTGCGCACCACGTTCCGCGAGTACGAAGGGGCCCCGGAGCAGGTCATCCACGCGCCCGGTCCGCTGCCCTTGCGACAGGTGGACCTCACCCACATTCCGGACCCCGAGCAGCGCCGCGCCGAGGCCTCACGGCTCGCCACCGGGGAAGCACGCTCGCCGTTCGACCTGGAACAAGGCCCTCTCCTCCGGGCCCTGCTGCTGAAGCTGTCGCCCACGGAGCACGTGCTGGTGCTGAACCTGCACCACATCATCTCCGACGGCTGGTCCACCGGCGTCCTCGTGCAGGAGATGGGCACGCTCTACGCCGCGCTCTCCCGCAACCTCTCCTCTCCGCTGCCGGAGTTGCCGGTGCAGTACGCCGACCACGCGTTGTGGCAGCGCGGCTGGTTGCAGGGCGCGGTGCTGGACGCGCAGCTTGGCTACTGGCGGCGGCAGCTGGAAGGCGCACCGTCGCACCTGGAGCTGCCCACGGACCATCCGCGTCCGCCCCGGCAGACCTTCCAGGGCGCGCTGATGCCGCTCACCCTTCCACGGCCTTCGAGCGAAGCCCTGGAGGCACTGGCGAAGCGCGAAGGCGCCACGCCGTACATGGTGCTGCTGGCCGCGTTCCAGGTGCTGCTCGGCCGTTACGCCGGTCAGGATGACGTGCTGGTGGGATCGCCCATCGCGGGCCGCCGCCACGCCGAGTCCGAGGCCCTCATCGGCTACTTCGCGAACACCGTTGTCCTGCGCACCCGGCTGCGTGACGACGACACGTTTCTCACGCTGCTGGCGCGCGTGCGGGACACCACCCTGGGCGCGTACGAGCACCAGGACCTGCCGTTCGAGAAGCTCGTCGAGGATCTGCACCCCGCGCGCGACGCATCCCGCACGCCGTTCTTCCAGGTCACCTTCACGCTGCAGAACGCGCCGCTGCCGCCACTGGCCCTCCCTGGCCTGACGCTCCAGCCGATGAACGCCGACCCGGGTGCCATCCGCTTCGACCTGGAGCTGCTGCTGCACCGTGCGCCGGAGGGCTTCACGGGCGGACTCAACTTCAACACCGCCCTGTTCACGCCCGGCACGGTGGCCGGAATGGCCCGGCACCTGCGGGTGCTGCTCGACGCCGCGGTGGACACGCCCTCCGCCCCGCTGACACGTCTGTCACTGCTCACCCCCGAGGAGCGTCAACAGGTCCTGGCCACCTGGAACGACACCGCGACCGAGTATCCGCGTGACGCCTCCGTGCCCGCGTTGTTCGCGGAGCAGGCGGCGCGCACACCGGATGCCATCGCCGTGCGGATGCCAGCGAGTCCAGACGCCATCCTGTCCGCGGACGCGGCGCCGGTCGCTGTGCGTGAACTCACGTACGCAGAGCTGGATCGGCGCTCGAACCAGCTCGCGCACCACCTGCGCAGGCTGGGCGTGCGGCCCGGCGACCGCGTGGGGTTGTGCGTGGAGCGGTCACCAGCGCTCGTCATCGGCATGCTCGGCATCCTCAAGGCGGGCGCGGCCTACGTGCCCGTGGAAGCGAAGGCCCCGGCGGATCGCACGGCCTGGGTGCTTCAGGAGGCGGGCGTCAGCGTGCTCGTCACGCAGGAGGCGCTGGCGGACGAACTGCCGGCGGTGGCCGGGCTCCTGGTCCTGCTGGACGCGGAGTCAGACCTCATCGCGAAGCAGCCGGACACGGCGCTGGACGTGCGGGTGCCCGCGGAGGCGCTGGCCTACGTGATGTTCACGTCGGGCAGCACGGGCCGTCCCAAGGGCGTCTGCGTGCCCCACCGGGGCATCGTGCGCCTGGTCCGGGGCAACAGCTTCATCACCTTCGGTCCGGAGCAGGTGTTCCTCCAGGCCGCACCGGTCGCGTTCGACGCGTCCACGCTGGAGCTCTGGGGCGCGCTGCTGCACGGTGCGAAGCTGGTGCTGGCACCGCCGGGAATGCTCTCGCTGTCGGAGCTGGGCACGCTGCTCGCCGTGGAGGGCGTCACCACGCTGTGGCTCACCGCCGCCCTCTTCGAACAGATGGTGCTGTACGAAGGCGCGTCGCTCGCGGGCGTGCGGCAGGTGCTGGCGGGCGGTGACGTGCTGCCCGTGTCACGCGTGTGGGAACACCTGGCGCGGATGGCGCCGGACGCCGTGCTCGTCAACGGGTACGGCCCCACGGAGAACACCACCTTCTCCACCACGCACACGCTGCGCGCGGGAGACACCGTGGAGCGGTCGGTGCCCATTGGCCGGCCGCTGGCGAACTCCACCGCGTGGGTGCTGGACGCGCACCTCCAGCCCCTGCCCCCCGGACTCCCCGGCGAGCTGTACGTGGGCGGCGACGGCCTCGCCTGGGGCTACCTCCAGCGGCCGGACCTCACCGCCGAGCGGTTCATCCCGAATCCCCACGCCACCACACCGGGCGCCCGCCTCTACCGCACGGGGGACAGGGCCCGCTGGCGCGATGACGGCACGCTGGAGTTCCTGGGCCGCACCGACTTCCAGCTCAAGCTGCGAGGCTTCCGCATCGAGCCCGGGGAAGTGGAGGCCGTGCTCCGCCAGGCCCCCGACGTGCGTGAGGCCGTCGTGCTCGCGCGCGAGGACCTGCCCGGTGAGAAGCGGCTCGTGGCCTACGTGGTCCTCGACGAGGACGGCGCCAGCACCGACCGGGTGAAGGCGCACGCGCAGCGGCAGCTCCCCGACTACATGGTGCCGTCCGCCTGGGTGATGCTGCCGTCCCTGCCCCTGTCACCGAACGGCAAGGTGGACCGCAAGGCCCTGCCCGCGCCCGAAGCGCCCCGGTCTTCCGAGACGACGCGCGAAGCCCCGAGAAGCGCACGGGAAGCCCAACTCGCGGCCATCTGGGCGGAGGTCCTGCACCTGGATGCCGTGGGCATCCACGACGACTTCTTCGAACTGGGCGGCCATTCGCTCCTGGCCACGCAGGTGGTGTCGCGCATCCGCGCGGTGCTGGGTGTGGAGCTTCCCCTGGGCGAGCTGTTCAACGCACCCACCGTGGCTGCGCTCGCACAGCACCTGGGCACCACCCCGAACCCTCACGCCCACGTCCCGCCGCTCACCCGGGCCCCGAGGCCCTCGCGACTGCCGCTGTCGTTCGCGCAGCAGCGGCTGTGGTTCATTGATCAGCTCGAACCGGGCAGCGCCCTCTACAACATGCCCGTCGCCCTGCGGCTCCTCGGAGCACTGGACGGGGCCGCGCTCAAGGGAAGCCTGGACGCGCTGATGGCGCGGCACGAAGCCCTGCGCACCACGTTCCGTACGGAAGCGGGCCAGCCCGTGCAGCACATCCACGCCAACGCCACCGTGCCGCTGGAGCAGGTGGACCTGAGCGCGCTGGCCAACACCGAAGCCCGGCTGCGCGAAGCGGAGCGCCTGGCGACGGAGGAATCCCAGCAGCCGTTCGACCTGGAGCGAGGGCCCGTCATCCGCGCCCTGCTGCTCAAGCTCGCGGCGGAGGAGCACGTGCTGGTGCTCCACCTGCATCACATCGTCTCAGACGGCTGGTCGCTGGGCGTGATGGTGCGCGAGCTCACCGCCCTCTACGCGGCCCTGCGCGAGGGCCGTCCGCCCGCGCTCCCGGAGCTGCCCGTGCAGTACGCGGACTTCGCGCTCTGGCAGCGCGACTGGCTCCAGGGTGAAGCGCTGGAGGCGCAGCTCGGCTGGTGGACGCAGCAGCTCGCGGGAGCACCCCGGGCGCTGGAGCTGCCCACCGACAAGCCCCGTCCCGCCGTCTCCACCCAGCGCGGCGACACGGTGCCGGTGCACCTGCCCCTGGCCCTGTCCGAACGCGTGGAGTCCCTGGCGAAGCAGGAGGGCGCCACGCCCTTCATGGTCCTGCTCGCGGCCTTCCAGACCGTGCTGCACCGCTACTCCGGTCAGGACGACGTACTCGTCGGCACGCCCATCGCGAACCGCCGTCACGCGGAGACCGAAGGCCTCATCGGATTCTTCGTCAACACGCTGGTGCTGCGCGGAAGCTTCGGACCCCGGACGACGTTCCGGGAGCTGCTGG
Source organism: Corallococcus aberystwythensis (assembly GCF_003612165.1). GTDB lineage: Bacteria > Myxococcota > Myxococcia > Myxococcales > Myxococcaceae > Corallococcus > Corallococcus aberystwythensis. The sequence continues at coordinate 7,343 of NZ_RAWK01000067.1, read as the reverse complement.
CCCAGGTGCGCACCACCACGCTGGGGGCCTACGAGCACCAGGACGTCCCCTTCGAGCGATTGGTGGAGTCCCTTCAAGCGAAGCGCGACCTGGGGCGCATGCCGCTGTTCCAGGTGATGTTCGCGCTCCAGAACGCGCCGGTACCGGAGCTGTCACTGCCCGGGCTCACCGTGCGCCCCGCCGCGCTCGGGGAGCGGACCACGTCCCAGTTCGACCTGAGCCTGGACTTCAACCGCCGCGAGGACGGCTTCCGGGGAACGCTCGAGTACGCCACGGACCTCTTCGAACGGCCCACCATGGCGCGGATGTTCAATCACCTGCGCGTGCTGCTGGAGGCCGTGCTCGCGAAACCGGATGCACCGCTGTCCAGCCTGTCCCTTGTCTCAGTGGAAGAGCGGCGGCGGCTCCTGGGCGACCTGGCCGGGGGTGTGTCGTCCTTCGACGGCAATGGCACGCTGCACGGCCGCTTCGAGGCGCAGGTGGAACTCACGCCGGACGCCGACGCCGTGGTGTTCGGAGAGACGACGCTGTCCTTCCGGCAGCTCAACGTCCGGGCCAACCGGCTCGCCTGGCACCTGCGCTCGCTGGGCGTGGGCCCGGAGGTTCCGGTGGGCCTGTGCCTGGAGCGCTCGGCGGAGTGCGTCATCGCGCTGCTCGCGGTGAACAAGGCCGGGGGCGCCTTCGTGCCACTGGACCCCTCAGCGCCCGCCGCGCGCAAGTCGTTGCTCCTCAAGGATTGTGGCGCGTCCGTACTGGTAACGACGAAGGCGCTGCAAGAAGCGTGGCGCCCGGACGTGCCCCACCTGGTGCGGATGGACGATGAACTGGTCCGACTGTCGGACCAGTTGGCGGCCAACCCGCCCCCGGCGGCGGGCCCGGGGAACCTCGCCTACGTCATCTACACCTCTGGCTCTACCGGGACGCCCAAGGGCGTGATGGTCCGCCACCGCTCGCTGCTGCACCTGCGCCATGCGCTGGCACGAACCGTGTACTCGGGACAGCCCCCTGGGCTCCGGGTCGGAGTCAACGCGCCGTTGTTCTTCGACGCGTCCATGGACCAGATCATCTGGATCATGGACGGCCACTGCCTGTGCCCTGTCCCGGCGGACATCCGGCTGGAGCCGGAGCGGATGCTCGCGTGGCTGGAGCGGACGCGGGTGGACACGATGGACATCACGCCCGCGCAGCTGAAGCTCCTGCTGGACGCGGGGATGCTGGAGCGCCCGCGCCTGCCGTCACTGCTGCTGGTGGGGGGTGAGGCGCTGGACGAGGTCCTCTGGCGACAGCTCGCTGCGACCCGGCGCACGCGGGCCTTCAACACCTACGGCCCCACCGAATGCACCGTGGACGTCACCCAATGGGACCTCCAGGGGACGCCGCACGCGCTGCCCGTCATCGGGCGGCCGCTGGACAACCTGCGTGCGTACGTGCTCGACGAGCGTCAGGAGCTGGTGCCCTTCGGTCTGCCGGGAGAGCTGTGCTTCGCCGGTGAGGGCGTCGCACGGGGCTACCTGGGCCGGCCGCATCTGACGGCGGAGCGCTTCATGCCGGACCCGTTCGGCACGGAGCCCGGCGCACGCATGTACCGCACGGGGGACAAGGCCCGTTGGCGCGAGGACGGCACGCTCGACTTCATGGGCCGCCTGGACTTCCAGGTGAAGCTGCGCGGCCACCGCATCGAGCTGGGCGAAATCGAGTCCACGCTGCGCGCCCACCCGGGCATCCGGGACGCGGTGGCGCTGGTGCGCGAGGACCTTCCGGGCGACTCGCGCCTGGTGGCCTACGTCACGCCGGAGGTGGACCTGGCCCCGCTGCGGGAACACCTGCGCCGGCACCTGCCGGACTCCATGGTGCCGGCCGTCCTCCTCGCCCTGCCCGTCCTGCCCCTGACGCCGAACGGCAAGCTGGACCGGAAGGCGCTGCCCGTACCGGACGCGTCCCGGCTCCCCACGCGGGTCTCCGAACCGCCAGCCTCGACCACCGAAGCGCGACTTGCCGCCATCTGGGAGGAGCTGCTGCGCGTGCCCGGCGTGGGCCGTCACGACAACTTCTTCGAGCTGGGTGGGCACTCGCTCCTGGCCACGCAGGTGGTGGCCCGAGTTCGCGCGCGCTTCGGCGTGGAGCTGCGCGTCCGGGCCCTCTTCGAAACGCCCACCGTGGCGGAGCTCGCGCGGCGGCTGCCGGACGCCGCGCCCACGCCTACGCTGCCGCCGTTGACGCGGATGCGGGGGGACGGACTCGCGCTCCTATCCTTCGCCCAGCAGCGGCTGTGGTTCATTGATCAGTTGGAGCCGGGCAGCCCGCTCTACAACATGCCCTTCGCGCTGCGGCTGTCCGGAGCGCTGGACGTGCCGACCCTCCAGCGGGCCTTCGACGCGCTGGTGCAGCGGCACGAAACCCTGCGCACGACGTTCGAGGCTCACGACGGAACGCCCCGCCAGCGCATCCATCCCGCGCCTACGGGAACGCTGCGCACGGAGGACCTGGAGGCCCTGCCCACGCAAGCGCGAGAGGCCGAGGTCTGGCGCCGGGTGGACGCGGATTCGCTGCGTCCCTTCGACCTGGGCACGGGTCCCCTGGCGCGCTTCACCCTGCTGCGACTGGACGCGCGGGAGCACGTGCTCCTCCTGTGCACGCACCACACCATCTCCGACGGCTGGTCCTTCGGGGTGCTCGTGCGCGAGCTGGTGGCGCTCTACGAAGCGTTCCGCCAGGGCCAACCTTCGCCGCTGCCGGAGCTGCCCGTGCAGTACGCGGACTTCTCCCGGTGGCAGGCCTCGTGGATGGAAGGCCGGGTGCTGGAGGGACAGCTCGACTGGTGGCGGCGCGAGCTTGAAGGGGCGCCGCGCACGCTGGAGATGCCGACCGACCGGCCCCGTCCGTCCCGCCGCTCCGCACAGGGGGCACTGCTGCCCGTCCAGCTGTCACCCACCTTGAGTGACGCGGTGGAGGCGCTGGCGAAGCGCGAGGGCGCGACGCCGTTCATGGTGCTCATGGCCGCGTTCCAGCTGCTGCTGTCGAGGTACGCCGGACAGGACGACGTGCTGGTGGGCACCCCCATCGCGAACCGCCGCCATGCGGAGACCGAAGGCCTCATCGGATTCTTCGTCAACACGCTGGTCCTCCGGGCCCGCTTCCCCTCGGACGCGTCGTTCCGGAAGGTCCTCGCGCGGGTGCGCGCCACCACGCTGGGCGCATACGAACACCAGGACCTCCCCTTCGAGCGGCTGGTGGAAGCACTCCAGCCCGAGCGCGACCTGGGCCGCACGCCGCTCTTCCAGGCCCTCTTCGCGCTGCACAACACACCAGAGCCGGAGGTCGTCCTCCCGGGCCTCACGCTGAAGGCGGTGGACGTCGCCCCCACGACGGCGAAGTTCGACCTGGACCTGGCCCTCACCCGGCTGCCCGACGGCTTCCAGGGGGCGCTCACATACAGCACGGACCTCTTCGACGCCGCCACGGTCCAGCGGATGATGGAGCGATGGAGCACGCTGCTGGAGACGGTCCTCGCCGCGCCTGACGCGCCCCTGGACCGGAGGACCCTGCTGACGGAGGAGGAGCTGCGCCGGATGCACCTCCCGGAGGCTTCGGCCTCTCGTCTTTCCGAGGCCAGTGACACGGCTCCGCGCGACGGCCTGGAGCGGGAGCTGGCGGCGCTCTGGGAGGAGCTGCTGGACGTCCGGCCCATCGGCGTGACCCGGTCGTTCTTCGACCTGGGAGGCCACTCCCTGCTCGCCGTGAAGTTGATGGCGCGCATCCGGGAGCGCTTCCAGCGCGAGCTGCCCCTGGCCGCCCTCTTCCAGGCGCCCACGGTGGAGAGCCTGGCCCGGCTGCTCGGACAGGCGCCCACGGTCTTCTCCCCGCTCGTGCCCATCCAACGTGAAGGAGCGCAGCGGCCGTTCTTCTGCGTCCACCCGGTGGGCGGCAACGTGCTCGCGTACGCGGCGCTGGCGAAGCAGTTGGGGACGGAGCAGCCCTTCTACGGGCTCCAGTCTCAGGGGCTCGATGGAAGCCGTCCGCCGCTCGACACGGTGGAGGCGATGGCGGCGCTCTACGTGGCCGCCGTGCGCACCGTGCAGCCCCACGGCCCCTACCGGCTGGGCGGCTGGTCCATGGGCGGCGTGGTCGCCTTCGAGATGGCCCGTCAGCTCCAGGCCCGTGGCGAGGCCGTGGAGCTGGTGGCCCTCATCGACCCCAGCCCGGCGACGGAGGACCGCGTGCCTCTGGACGTGGATGACGCGGGCCAGGTGGCCACGTTGTTCGAGCTCGACCAGGGACAGCTCGCGTCACCGGAGGCGGCCACGGCGACAGGGCGTGCGCTCCTGCAGGTCTTCACCCACAACCTGCGGGCCCTGAAACATCACCGTGTCGGCACCTTCACCGGCCGCGTCCTCCTGATCCAGGCCGGTGATGCTCCGCCCCCCGGGGATGACGGATGGAGCGCGCACGTCCAAGGCGAGCTGACGCGGGAAGTGCTCCCCGGCACCCACTACACGCTGCTTCGCGAGCCCCACGTCCAACGGCTCGCGGAGCGCCTGACCGAAGCGCTCCAGCGCCATGTCCAGGGAGGGCCTGAGGGGGCATGACAGGCCGCCTCCCGGGAGGAGCCCGTGCGCGTGCCAGGACTGGCACGTTCGCGGGGCCGTCCCCTCGTCAGGAGGCGCCTGTGTCCACGCAACGTCCCGGAATTCCATCCAGGAAGCCCTGGCGGCCCGCGTGGCCCCGACCTTGCCATGGGAAGGCTCCGCAACCCCAAGGAGCCTCATCCCCATGAACCCCCTGAAGTCCTCCGCCGTGTCCTCCGCCGTCCCCCGCTCCTCGCGCCGCGCGAGGGCCCTGACCTGGAGCGTCCTGGTGCTCGCCGCCGCGGGCTGTGGTGCCAGCGACAACGCCAGCCCCAGCACCCCGGCGGAGCGCGCCCAGACACTCACCGCGCTGCCCACGAGCTGCCTGGACATCCGGACCGCCCGGCCCGGGACGCCGGACGGCTACTACGTGCTGTACGTGGCCGGTGACGTCACCGCGTCCTGGACCGCCTACTGCCACGACATGGCCGGCACGCCCAGGGAGTACCTCGCCCTGCCGCGCAAGGAGCCCGGCTCCAACTTCTCGCAGTACACCGCGGGCGGCGCCTCGTCCGGCACCGACGTCCGCACGTCCTACTTCCAACTGCGCATCGACCCCTCGACCCTGCGCGTGGACACCGCGGACCAGACCTTCGCCACTTCCACGGGCGAGCTGATGCACTCGCCGGACACCGTCACCTCCATGCCCTACGGCGTGGCCATGGCGTGCGGCGGCGGACAGGGCGTGGGCCGCATCGACCTCCGGGGCACCCCGTTCACGGTGGACGCGGAGGCGTTCGGCGTGGGCGGCGCGAGCGCGGCCGGCGCCGCCGTCTCCAGCGAGGACGGCCAGGTCGTCGACCTGTCCGGCGACGGCTTCTGCGGCTGGGTGGGCCTCGTGGGCAGCTACAACCCCTACAACCAGCAAGGGGGCGCGCTCCAGCTCCACTACCGTGGAGGGGACCGTCCCGCGACGTGCCAGGACATCCGGGCCGCCCGCCCCGGCGCGCCGGACGGCGAGTACGCGCTGTTCGTGAACAAGGACCCGCTGAAGCGCTGGACGGCGTGGTGCAAGGACATGGTCAGCACGCCCAGGGAGTACCTCGTCCTGGCGCACACCGAGGACGGCGCCAACTATTCGCAGTACACGGCGGGAGGGAACTCGCCGGGCACCGACGTGCGGACCCGGTACACGCGCGTCCGGCTGAACCCCGTCACCCTCGCCGTGGACACCGGGGACCAGACCTTCGCGACGTCCACCGGCGCGCTCAAGCACGTCAACAGGGAGCCGGTGACGGCCATGACCTACGCGGCGGCCATGGGGTGCAGCCGCACGGGCCTGGCCAACGTGGACCTGCGGGGCACGCCGTTCTCCGTGCCCACGGGCAGCATCGGCCGCGCTGGCCCATCGAGCGAGTCCTCGTGGTGGGCGTTCCACGACAACAACCAGGTGGTGGAGATGCACGGCTACGGCGGCTGCGGCTGGGTGGGCCCTCAGGGCAGCTACAACCCGTTCAACCAGAACGGCGCGCTGCTGCCCCTCGCGTACACCGTGCCGCAGCCGTAGCCCTCAGGGCGAGGGCACCAGCCCCGCGCCGGGCTTCACCAGCACGGCGCGCGAGTAGGCCATCTGGAAGCCCATGCGCATGGCGTTGCGCTCCGTGGGGATGCCGGGCGAGGACATGATGACCGCCAGGTCGCTGCCCTTCTCCAGCCCCCGCGCCAGCCGCGCGGCGATGAGCGCCTGCTGCACGCCGCGCCGCCGGTACGCGGGCAGTACCGACGTGCCGAACAGGGACGTGAGCCCGTCGCTCACCTCGCAGGAGCCGGCCCCCGCCGCCACGCCGTCGATCCACGCCACGTACGCGTCCGAGTTGGGGTTGCGCGCCGCCTTCAAGCCCATCTCCAGGAACACCTCCGGCATCGACTCGCCCTCCGGGACGAAGCCACTGCCGGCGACGTCCACGAACCTGCGCACCGCCGCGTCGTCGGACGGATCCACCCGTTCGACGCGCAGCTCCGGGGGCGAGCCCTGTGCCAGCCGCGACAGGTCCTCCCCCGCCCGCAGCGGCCGGTACAGCACCGTCTCGAACTCGCGCAACACGAAGCCCCGGTCCGCCAGCCCCTTCAGCAGGGGCTGCGGCGCGAAGGGGCTCAGCTCCGCCTTGGGCTCCACCCCGCGCGAGGCGAAGAAGTCCACCAGCGCATCCAGCTCCGCGTCCGTGACGGCGCGCTCGAACCCGTAGCCACACGACTTGTTGATGTACGAACCCACTCCGCCGAACGCCATCCAGCCGTCAGCGAGCGGCGCGGAGGCCGTCGCCAGCGCCACCGCGGAAGTGGCCTGCTTGCCTTCGAACCGCCGCGCGATCTCCACCAAGTTCACGTCGTTCATCCAGCCCGTTTACTCCTCAAGGGATGGGAGGCAAAGCCAATCACCGCGGCATTTCTTCAGGCGGCGGAGGGGACAGCAGTCCGTCCAGCACGCCGTAGGCGTAGAGCGCCGCGAAGGCGTAGGCCCCCACGAGATAGGAGACATTGAAGGCGCGGGCCGTGGGTGCATCGCCCGCCGAGTAGCGGCCGTCGGATCCGCGCAGGGACAGGGCCACGCCCAGGGAGACGGCGGACACGGCGAACGTCGTGCCCTGCCCCACCGCGAGCACGGTGCCCTTGGCCCGCTGGCCATGCACGAGGTGGCCCACGCCGAACGGCACCAGGTACCACCCCTGCGAGGCCGGGCGGGACTCGACGAGGACGGGGACGGGGGCGGCGCTGGAG
>NZ_RAWK01000066.1 GCF_003612165.1 Corallococcus aberystwythensis | reverse complement strand
CCCCTCCTCCCGCCGCCCCCGCCGCTGTCGCCCGGCGACCTGGGGAAGCTCATCAATCCCCGCGGCGCCGCCGTGGACAAGGCCCTGACGACGGGCGAGACGGTGCCCTTCACCAACACGGACGGAAAGACGGAGCAGGTCTCCGTGACGCAGCTTCCCGGTGGCTTCTTTGGCAAGGACGACCGCTACGTCGTTCGCGTCGGTGACGACACCTTCACCGTGACCGTCGAAGAAGGCGCCGACGTGGACACGGAGGACGTCCTCGCCCAGGTCATTGATTCGTACAGCGAGACGCCGGAGGACCTGCGGGGCTCGCTCGAGCGCGTCGTCATCAAGAAGGACGCGGATCCGGACGGGGCCGCCGCCCGGGCGGGTGACGGCACCATCACCTTCTATGACGGCGAGGCCAACGTCACGGACGACATCTTCCACCACGAGATCGGCCACCTCATCGGCCGGCAGGTGGAGGACGCGAACGACGGCATCCTCTCCGGCATCTTCGAGAAGCTCGCGGGCGAGCCCCCGCCCATCCCCGACGGCTGGGCGGAGGCCGCGGCCGCGGATGGCAACCACCTCAACGACTACACGGAGGAGAGCTTCGAGGACTCCGGCGTCTACACGGAGGACTTCGCGGAGGCCTGGTCCGAGTACATGCGCGCGCTCGACGGCGGCCCCAAGGCCCTGGCCGCGTTCGAGCAGAAGTACCCCGAGCGCTCCGAAATCCTCGAGGACATCTACCCGCCGCCGGCCTGAGCCCGTGCACTCGCGCCGAGCAGCCGCAGCGGCGTGTCCCGCCCCATGGCGATGAACGGCGCCCAGTAGTGCGGATGGGGCTGCGCGCGCCGCAGCTCCCGCATCGCCTCACGCAGCGCCGTGGCCAGGCCCTCGCCCTTGAGCAGGTGGCGATAGTAGGTCTCCATCAGCGTGCGCGTCGTCGCGTCGTCCACCTTCCAGAGGCTCATCACCACCGTCTCCGCGCCCGCCACCAGGAAGGCCCGCCGCAGGCCGTAGACCCCCTGCCCTCGCCGGACCGCGCCCCGGCCGGTGTCGCAGGCGGACAGCACCACCAGCTGCGTGCCCCACAGGTCCAGCCCCGCCAGCTCCAGCGCCGTCACCAGCGCACTGTCGGTGGAGGCCCCCGGGGCGCTCTTCTGCCCCGTCTCTCCCGCCAGCAGCAGGCCGGAGCGCAGCAACGGATCCGGCGGACGCGTGGCCTGCGCGTCCTCGCCCAGCGCGCCGAACGTCGCGACGGCCCGCGAGTTCTCCGTGACGGTGGCGTCCTCCAGGAAGAAGCCGTGGGTCGCCAGGTGCAGGATGCCCGGCGTGCGCAGGTGCAGCAGCCGGTCCTTCGTCGCCTTCGGCCCCAGGAACAGCTGCGCCTGCGGGAACAGGCGCTGGATGGCCTCCGCCTCCTCGCGCGAGCCCGGCAGCGGCACGGGCGCCCAGTCCCGCGCCACCAGGTCCTCGCGCCGCAGGGACGGAGAACGCTCGGCCACCACGGCCGCGCCTCCCGAGGGGATGGCGGAGGTCCGGACCTCCGTGTTGAACGCCGGATCCGCCAGCACCACCACCGACGACGCGGACCGGGGCTGCTGGGGACGCGGCAGCAGGTCCTTGCCGGAGGTGACGTAGGTGAAGTCGTAGGTGTCCACCAGGTACTGCTTTCCGTCGTGCAGCGCCGCGAAGGGCACCAGGGCCAGCTGACCGTCCGGTGAGAGGAACAACCTGCGGGCCTTCCCCAACAACGGCAGCAGGGGCCGGAAGGCGAGCTGGTAGAGCCCGTGCGCGGAGTCCTCGAAGGCCGCGTCCCGGCGGGCCAGCGCGTCCCGCAGCACCGAGGCCGCGGCTTCGATGGGCCCGGCGGGCCCCAGGTCGAGCGCGCGAATGTCCCCGTCAGGCAGGAGCACCAACGCCAGACACCGGAGCTGGGACGTGCCCGTTCCCGGCACGAGGGGACGGTCGTCGTAGGTGATGAACTCCACCAGGGCGCCATCGTCCGGCAGGGCCCCGGCGACACGCTCGACGATGTCCCCGGGCGCGGGCAGCGCGGCCAACGCGCGCAGCGGGGCGGAGCGGCTGGCGAGCGTCGCTTCCAGCGCGTCGCCCTGCGCGCTCAGCGCCATGAGCTGCCGCTGGTAGGCGGACGGCGTGAGCGCACCGGGCCCGTGGAGCGAGAGACTGGCCAGTTGGGTGCGCAGCTTGCGCAGCTGCTCGAAGGTGCCGCGCTCTTCCGTGCCCAGGCTCCGGTAGACCGCGCGGGAGATGTCAGCGGTCTCCTCGACGGAGCGGCCCTTGAGGAGCAGCGCGGCGCTCAGCGCCAGACGCCGCACGTTGGCGGAGTCCGGGTGCGCGCGCACGAGCGCGTAGAGCTGCTCCTCGTCCGCGCGCAGGTGCTGGAGGAAGCTGGCCAGCCGCGCCTCGGAGAACTCGAGCGCCTCCCGGCGCAGGCGCTGCTCGGAGACGCCGAAGGCGCGCGTGAACAACGGCACGGCGTCCTCCAGACGCTGCTGCGCCAGACGCAGGAGGGCCAGGTTGTTGAGCGACGCCGCGAGATCCGGGTGGTTCTTGCCCAGCACGGCTTCACGAATCGCGAGCGCGCGCTCGTAGAGCGGCTCCGCCTGGCTGTACTTGCCCTGGTCCCGGTAGAGCGTGGCCAGGTTGTTGAGCGAGCCGGCGACGTCCGGATGGTTCCTGCCCAGCACCTGCTCCCAGATGGCCAGCGCGCGCGCGTAGAGCGGCTCCGCCTGGGTGTACTTCCCCTGCTTCCGGTAGAGCGTGGCCAGGTTGTTGAGCGAAGCGGCGACGTGCGGGTGCTTCCCGCCCAGCGCCTCCTCCCAGAGGGCCAGCGCGCGCGCATAGAGCGGATCCGCCCGGCCGTACTTCCCCTGCGCCTGATAGAGCGTGGCCAGGTTGTTGAGCGCGGCGGCCAGGTCCGAAGCGCTCCGGTCCGGCGCGGCCTCCCGGATGGCGAGGGCGCGCGCGTAGAGCGGCTCGGCGCGGTCATAGAACCCCTGGTCCTGATAGAGATTGGCCAGGTTGTTGAGCGAGTCCGCTACCAGCGGGTGCTGCTTGCCCAGCTCCGACTCCCGGATGGAGAGCGCGCGCAGACCCAGCGGCTCCGCCCGGCTGTACTGGCCCTGGTCCTGGTAGAGCGTGGCCAGCGTGTCGAGCGAGTCCGCGACCAACGGGTCCTTCTTGCCCAGCGCTGACTCGCGCAGCGCGAGCGCGCGCACGTAGAGCGGCTCCGCGCGGCTGTAGAGCCCCTGCTCCCGGTAGAGCAGCGCCAGGTTGTTGAGCGAGTCCGCGACGGTGAGGTGGTGTCCGCCGAGCACCGTCTCGCGCAGGTCCAGCGCGCGCGAGTAGAGCGGCTCCGCGCGGCTGTAGAGCCCCTGCTGCTGGTAGAGGTTGGCCAGGTTGTTGAGGGACTCGGCGTAGGCGGACTGGTTCTCGCTGAGGACCGCCTCCTGGCTGGCGAACGCGCCCATGCGGCGGCGCTTGTCCAGGCTGAACAGGTTGTTCGTCCGCCGGGAGAGGGCGTGGTTGTGGCCGTAGAACCCCCCGGCCTGACGGTCCGTTTCCATCGTGGGCGAGGCGGCGAAGCTGAGCAGCCCGGCCACCGTGACGTTCTTCACCGCGTCGTCGTTCACCACCGCTTCCCGGAGGGCCAGGGCGCGCTCGTGGAAGCCCCCGGACCGGGTGAGGTCCCCCTGCATCCGGTACAGCTCTCCCAGCAGGTTCAGGCAGTACGCGACGTCCGGATGCGAGCCCCCGAGCACCGCCTCCCGCAGCGCCAGGGCCCGCTCGCCGGGCGCCACGGCCTCCGCGTACCGGCCCTCCTCGTAGAGCGTCACGGCCTGGTCAAAGGCCTGGAGCGCCTCCACCAGCCGCGCATCCGAGGGCTCCCGCCCCACCGGCATGAGCGAGGCGCACCCCAGTGCCATCATCACCATGCACCCGAGAACCCACCGCATGCCAACGCCTCCTGGAGACCCGAGGGAGGCCCATCCGGCGCCCCCCTCGCGACTATGAGACAGGGACCCGGAGAATCATGCAGGAACGTGTGTGCGAAGGGACGCCTACTGCCCATACCCCCGGAATTGCTGGAACACGCGCTCCATTTCCGCGTCATCCAGCAGCACGGGCTCGCCAATCTGGAGCGCGCGCCAGTACATGGCCGCCAGCGTCTCTACCTCCACCGCCAGCTTGAAGGCCGCGGGCAGGTCCGCCCCCACCGCCACCAGCCCGTGGTTGGCCAGCAGGCACGCCTTGCGTCCCTCCAGGGCCACCATCATGTGCCGCGCCAGCTCCGGCGTGCCGAACGTCGCGTACTCCGCGCAGCGCACGTCCGTGCCGCCCGCCGCGGACACCATGTAGTGGAAGGCGGGGATGCCCCGGCGCAGGCACGCCAGCGTGGTGCTGAACATGCTGTGCGAGTGCAGCACCGCGCCCACCTCCGGCCGCGCCTGGAGGAGGTCCCGGTGCAGCTGCCATTCGGTGGACGGCTTGCGGTGGCCCTCGTGCGAGCCGTCGAAGCGCATGAGGACCAGGTCCTCCGGCGTCATCGTCTCGTAGTTCATCCCGGACGGCGTGAGGAGGAAGCCGCCCTCCACCCGCTGGCTCAGGTTGCCGGACGTGCCCTGGTTCAGCCCGGAGGTGTTCATCCGCCGCGCGGTGGCCACCATCGCCTCGCGCAGCGCCACGTGGCCCCCCGCTCCGCTCACGTCCCGGTGCTCCGCTCCGTGCGCCGCTCCGGGAAGAGCGACAGCATCCCCTCCTCCGTCGCCGGACACACGCCGCGCTCCGTGATGAGCGCCGTCACCAGCCGCGCGGGCGTCACGTCGAACGCGTAGTTCGCGGCGGGGCTCCCCGGCGGGGTGATCCGCACCGTGGCGATGTCCCCCGACGGCAGCCGGCCCGTCACGTCGCTGAGCTCCGTGCCTTCGCGCTGCTCGATGGGGATCTCCTTCACGCCGTCGTGGAGGGTCCAGTCGATGGTGGGCGACGGCAGCGCCACGTAGAACGGCACGCCGTTGTCCTTGGCGGCCAGCGCCTTGAGGTACGTGCCAATCTTGTTCGCCACGTCCCCCTTCGCCGTCGTGCGGTCCGTGCCGACGATGCACAGGTCCACGTCCCCGTGCTGCATCAGGTGGCCGCCCACGTTGTCCGCGATGACGGTGTGCGGAACGCCGTGCTGCCCCAGCTCCCACGCCGTCAGCACCGCGCCCTGGTTGCGCGGGCGGGTCTCATCCACCCAGACGTGCAGGGGCAGGCCCGCGTCGTGCGCCATGTACATGGGCGCCAGCGCCGTGCCCCAGTCCACCGTCGCCAGCCACCCGGCGTTGCAGTGCGTGAGCACGTTGAGCCGCCCCTTGCGGCCCTTCCTGTCCCACGCCTCCTGGAACAGCTTGAGCGCGTGCTCGCCGATGGCGCGGTTGATGGCCACGTCCTCGTCGCACAGCGCCGCCGCGTGCCGGTACGCGGACGCCACGCGCGTCTCGGGCTTCAGCGGCGCGAGCACCTGGCGCATCCCGTCCAGCGCCCAGTGCAGGTTCACCGCCGTGGGCCGCGTGGCCCGCAGCATGGTCAGCGCCTTCTCCAGCGCGCCGTCGGACGCGTCCTCCCGCATGGCCAGACACACGCCGTACGCCGCCGTGGCGCCGATGAGCGGCGCGCCGCGCACCAGCATGCTGCGGATGGCATGGCCCGCTTCATCCGCCGTGGTCAGCTTCACCTTCACGAACGCGTGAGGCAGGCGCGTCTGGTCGATGACGCCGACGCTCCAGCCGTCGGGCTCGACCCAGATGGAGCGCATCGGAACGCCTTGGACTTTCATCGCGGTGTCTTTCCTTGTTCCGCTGTTCAGCGCTTGAGGACGCGGCCCGCCACCGCGGAGAGCTTCTCCACCATGGCCGGGTCGCGCGCATCGGGCGACGTCATGATGGCGTGCTCCAGCGCCGTCTGGCAGCCGGCGTGGCACAGGCCCGTGTGCTGGCTCACGAGCGGCGCGATGTTCTTCACCAGCCCGCGCGCCTTGCCCGCGTTGCCCAGCAGCACCGCGACCACCTGATCCACCGTCACCGCGTCGTGGTCCGGATGCCAGCAGTCGAAGTCCGTGACCATCGACACGCTCGCGTAGCAGAGCTCCGCTTCCCGGGCGAGCTTGGCCTCCGGCATGTTGGTCATGCCAATCACGTCGCAGCCCCACTGCCGGTACAGCTTGCTCTCCGCCAGCGTGGAGAACTGCGGACCCTCCATCACCAGGTACGTGCCGCCGCGCACGACCTTGATGTCCAGGCCCTCGCACGCGGACATCACCGCGTCACCCAGGCGCGAGCACACCGGCTTCGCCATGGACACGTGCGCCACCAGCCCCTGCGAGAAGAAGCTCTTCACGCGCGCGAAGGTGCGGTCCACGAACTGATCCACCACCACGAAGGTGCCCGGCGGCAGGTCCTCGCGCAGGCTGCCCACCGCGGAGACGGAGAGGATGTCCGTCACGCCGCTGCGCTTGAGCGCGTCGATGTTCGCGCGGAAGTTCAGCTCCGACGGCGGAATCTTGTGCCCGCGTCCGTGGCGCGGCAGGAACACCACCGGCTGGTCGCCGATGCGGCCGAAGCAGAACTCGTCCGACGTCTCACCGAAGGGCGACGACACCCGGCGCCACGAGACATCCGTCAGGCCGTCAATCTGGTACAGGCCGCTGCCGCCGATGATGCCCAGCACGGGCTTGTTGGAACTCGACATGGGGAAACTCCGCTAGGGATTCAGGACACGTGCGCGAACGGATTCAGCGACGTGAAGTCATGGAACACCGGGTGCCCGTGGCCCGGCGGGAGCGCCACCTCGCCCCGGTCCAGGGCCGCGGTGCGCAGGCCCGCTTGCTTCGCCGCGTCCAGCTCCGCCACGTTGTCGGAGAGGAACAGGATGTCGCCGGGCGGCAATCCCAGCGCCTGGGCAATCTTCGTGTACGACGCGGCCTCCACCTTGGGTCCGGTGGTGGTGTCGAAGTAGCCGGAGAACAGCGGCGTCAGGTCCCCCTCCACGCTGTAGCCAAAAATCAGCTTCTGCGCGGCGATGCTGCCGGAGGAATAGACATACAGGCGCAGGCCCTTGGCGTGCCAGTCGCGCAGGGCGCGGGCCGCGTCCGCGTGGACGTGGCCCTTGATTTCGCCGCGCGCGTAGCCGTCCGCCCAGATGAGCCCCTGGAGCGTCTTGAGCGGCGTGGCCTTGCGGTCCTCGTCCAGCCAGCGCTGGAGCAGCGCGACGGTGCTCACGTCGTCCAGCGCCGGCTCACCCGCGAGCGTGCGGGCATCCGACAGGCACTGGCGCACGGCGGCCTCCTGCCCGTGCGTGGCGACGTACTCCGCCAGGTGCTTCCGGGCGAAGGGGAAGAGGACGTCCTTCACGAAGGCGATGGAGCTGGTGGTGCCTTCGATGTCCGTGACGATGGCCTTGGGGGCGCTCACGGTGCGTACTTCGGGAAGCGCTCGGCGATGGTCTCGCCGGTGAAGTGGCCCACCCAGCCGTCCGGGCGGATGAAGAAGCGGATGGCGGCGAAGCGGGGCGCGGCGCCCATGTCGAACCAGTGCTTCATGCCTTCGGGCACGCTGATGAGGTCGCCTCGGGTGCACTCCACCTGGAAGACCTTGTCGCCCGCGTGCAGGTAGAAGCAGCCGCTGCCCTCCACCATGATGCGCGACTCGTCTTCCGTGTGGGCGTGCTCGGAGAGGAACTTCGCGCGCGCGGCCTCCACGTTGGGGGCGTCCGGCTTGATGCGCGCCACGTCCACGGTGTTGTAGCCGTGGGCCTTCATCTCCGCGTCCACCACGTGCTTGTAGGCCGCGAGCACTTCTTCCTGTCCCGCGCCGTCCGGCAGGTCCACGGACGCGTCCACGCGCTCGAAGCGCACGCCCGCGGGCTTCAGCTCGCGACGGATGTCCTCGGGTTCGGTGTAGACGCCCAGCGGCGCCTCCGGCTGGTGGTCCCTGTAGACAATCAGCTTGCTCATCGCCGCACCTTCATCTTCTCGAGTTCGTACGTCAGCAGGTGTTCCAGCGCCACCACGTGGCGGCGCGCCTCGGCCATGCTCCGGCCCCAGGTGTACAGCCCGTGGCCGGCAATGAGATACGCGACCAGGTCCGTGCGCTTCTGGAGCATCGCGGTCACCTTGTCCGCGAGCCGCGGGATGTCCTGGTCGTTGGGGAAGATGGGGATGGACACCGCCGCTTCGTGCGTGCGCGTGTCGCCCAGGGCCTTGAGCAGCTCGAAGTCCTGGAGCACCAGCTCGCCTTCCGGCAGCCGCAGGTTCGACAGGAGCGCGGCCACCACGGAGTGCGTGTGCAGCACGGCCTGCGCCTCCGGGCGGTCCCGGTAGAGTTGCAGGTGCAGGGGCGTCTCCGCGGACGAGCCCCTGGGCGGTGGCGCGTGGATGTCCGCGACCAGGATGTCCGCCTCCACCAGCTCGCCCTTGTCCACGCCGGAGCGCGTGACGGCGGCGGTGCGGGCATCCAGCCTGCGGGAGAAGTTGCCGCTGGTGGCGGGCACGAAGTTGCGCACGCTGAGGAAGCGGCCCACTTCGACGATTTCACGGGCCGCTTCGGACAGGGTCGCGGCCGGGGCCGGGTCGGTGGACATCCATTCCTCGGGGGAGCTTGAGGACGCGATGAAACATCGCGTTGATGACACCGAGCATAATCCGGCGATCACCGGTAGGCGCAAGGGAACGCAACGCAGGACGTCATGCGTCCTGCCGGGCCGCTCAGCTTCCGTCGAGCGCGAACGTGGCCAGCCGCGCGAGCTCCTGCTGACCGTCCCGCTCCAGCACGTCGTTGTGGTGGGCGCCCGGTACGGTCACGACCCGCGCGTTCGGCAAGCGCTGGCCCAGCGTGCGGCCCATGTCCACCGGGACCACCTCGTCCTCCTCGCCGTGGATGATGAGGACGGGGATGGGGATGTTCGGGGCCTTGTCGAGCGACAGGAAACGGTCGCGCATCAGCAGCGAGGCGGGCAGGAAGGGCATGGTGCGCTGGCCCATGGCGACCATGGACGTGTACGGAGACACCAGCACCATGCGCGCGCCGTATCCGCGCCGCGCCATCTCCACCGCGACGCCGGTGCCCAGGCTGCGCCCGCTGAGCACGATGTCCTCCGGCTTCACGCCCTGGTCGCGCAGGAACTGGAGCGCGGCCTCCGCGGACGCGTACAGGCCCGCCTCCGTTGGACTGCCCGGCGACGCGCCGTAGCCCGGGTACTCCACCGCGAGGAAGCCCAGCCCCACGTCCCCGAGCGCCTGGCCGAAGCCCCGCTGCCCCAGGAGCTGCTCGCCGTTGCCGTGGAAGTGCACCACCGTGGGCGCCCCGGGCGGCGCGGGCAGGTAGAAGCGGTCGACGTTGAGCCCATCCGCCAGCGGCACCACGCCGAAGCCGGGCTGGCCGCGCAGCCGCTCCGGTTCCGAGTGGGGCGCGGGGTAGATGAGGGAGCGCTGCGCGGCGAAGAGGACCGCGCACAGCGCGAGGTACACCATGCCGACGATGATGAGGAAGGCCATGAGGAGGCGGCGGACGCGTTGCACGCCGCCACTCCATCACACCGCGCGCTTCCGGGGCGACAATGCTGACAGCGGGCTCAGTGCAGCAGCGCCCCGAAGAGCGACAGGCCCAGGTTCACCGCCGACGCGAGCACCAGGCCCACGCCCACCACGCCCGCGGCCGTGAGGGCCATGGGGTTGCGGTCCGCGATGCGCAGCCCCTTGTGCAGGGTCTTCTTGAGCATCGTGCGCTGGCAGTGCACGTGGATGCGGCCCTCCAGCGCGGCCTGCAGCTGCATCACCATGTCGTCCACGGACTCGAAGCGGTCCTTGGGGTCCTTGCTCATCCCCTTCTTCACGAACCACATCAGCTCCGCGGGCACCGGGCCCTGCGCGGTGTTCAGGTGCATGGACGCCATGTCCAGCGTGCGCGTCTGCACCGCCTTCATGATGTCCGGCACGGACTGGAGGCCCTCCAGGTAGTGCGACAGCGACAGGAGCTCGTGGAAGAGCACGGACAGGGTGAAGACGTCGCTGCGCGCGTCCATCGTGTCGTGCTCGCCGCGCGCCTGCTCCGGGGACATGTAGAGCGGCGTGCCCACCACGGAGCCCAGCTCCGTCTGAAGCGGCCGGGCCGAGTGGAGGTCCACCGGCGAGCCGTCCACGATGGCCCGGGCGGCGGACGCACCCACGCGGCGCGCGAGGCCCCAGTCCAGCACCGTCACTTCACCGAAGGGGCCCACCATGATGTTCGCGGGCTTGAGGTCGCGGTGGATGAAGCCCTTGCCGTGCGCGTACGCCACCGCGTGCAGCACGCCCAGGAAGATCTGCACCCGCACCTGGAACGGATAGCGAAGCAGCGCGTCCAGCTCCGACTTGCGCAGCCGGGAGATGATGGACTCCAGCGTCTCGCCCTTCAGGTGCTTCATCAGGAAGTAGTACCGGCCCTGCTCATCCACGCCCACGTCGTGCACGGGCGCGATGTTCGGGTGGTCCAGCATGCCCACCGTGCGGATCTCCTCCACGAAGCGCAGCACGCGGTCCAGGTCCGCGCCCGGGGGCAGCCGCTTGAGCGCGACCTCCCGCTCGATGTCGTGGTCGCGGATGAGCACCACCTCGCCCATGCCGCCCTGCCCCAGCGGGCGCACTTCCTCGAAGCGCTCGCGTTGCAGCGGCACCACGCTGGGCTGTTGGCCCTTCCACTCCACGCGCGGCAGCACCGTGTTGCGGCGCTGGGTCGTGGCCGCACCCGGGGTGGGCGGGGGCGACAGTTGCGCCCCCGAGTTCGGAGAGATGAGCGTGTTTTCGAGGCCGGCCGCGAGCGTTTGACTCATGCGAGCCCAGGAATAGCAGGCACTCCGTGCGCGCGCCCATATACGCGCAGTCCCTGACGCAACCGCGCGAAACCACTGGGCTGGCGAGCAGCCAGGCGTCACCCGGCCGGGGTGAAGGGCACGTCCAGCACCGGCAATTTCGTAGCGCCGGGCAGGTCGTAATGCCACCACTCCATCTTGTTGCGCTGGAAGCCGGCGCCCTCCATGGCCTTGCGCAGAACCTCCCGGTGTTCGCGCGAGGCGGGGGTGCCGCCGGTGTAGCCGTGGTGCGCGGCGGGGGTGAAGTCGTCGAAGGCGGTGGGCATCTCCACCTCCGCCCCGTCCTTCGTCACCAGGGTCAGGTCCACCGCGCCGCCCCGGTTGTGGTTGGAGCCCTTGCGTGGGTCCGCCACGTAGCCGGGCTTCGGCAATATCTTCCACATCTCGTACTGCACCGCGCGCGGCCGGTAGCAGTCGTACACCTTCAGCCGGTAGCCCTGGGGGCGCAGCGCGTCCGCGGCCTGCGTCAGGCGCTTCACCGAGTCCGGCAACAACAGACACCGGGCGCCGTCCGGGTACACCTGCTTCTTGAGGAAGTTGTCCTTCGTCGCGTAGCGCAGGTCCAGCACCAGGTCCGGGATGACGGTGGCCGCGTCCACCAGCTCCGTCCTGGGCGCGGCCTTCGGTGCGCCTCCGAGCAGCGCCAGGGTCAGCGTGAGGCCCGTCGCGGAGAGCATCAGCGCACCCCTTCCGTGTACACCGTGGGGTCCGGCACGCCCGCTTCCTGGAAGCCCTTGGCGCGCAACAGGCAGCTGTCGCAGCGGCCACACGCGCGGCCCTGGGTGTCCGGGTCGTAGCAGGAGTGCGTCATCCCGTAGTCCACGCCCAGCTTCACGCCGGCCTGGATGATCTGCGCCTTGGTGAGCCCGGAGAGCGGCGCGTGCACCTTGAAGGTCGCGCCCTCCACGCCCGCCTTCGTGGCCAGCTGGGCCATCGTCTCGAAGGAGCGGATGAACTCCGGGCGGCAGTCCGGATAGCCGCTGTAGTCCACCGCGTTGACGCCGATGTAGAGGTCCGTGGCGCCCACCACCTCCGCCAGCCCCAGCGCCAGTGAGAGGAACAGCGCGTTGCGCGCGGGCACGTAGGTGATGGGGACGTCGTGGGACATGTCGTCCTCCGAGCGGTCCTTGGGCACCGGGATGTCATCCGTGAGGGCCGAGCCGCCCACCTGCCGCAGGTCCACCGTCACCACGCGCACGTCGCGCACGCCCATGGCGGAGGCGACCTTCTTCGCGCGCTCCAGCTCCACCGCGTGGCGCTGGCCGTAGGCGATGGACAGGCACACTGGCTCGAAGCCGTCCGCCTTCGCCATCGCCAGGCACGTCGTCGAGTCCAGGCCGCCGGACAGCAGCACCACCGCACGCTTCGCCATTCCATCCTCCACTTCGGAGCGGCGCACGTTACACGACGGGGACAGGCCCGAGGTGCTTCAGTCGATGCGGTCGCCGCTCACCGTGTACACGGTGGTGCACGTGGACGGCTTGCAATCGCAGGCCGCGCCCTTGCCCGGCAGGAAGACGTCCTGGAGCGTGCCGCACGCGAGCGACACGTCGTAGCCGTTCTCCGTGGGGGCCGGGATGTCGCCTTCCGGCACGCCGCCGTCCAGGCGCTTGCAGTCGCGCGCCACGTTGCGCGACTGGCTGTCGCTCAGGAGCATGACGTTGAGCGCTTCTTCAATCTCGGAGTCCTCGCAGCCGGTGCCGCACGAATCGCGGCGCGCGGTGGCGCGGTGGGTGGAGGACACGCTCTGCCCGGTGTAGCCCGCGTCGCGGGAGAAGCCCTGCACGGTGAAGAAGCCCGTGCCCGCGTCGGTGTCGCGGGAGAAGGTGCCTTCGAAGGTGAAGGTGCCCGCGTCGTCCAGCTGCGCGAAGTCGCGCGAGCCCGCGTCGCACGTGGTGCGCGCCGCGTCCAGCTTCGCCTGGAAGCGGAACGTCCCCATCACCTGGTTGCCCGGGTACACGGGGTCGGAGAAACAGCCCACCGCCACGGCCAGGGCCGCCGCGGGGAAGAGCGCCACTGCCAGTCGCTTCAGGTGCATGACGCGCTCCAGGTTAGACGTCGAGCGACGCCAGGGCCAATTGGCGGAAGGCTTCGCTGCGGGACAGCACCGCGCCTACATCCACCGCCGCCGGGTCACCGCCGCGCACGTCCGAGTCCAGCCGCGCCAGCACGCGCCCCGCCGCCAGTGTCGCGGGCATCGCGCGCCAGGCCGCCACCGCCGCGTCCTCCCACGCCAGCACCGCCCCGGGACGGGTGAGCTCCACGCCCTCGGAGCCCAGCGCCATCGCCAGCGCGCACAGCCAGCCCAGCTCCACCGCGCCGAAGCAGCCGAGCGCACCCGCGCCCAGCACCAGCGCGCCCGGCGCCGTGAGGTACGCCTCCACGCCACCGCGTGGATCCACGGACACGCGCACCGCTTCCGCGCCCAGCGACACGAGCACCGGCTTCAGCGCGACATGCAGCCGCGCGAGGCTCGCTTCCGTCACCGGCACCAGGCCCTCCGGCTCCGGGTGCTGGAAGTCCTGCGCGGGGCGCTCCAGCCGGGACACGGGGGCACGGGGCGCGGGAGCATCACTGCTCACGAGCGCGGCGCCGATGCCGTCCGTGCGCTCCGCCTCCGGACGGCCCAGGGCGTGCAGCGCTTCCGCGTACAGCGTCCAGCCATCCACGTCCGGCCACTTCTCACGCAAGAGCGCGGGCCAGAAGCGCACCGCGAGCGCCGCACCGTCCGGGGAGGGAGAGAAGCGCTCGGTCACCCACCGCGTCAGCGCGGGCGTGAGCTGCTGCGCGTCCGCGAGCCGCTCCGCCAGACGCACCGCCGGGCCCACGAGCTGCGCGTCCAGGTAGCCGCGGAGGATGACCTCCAGCTCCGTGGGGTCCTGCGTGAGGCGCTCGCGCAGCCGCAGCGATTCGCCCACCAGGCCTCGCGCCTCGGCGAACTTCACGAGGCGGGCCAGCCGCTCGTCCGTCTCCGGGAGCTGCTCCAGCTGCGTGGCCGCTTCGGCCCAGCGCTGCTGGGCTTCGTAGGCGTCCGCCAGGCGCTCACGGTACGGCGTCCACGCGTCGGCACCCGCGAGCTTCGCGAGGGTGTCCGCGAGCGCGAGGAACACCGTGGACTCGCGCGCCTCGTCCACCAGCGCGAGCAGGGATTGCACGGCGGCGAGGTTGTCCGCGTCGTCGGTGAGGGCGGCCTCGAAGGCCTCGCGCGCCTCGGCGGGCTGGGCCAGCGGGCCTTGCAGCAGCTCACCGCGCTCCAGGTGCAGCAGCGCGCGCGCCCTGGCGTCCTTCGTGTCCTGCGCGATGAGCGCCAGCGTGCGCTCCGCGGACTCCAGCTGGTTCAGCTGGCGCTCCAGGGTGTAGCGCTCGCGCAGCAGCTCTTCGCGGCGCGCGGGCCAGCCGTCCGCGGCGAAGGCCAGGGACTCCAGCCGCGCGGGCTCCGGGAGGGCGCGCACGCGGGTGAGCACCGCTTCGGCCAGCGCTTCGGGCTCCAGGCCCAGCTCCGGCAGGAGGAGCATCATGCGCGCGGCGAGGCCGGGCTCCCCGCCCAGCTCTTCCAGGGCGCGCAGGCGCGCGAGCACCGGAGCCGGACGGGCGCGCAGCACCTCGTCGCGCAGGGCCACGGCGAAGGTGACGTCACGGTCGTAGGAGAGGGCGGCCAGCTCCAGCAGGCCTTCCCACTCCGCGTCCTCGCGCAGGCCGTCCGCCAGCGCGGCGGCGTGAGCCGGGTCCGCGTCCGGCATCGCGACCAGGGCCCAGAGGGCCATGCGCGTGCGGGACACATCGCCCGCCTGCGCGGCCATGGCCAGCGCGTCGGTGTACTCGCCCGCGGCCATGGCGGGCGTGAAGCCCACGTCCAGGGCGCGCGCGAAGGCGCCCAGCCGGGCGAAGCGCTCCGCCAGCTCCGTCGCGGACAGCATGTCCGGCGCGTCCGTGGCGATGCGCTCGATGACCTCCAGCGACTCGCCCATCTCACCCGCCTTCTCCCAGAGGCCGGCGGCCTCCAGCAGCAGCGGGGGACGCTCTTCCGGCGCGGCGAGCCGGGCGGCCTGCAACAGCGCGCGGGCCGCGCGGGGCGCGTCTCCGGAGGCGCGGTGCAGGTGCGCGACGAGCAGCGCGGCGCGCAGGTCCGGCTCCGTGGCGACGGCGGACTTCGCGGCCTTCAGCGCCTCGTCCAGCAGGCCTGCCTTCTCGAAGGCGCGCGCGGCGGCCACCAGCAGCGACACCCGCTGCTCACCCGACGCGAGCTCCGCGCGGGCCACGCGCACCTCGGCGCGGCGCGCGTGCGCCTCACCGAGCAGCGGCTCCAGGGCCTCCAGCGCATCGGCATAGCCGGCACCGGAAGCGCCTCGCGCCACCACGACCTCCAGCGCGTCGCGCGCGGCGTCCTCGCGGCCCGCGTCCTTCGCCAGCCCCGCGAACTCCAGCCGGAGCACCGCGGCTTCGTCCGCGTCGTCCGTGAGGGGGATCAGCCGCTCCAGGGCGGCGAGCAGCCCGGCGGATTCCTTGCGCGCACGCAGGCCGTCCACCAGCGCGCGCAGGGCGGCCGGGTTCTCCGGATCCGCTTCCGCCGCGCGACGCGTGAGGGCCCAGGCCGTGTCCGCGTCCGACAACGAATCGTTCGCCACGGACGCGGCGGCGAGCAGCAGCTCCGCGGCGCGCGAACCGCCCGCGGCCTCCGCGCCCGCTTCGTAGATGCCCAGCAGGTCGCCGTGGCGGCCCAGGGCGCGCAGGCCCTCCACCGCGCGGTCGATGACGCTCGCGTCCGCCGGACGCAGCCGGGCCAGGGGCAACAGCGCGTCGATGGCCTCGCGCGGGTCGTCGAAGAGGTCGGCCGCGCGGCGCAGCAGCACTTCTTCCGTCGCCGCGTCCTGGGCCCTGCGCGCCAGCTGCAACGACGCGCGGTACAGCCCGGGGCCGTTGCCCGTGCGCGAGTGCACCTCCGCGAGCAGCGACAAGGCTTCACCGCCGCGCGCGCCCTCCGGCTCCAGCGACACCACGGCTTCAAAGGCGTCCGCCGCGTCGTGGAACGCCCCCGACGCGAGCGACGCATGCCCCAGGCGCAGCCACGTGCGCACGAGCACCGGCACCGGCAGCGAGTCTCCACCCAGCGCCAGCACCCGGCGGTCATACGGCTGCGCGGCGGCGGGGCCTCCGCCCTGGGCGGCCAGCTCGGCGCGAGCGCAGAGCGCATCCACGTCACCGCCCGCGCGGCCCAGGTAGTCGTCGAAGGCCTCCGCGGCCTTGAGCGCTTCTCCCGCGTCCAGCAGGCGCTGGGCCCGCTCACGCAACAGGGGCAGCGCCTCCGTGGGGGCCACGGCCTCGGCGCGCTGGCCCAGCAGGTCCGCCAGACGGCGCACGTCTCCGGCGGCGCGCTCGCGCACGT
The DNA here is from genome assembly GCF_003612165.1 of Corallococcus aberystwythensis. GTDB lineage: Bacteria > Myxococcota > Myxococcia > Myxococcales > Myxococcaceae > Corallococcus > Corallococcus aberystwythensis. The sequence goes on along the minus strand of NZ_RAWK01000066.1, from coordinate 21,108 downwards.
GCCCGAAGGCCTCCGCGTTGGCGGGGTCCAGCTCGAAGGCGCGGTCCTCGCAGAGGATGGCGCGCTCGCGGGCCCCCTCGTCGCGGAAGGCGCTCGCGGCGGCGAGGTAGCTCGCGGCGGCCTCGGCGGGCGTCTGACGCTCGGCGCGGCGGAGCATCAGCTCGGCCAGGGCCTGACGCTCGCCGCTCTCCTCCAGGAAGGCGCGGTGGCGGGTGAAGACGGGCTCGCGGAACGGATCCGCCTCCAGGAGGATGGCGTCGAACTCCGCGGCGTCCGCGGGGCGGCGCACCTGGTGCAGCAGCTCCGCGGCCTGCGCGGTCAGGTCCAGGTCATCCGGCTTCGCGGCGCGCGCGGCGATGAGCGCGGCGGCGGCGGCCTCCGGCTTGTTCGCGCGGTCGCGGTAGAGCACCGCGGCCTGGAGGAGCAGCGCCGCGTGACGGTCGGCGTCGATCTCCGCCTCCGCGCACTCCTCGTACCAGGCGGCAAGCTCCGCCAGCCGGCCGTCGCGCTCCAGCAGCTCCGCGAGCAGGCCTTCGGCCTCCGTGAGCCACCGGTCCTGGCGCAGGGCCTGGCGCAGGAAGCCCTCCGCCTTCGCCGCGTCCGCGAGCTCGCCCAGGTTCAGGCGCGCGAGGCGCAGCAGCACCGCCGCGCCCTCCCGCGTGCCCGTCATCCGGGGCAGTCCGCGCTCCCACCAGCGGGCTTCGGCGGCAGCGTCGTCGCGGCGCTCGGCCAGGGCCGCGCCCATGCGGGCGGTGTCCAGCTCCGCGGCGAATCCGAAGGCGCGCTCCAGCGAGGCCTCCGCCGCGTTGAGGTCCAGCTTCACGTCGCGCAGCAGCTCCGCGCGGCGGCGCTCGCACGCGGCGGCTTCGGCGTTGCGCTCCCCGGCGGCGAGCAGGTCACGGGCGTTGGCGAGCGAGCGCAGCGCTTCGTCCGCGCGGCCCAGCGACTCGGCGAGCCGGGCCTCTTCGTCGTAGGCCGCGAGCGCGGCGTCCACGTCCCCGGCCTGGAGGCTGAGCGCGGCCACCGGCTGGAGCTCCGCCAGCAGCTCCGACGTGCGGCCCGTCTCTCGGTAGAGCGCGACGAGCCGGCGGCGCAGCGGCAGGGGCTCCTTCGCCATCTGCGCCGCGTGGGACAGCAGCGATGCGGCGATGCCCGCGTCCGCCAGCGCCTCGCGTGCGCGCTCCGCCAGCGACACCAGCCGCGCGACGGTGTCCTCGGACGGCGCCAGCACACGCGCGTGGGCGACGCGCACCTCGAAGGCACCGCGCGGATCATCGCGCTCCAGCAGCGCGGCGAGCCGCTCCACGGCGCGCTCGCACAGCGGACGCTCGGTGAGCAGGTGCCGGTACGCGGCCACCGCGCGATTCACGTCGCCGGCCTGCTCCGCCAGGTCACCCAGGCGCAGGCTGGTGGCCTCCGCTGCCTCCGGGGCCGTGCGGAAGTCCGCCGCCTGGACCAGGGCCTCCTGCAACGGCAGGGCTTCGCGCACCGCGCCGCGCAGGTAGAGCAGGTCCGCCAGCGTGGCCAGGTCGTCGCCCTGCGCGGGCACCCGCGCATGCGCGCGACGCGCCAGGGCCAGCGCCCGGTCCAGCTCCTGGGCCTGCCGTGCGTAGGTGACGCCCTCGCGCAGCAACGCAGCGGCCTCGGCGGCGTCGGCGTCCTCCGCCGCGGCCTCCAGCAGGCCCGAGGCCTCCAGCAACTCACCGCGGCCCGCCACCAGCGACACCAGCCGGCGGCGCACCGCCGCGTCGGCCGGGGTCAGCCGCAGCGCCTGGCGCAGCGCGGCCTCGGCGGGCGCGACGTGTCCCAGGCGGTCGAGGTAGAGGCTCGCGAGCTCCGAGTACAGCGACGCGGCGGCAGCGGGCGGCGCATGGGGCGCCTCGGCGGCGAGCAGCTCCGCCAGCCGGGCCCAGTCCTCCAGGTCGCGCAGCACGCGCTGCAACGCGAGCGTGGCCTCTTCATGGCGCGGCGCCAGGGCGAGCGCGGCTTCCAGGTCGCGCGCGGCGCCTTCGCGATCCCCCAGCTCTTCGAGCAGCGAGGCGCGCAGCAGGAGCGCTTCCACGCGGCGGGCAATGGGGCCCTGGCGCGCGGCCTCGGCCAGCGCGGCGGCTTCGTCGGCGGGCTTGCCGTCGCGGCGGGCCAGCTCGGCGAGCGCGAAGAAGGCATCGCACCGCGCGTCGGCGGGCGGATCCAGCGTGATGGCGGTGCGCAGCGCGTCCCAGGCGGAGGCGCGCTCGTCCTTCTCCAGCAGCACGGTGGCCAGGGCCAGCAGCCGCTCCAGGGCGCGGTTGCCCAGGGTGGCATCGGCCGCGACAGCGCGGCGCCAGGCATCCAGCTCGGCGGGCGCGTCCGACGCCTCGCGCGCCAGCTCCGCGAGCATCAGCAGCAGCGGCGCGGGGCGGCGCGACAGCTTCGCGGCCTGGGCGCAGTCGTCGCGCGCGGGACCCGTGCGGCCGGCACTCCGGTGCAGGGCGGCACGACGCGCGAGCAACTCAGCGCGAGCCTCACCCGACGCGGCGGACACCAGCGTGCCCAGCAGCTCCAGCCGCTCGGCCTCTTCCTCCGGGGTGCCCGTGCCGGGCGGGGGCAGGAGCTCCAGCAGCGCCTGCGCCGCCCACGCGTCCTGCGACTCCTCCGCCAGCAGGCTGCGCAGCGAATCCGCCGCGGCGCTCGCGCGGCCCAGGGAGAGACACAGCTCGGCCAGCTCACGGCGGGCCTGACGGCGGGCGTCTCCGGAGAGGCGCGGCCACAGCTCCACCAGCAGGTCCGCCAGGGCCTCGCGGGCGCCGGCCTTGCGGTGCAGCGCGGCCAGCTCCAGCCGTGCGTCCAGGTCCTCCGGCGTGCGCGCGCAGAACTCCGCGAGCAGGCGCCGGGCCGCGTCCGTGCGGTTCGCGCGCACGGCGGCGGTGGCGGCCTTGCGCGTGAGGGCCACGCGCTCCGCTTCGCGCGGGGCATCCACGTCCGCGGGCGGCAGGGCCAGCACCGCCTCGAAGTCCTCCAGCGCGGCGCGGGCATCCGTGGTCAGCCGCAGCTCGCCCCGGCGGATGCGCGCGGGCGCGAAGGTCGCGTCGCGCTCCAGCGCCTCGGCGAGGAAGGCCTCCTCGCGGCTCGTGCCCGCGGCCAGCAGCGACGCGCGGAAGAGCAGCTTCGCGCCCGCCCGGGCATCCGGCACCAGCGTGGACCGCCGCGCGTACAGCCGCGCCGCCTCCAGCTTCTCGCCGCGCTCCAGCTCCAGCTCGGCCAGCGCCTCCAGCACCTCCGCGGCGAGCGGCCCCTCGGGGCTCGCTTCCAGCGCGGAGGCCAGGCGCATCAGCGCGGCGGCCTTCTCCCCACGCTCCAGCAGGGCGCGAGCGCTCTGGAGGAACAGCGGCGCGGCCTCCTCCGCCCGGTCCGCGCCCGCCAGCGCCTGCGCGCGCGTGGCCCACAGCTCCGCCAGCGCCTGCGTCTCGCCGGCCTCCGTGTAGAGGGCCTCCAGCCGCGTGGCGAGCACGTCGTCCAGCCGGCGCAGCGGGAACGCCTGCGCGTACGCGGCGATGGCGCCTTCGCGGTCACCGAGCAGCTCGCACGCACGGCCCAGCCGCGCGCGCACGTCCGCCAGCTTCTCCGGCGCCGCGGTGCGCGGCAGCATGGCCAGGAGCGACTCCAGCGCGCGCCGGGCATGTTCGGGCCGCTCGCAGCGCAGGCTCAGGTCCGCCAGGTCCAGCAGCACCGCGGCGTCCGGCGCGAGCCGAGCGGCCTTCTCCAGCGCCACCAGCGCGTCGCCCACGCGCCCCAGCCGCGCCTCCAGCACGCCCGCCAGTTCGCGCAGCGCCGCCGCCGCCAGCCGCTTGTCACCCTGCGCTTCCGCCACGCGCGCGCGGTTCTCCAGCGCGCTGGCGAGCCCCGCCAGGTCGGAGCGCTTGCGCTGCAACGCGCACAGCTCGCCCAGCGCCGGCAGGTCGTCCGGCTCCGCGCGCAGCACCTCCTGCAGCGCGTGCACGGCGAGGTCCAGGTCGAATGCCAGGTCGCGCGCGGCCACCGCGAGCCGGCGGTACTTCTGCGCCCGCTCCTTCGGCTCCACCGTCAGCCGCGCCAGCGCCGCGAGGCACCGGGTGAGCTGCGCGCCGTCGCGGCGGGCCTCGGCCAGCGCGAGCAGCGACTCCAGCGCGGGCCGGTGGTCGCCGTCCGCCTCCAGCGCGAGCGTGAGCAGCTTGTCGGCCTTGTCCGCCAGCTGGAGCTTGCCCCGGTACAGCTCGCCGGCCTCGGCCCACAGCGCGGCGCGGGCCTTCGGCTCTTCTTTAAGGGCGGCGGCCTTCTCCAGCGCCTCGGCCAGCTCCTGCGAGCGGCCGGTGACGCGGAAGTACGGAATCAGCTCATCCAGCGCCACCGCGTCGCGCGGATCCAACGCGAGCGCCGCTTCCAGGTGCTCACGCGCACGCGCCGGGTCGCCCAGCTTCGTGCGCGACAGCCGCGCCAGCGCGTGGTGGCTCTCGTGCGCGGCGTGGCGAACGCTCTCCGAACGCGGTGCCGGGCCCGCCAGCTCCAGCGCCTGCTGGTAACCGCTCAAGGCCTCCTGCAACCGGCCCAGGCCTTCCGCCACGCGCGCGGAGGCGAACAGCGGCTCCGGCTCACCGGGCAGCAGCGACACGGCCTCGCGGTAGCGCAAGAGCGCGTTCTCCGGCTGCTTCAGGCCCTCTTCCCACACCCGGCCCGCGAGCAGGTCCGCCTGTCCCACACGGTCCAGCTCGTGGCGCGCCATGGACACTTCGCGCAGACGGTCCAGCGCCTTCAAGGCACGCAGGTGCTCGCCGCCGCGGTGGCACAACTCACCGAGCAGCAGCAGCGCGTCCGGCTGATCCGGCGACAAGCGCAGCGCGGCCTCGCAGTGCAGCCGGGCTCCCGCGACGTCGTCCTCCGTCTGCGCGCACAGCCGCGCCAGGTGCACGTGCGCGTCCGCGGCCTCCAACGGATCGCGCGCCAGGGCCGCGAGCCGCCGGTACGCCCGCACCGCGCCAGCCCGGTCACGCGCCTGATCCGACGCGCGCGCCAGCGCCTTCAACGACGGCAGGTGATCCGGCTTGAGGCCCAGCAGCTCGTGCAGCGCCTTCACCGCCACCTGGGGCGCGGTGTCGCGCGAGGAGCGCGCGGCGGCCTCGGCGGCGAAGAACGCGGCGGCCTCTTCCGACGTGCGGCGGGCCAGCGCGCACAGCGCCAGGTAGCGCTCCGCCGCGCGGGCACCCTCGCCCCGGCGCTCGCGCACCACGGCCTCGCCCCACAGCGCCGCGGGGCTGCGGTCCCGGCGGCGCGACAGCGTGGCCGCCACGTCCAGGGCCAGGTCGTGCGCCTGCGGATCCGCGACGAGCAGCGCCAGCAACCGCTCCGCCGCGAACGGATGCGCATCCTGCGCGTCCCCGGCCTGGAGATACGCCTGCCGCGCCTCCGCGAGCCGGCCCTGCGCGACCAGTCCCTCCGCGTCCGCGAAGGCCCGAGCGCCCTCCAGCGCCAGCATCAGCTCCTCGTCCGGCGCGGCGGGCGGAGGCAGCCCTCCGGCGGCGAAGCGCAGGCGCAGGCCGGTGCTGGAGACCTCCGCTCCGGACAGGCGCGCGGTGTCCAGCGTGGGCACCTTGTAGCCCCGGCTCAGCGCGGCCAGCTCGCACAGCGCGGGCAGCACGCGGGTGGAGAAGCCGGTGGCGCCGCGCACCTCCACGTCCGGCAAGAGGCCCAGCGCGCCCACGGCCTCCGACAACAGGCCCGGCAGCTGCACCGACGGCGTGGCGGAGAAGCCATACAGCCGCACGTCGTAGACGTAGACGGCCAGCCGGTCCCCGTCCGCGTCGAAGGCGATCTTGAACGTGAACGGCGTGCGCTCCGGCGCGGGCAGCCGCCCCTGGCCCTCCAGGTAGCCGGGGCGGAAGTGCAGCCGCAGCTCCTCCACGCCCGCGAGCCGCCCGGCCAGCTCCGCCACCTTGCGCGTGACGAGGTCCGCGTCGACCGTCAGCTCCAGGAAGCCGAAGAGCAGCTTCTTGCGCTGGTAGCGCGTGGCGCCCGCGCTGACGTTGAACGGAAAGCTGACGTCCGGAATCTGGAGCGCGAAGTCCGCGATGCGCAGCCCGGGCTGGACCTCCAAGGCCGGAAAGCCCACGAACGCACGCCGATCCAACAGGCGGAGCTCGGGGGCGGCGCCGGAAGCAGGCGCGACGGGCTTGGGGGACTCGCTATCGGTGGCCATCGGAGGAGGCTGGGGAGGCTACCATGACCCCTAAGCCCTGGAATTTTTAGGCAAACCCCCGCCTGGGCTGCAGGCGGAGGGGCATGGCGTACCCAGGCGATTCCGCCCTGGAGGAACGTCATGCGCCCGGGCCGGAAGCCGTGAGAGAGTCCGCGCCGTGCTGGCCCCCGACGCACTGGTTCTCGATGGTCGTTTCCGGGTCCTCGGGCCCCTGGGCTCCGGGGGCATGGGTGAGGTGTACCTGGGCGAACAGGTCTCCCTGGGCCGCAAGGTCGCCATCAAGGTCCTCCACCACGACCTGCACGCGCAGGCCGGCATGGCCGAGCGCTTCAAGCGCGAAGCCCGCCTGCTGTCCGCAGTGGAGCACCCGGCGGTGGTGCGCATCGTGGACTTCGGCGAGTCCGGCGACGCCGCGTGCCTGGTGATGGAGTTCGTGGAGGGGCAGAGCCTCCACGACGCGCTCCAGGGAGGGCCGCTCCTCGCGCCGCGGGCGCTGGCCCTGCTCCAGCAATTGGCCGAAGGGCTGGCGGCCATCCACGACAAGGGCATCATCCACCGCGACCTGAAGCCGGAGAACGTCCTCATCTCCCCGTCGGTGCGCGGCGAGCAGGCGCGGCTGTTGGACTTCGGCATCGCGCGGCTGGTGGAGCCGGACGCGAACAGCGCGCTCAGCCAGGTGGGCGTGGTGCTGGGGACGCCGGAGTACCTGTCCCCGGAGCAGGCCGTGGGCGCGAAGGTGGACACGCGCAGCGACCTGTACTCCTTCGGGGTGCTGGCCTACCGCGTGCTGTCCGGGCGGCTGCCTTTCGACGGGCCCTCGCCGCGCCACTTCCTGTCCCAGCACGCCTCGCACGCGCCGCTGCCCCTGGACCGCGCGGCCCCGCAGCTGTCGCGCTACGTGGGGCTGCTGTCGCTGGTGATGCGGCTGTTGGACAAGGACCCGGCGAAGCGTCCGCAGACGGCGAAGGAGCTGGCGGACGCGCTGGGCCTGGCGCACGCGGCGCTGATGGCGTTCACCCCCAGCCAGGGCACGCCCATCGTCCACGCGAACATGACGCCTTCCAGCGGCACGCCAGCCAGCCCTGGTTCGGGCACGGCGGCGTTCGGCGTGAATCCCGCGCCTCCGGGTCCAGGCTCCGGTACGGCGGCGTTCGGCGTGGCACCGGCCGCGCCCCTGATGACGGCGCCCCCGGTGCAGGCTGCGCCGCGCACGGGCACGGCGGCGTTCGGCACGGGCCGGTTGACGGGCGGGGTTCCCGCGGTGACGGGCGGCGCGTCGGCGGCGAAGGCGCAGAACGTGACGGTGATGCTCACCGACATCCAGGGCTTCACCGACCGGATGAGCCGGCAGACGCACGAGGAGAACGCGCGGATGCTGGACACGCACGACCGGCTGCTGATGCCGCTGGTGCGCGAGCACGACGGAAAGCTGGTGCAAAAGCGCGGCGACGCACTGGTCGCGGTCTTCCGGGCCCCCAGCGCCTCCATCCGCTGCGGCATGGCGATGCAGCAGGCGCTGTGGAGCCACAACCAGACGGTGCCTCCCGAGCACCAGCTCCATGTCCGCGTGTGCCTGCACGCGGGCGAGGTGCTGTTGACGAACGACGCGGTGCTCGGCGAGCCGATGGAGGTCGTGAAGGCGGTGGAGCACGTGGCCGCCGCGGACGAGGTGACCTTCACCGAGGCCGTGAACATGGCGCGCAACCGCGCCGAGGCCGCCGCCGAGCCCTGCGGCAGCATTCCCCTGCCCGGCCGCGACGAGAAGGTGCAGCTGTACCGGGTCACCCGTTCGGCGGAGGGCTCGCCGTTCGCCGCGGCGCTGGGCATCCCGGAGCCCGGGACGAAGCTGTCACCGCTGGAGGTCCTGCGCACGAGGGCGCGCGCGGGCGCCTCCTTCCTGCGTCAGCGTCCGCGCGTGCTGGCCGGCGCCGCGGGAGCGCTGGTGCTGCTGGGGGCGGGCGTCGCCTGGACGGTGCACGCGAATGATCCGCTGGTGCAGGCGCGCGGGCTGATGAACGACGACAAGCCCAGGGAAGCGCTCCAGCGGCTGGATGCGCCGGACGCGCCGAACGACGCGGAAGCGACGCGGCTGCGCGCGGTGGTGAAGCACGCGCTGAACCGGCACAACGAAGAGCACGGCCTCATCCTGGGCCTCGACGAGGATGGTCGGAAGGCCCCCGAGCCGCGACTCATGGACGGTCTGGCCGAGGACTTCGGGAACAACGAGAAGGACCTCTCCGCGCGCCGGGCCCTGGAGTTGCTGCCCGCTGCGACGGTGCGTTCCCATTTCGAGTCGCTGGCCCGGGAAGCGCCCTCGGTGAAGCAGTGGGGCGCGCTGCGCTACCTGGACGCGAATGGCGAGGCGGACCTGGACCGCGTGGGGCTCTACTCCGCGGCGTTGGAGTCCAGCGACTGCAACGTGCGCACGAAGGCGGCCTTGCGGCTGGTGAGCCTGGGCGACCCCGCCGCCCTGCCCGCCCTCACGCGCGCGGCGGAGCTGACCTCCCGCGAGAAGCCACCTGGCGGCGGCAAGGCCTGCAGCGCGCAGGTGTTCACCCGGGCCGTGGAAGAGCTGAAGAGAAAGTCCGCGCCCTGAGCCCCTGGCCATCCCCGCCGGACACCTCCTCCCGGCCGCGAGGATCCCAACTGGTCCGACTGTCGGACCAGTTCGTCCGGTGCGCCGCCGCCGGGCGGCGTGGTCTCAAGGACGCGCGTGTGTCACGGAAGCCGCATGCAGGCATGGGACTCCAGGCCGGAGCGCGGTGGATCCGTTGTGCACACGGATTGCATCGTGCGCACCGCCCATGCATTCACGCCCCATGACCGTCCTCCGCGCCTCCGCCCTCCTACTCCTCTTCACGGCCTGCGCCTCCACACCCTCCGCACCCTCCACGCCTCCGCAGCTTCAGGAGCAGTTCGTGCTGGCGAAGGGCGTGCGTGTGCGGCGCCTCGCCCCTGGCGTGTGGATGCACATCACGGAAGCGGGCGGGGACTGGGCGGGTGTCACCGCGAACGGGCTCCTTGTGGAGGACGGTGACGCGTCCATCCTCGTCGACACCGGCTGGACGCCGGAGCACTCCAAGGCGCTGCTCACCTGGGCCAGGGACACGCTCCACCACCCGGTGCGCGCCGCGCTGGTGACGCACTTCCACGTCGACCGGACCGGCGGCATCCCCACGCTCGACGCCGAGGGCATCCCCGTCCACGGCCGTGAAGACACGGCGCTCCGTGCTGGCAAGCAGGGCAACCCCGTGCCCCAGCAGCGGCTGGGCGACGCGCAGGACTTCGGACCGCTGTCGGTGTTCTTCCCCGGCGCAGGCCACTCACCCGACAACATCGTCGTCATGCACCGGGCGTCAGGCGTCCTCTACGGCGGCTGCTTCATCAAGGACGCCAGCGCGAAGGGCCTGGGCAATCTGGAGGACGCGGACGTCAGCGCCTGGCCCGGAAGCATCCAGCGTGAGCGCGAGCACTTCCCCAACCCACGCATCATCGTCCCCGGCCACGAGCAGCCCGGCGGAACGAAGCTGCTGGACCACACCGAGGCCCTGCTGAAGAAGGCCTCGCACTGAAGACCGCGGCGGACTCAGTCGTCCCGGTGCGCGTGGCCTTTCTTCTTGCCACGCCCCGGGCCGTCCCAGTCGTCGTCCCTGTCGTGGCCGTGGCCGTGGCCGCCCTTGTCCTTCACCTTGTCGTTCACCTTGATGAGGTTGCGAGAGTACGCGTCGTAGTCCAGGTGCAGGTGCCCCTTCTCGCCCCGGCCATCCACGCGGAACTTCACCTTCCACACGTCGTTGCCGGTGAGGTGTGCCTCCTGCAAGTCGCAGCGGTAGCCGCGTGCACGGCACTGGTCGAACCCGCGCCGCACGGCCTCGTCGTAGCCCATCGCCACCGGACGTGACGGAGGCGGACGCGGGGGCGGACGCGAAGGATGCGACGGGCGCGTCTCCGCCACGATGCAGCCGGACGACAGCAACAGGCATCCCAGGAGCAGGGGAAGTCTCATGCGCGGGATGACGCCACACCCGCGCAAGGATTCAAACGCGCTCGCGGTGCGAGCAGGTCCTCGGGACTGCCGTGAGACTACAAACCTCCAGGCGAGGCGAACGCGACGAACAGCTCGCCCGCGAGGTACGCGCGCATCCCCTTGCTCGCCGGTCGGATGAAATCGTTGAGCAGCGCACCGGAGTTCAGCCGGTGCACCGTGGGCAACGCCAGGTTCATGTGGCTGCGCGCCACGCCCTTGCCGCCCCGGTGGATGAACGTCACGGTGCCGTCCGGCGCCACCGCCTCCACGACCGCGATGTGCGTCATGCCGTCGTTGCGCTTGCCGTCGCGGTTGCGGTCGTACGTCTCCTTGAAGAACGCCAGGTCGCCGGGGCGCGGGTTCAGCCGGTGCACCGCGCCCGCCGCCTGCGCGCGACGGAAGATGCCCGTCACCGCGTTCTCGCCCGCGAGGAAGCCGTGCGCCACCAGGTCGATGCCGGCCTGCAGGTACGCCAGCCGCACCAGCCCCGAGCAGTCATTGGGCACCGAGCGGTCCAACCGCCGCGCCCCCACCAGCTGCGCCGCGCGCGCCACGATGCCGCGCGCCAGCTTCGACGGCGGCGGCAGCAGCTCATCCCAGAAGCCGCCCGGCCCCTGCGTGGGCCCGGTGAAGAGCGCCGCGGCCTCCAGCGCCGCCGCGATGACGCCCGCCTCCTCCGGCACCGGGTGCGGATCCGCCTCCAGCAGCGCCGCCAGTGCCTCGCTGCCCTCGGGCGTCACGAAGGCCAACGGCGGAGGCGCTTCAGCCTTCACACCGAGTGCGCCCGCCGCGCCCACCGCCGCGACCCTTGGCGTTTCAACGACAGAGGGCCGTGTGACGGCCGAGCCCGGGAACTCCACCGCCATGCGAGGCGCGACGTCCGGGACATGCGCACAACCCACCAGGCAGCCCAGCGACATCAGGGTGACGAGCGACGAACGACGCAGCAGCAACAAGTCCTCCGGGGGTGAACGCGGACGCATTCAACCCCGGAATCGTTGAACGTCAAACAGCGATCACCCCTCCCAGGTCGCGAGCAGGTCTCGCACCCGCCCGTACTTCTGGAGCAGGGTGGCGCGGTGGGCGCTGAGTGTCACCATGAATGCCACCACCAGCAGGCCCAGGAGTGACAGGAACAGGGCGCCCACGCGATGGTCGCGCATACCGAAGCGCACCAGGTTGGCGGCCACCGCCGTCACCAGGAACGCCGAGCCCAGGTACACGTAGGAGCGGATGCGCAGCGCGATGCCCGCGCCCACGCCCACGAGGCAGAGGAAGACGCACAGGAGCATCGCCTCGCCGTCGTTGAAGAGCAGCGGCTTCCACGCGCCCGCCACGTAGATGCCCGTTACCGCCAGGGCGCGCAGCTGCGCGTAGGCGTCCGGCGACAGCCCCGTGCGGAAGACGCGCAGGAGCAGCAGCAGGGAGAGGCCCGCGGGGATGGCGTAGTACTGCGGCTCGCCGGAGCCGGTGCCCAGCCACACGAGGTACAGCGCCGTGTTGAAGGCCGCGACGGACATCAGCGACGCGGCCCCCCTCTGCTTCGTGAACGCCCCGAGCGCCGCGAAGTGCGCCGCGTAGCCCACGAGCAGCGCCACCGCCACGAACGGCTGACTCCAAGGCACCGTCAACAGGCCCGCCAGCGGGAAGAGCCACGCGCCCGCCGCGGCAGGACGGCGGAACGCCTGGAGGCCCGAGCCCTCGCGCCGGGCGAAGAGGTACAGGCCGATGAAGACCGCGCCGCCCACGATGGACACCAGGCTGTCCGCGGCGTCGGGGCGCGCGTTCAGACCGATGAAGCGCACGCAGAAGTAGCCCAGCGCCAACGCCATCTGCGCGAGCCACGCGGCGGCTTCGTCCTCCTCGCGCGCCGCGTGGCGCACCAGGGCGAACAGCAGGAACACGAGCCCACCGCACGCCACCCACGCCTCGCGCGCCGCGCCGCCCGGTAGGCGCACCGCCAGCACCGCGAACAGCACTTCCACCAACGCGATGAGGGAGAACGCCCGCCCCATGCGCCCGCGCGCCGTCTTGCCCGCCACGGACAGCACCAGCGTGGCCAGCAGCGCGGTCGCCGCGCCGAGATACGGGAGGATGAACTCCGCGCCCCGGCCGGTGGAGTGCGTCGCGCCGTAATGCAGGATGAAGGCGTGCACGGCGAAGAGGGACGCCAGCCACCCCACCCACTCGCGGTCCCGGCGGCGCAGCACCACCACCCACGCCGTGGCCCACGCGAAGAACACGCACAGCGGCATGCCCGGGTGCTTCAGCGAGCGCAGGCCCATCAGGGACAGCAGCGCCAGCAGCGCGCCGCCATGGTGCAGCGCCGCGCCCACCGCCACGCCACGCTTGTCCAATGCGAAGCCCACGAGCGACAGCACCAGTCCCGTGCCCGCCACCACCGCGGGCGCCCACAGGGGCGGCACGGCGGCGACCAGCACCAGGCCCAAGAGCGCCGTGGCGGCGTTCATCATCAGGCGCTCGCGCGTCACCATCAGCGTCAGCGACGCGGCGCACGCGACCAGCGCCACGGACAGGGGCAGCTCCCCCGGGCCCGCGTCCACCAGCCGCAGCCCCACGAGCAGCGCCACGGTGCCGGCGCCACCGGCCCACAGCGGCTCGCTCCAGGTGCCTTCGATTCCGGGCGTCAAGCGCGCGGTGACGTTCGTCAGCGTGCGCTGCACGGCGCCGGACTGGCACAGCGCGGACAGCCCCGCGGAGGCCAGGCCCACGAGCGCGACGAGCAGGGCGCCCTCCGGACGCCACATGCCCACCCAGAAGGCGTCCGTCTGGCCCAGGGGCGCGAGCGCGAACGCCGCCACCGCCGCAGTGAGCAGCCAGCGCTGCGACAAGAGGAACGCGGACAGGAGCACCACCGCGCCCAGCACCGTCAGCGCGCCAGGAGTCGGCGACACCAGCGTGGACATCACCGCCAGGGTCAGGGCCGAGCCCGTAGCGGACGCGCGCAGTGCCGCGTCGCGAGGGCCCCGGAAGAAGGAGGCCAGGGACTGGGGCGCGCGGTGCTCCGCCAGCGCCAGGGCCAGCAGCAGGCCGGTGGCCCAGGGCCGCGCATCCGGAATGAACAGCAGCAGCAGGGACGCGGCGATGACGCGGACAGAAGGCAGCGGGCCCGTCATGGGCACCAGCGCGATGGCGCAGAAGAGGGCCGTGCGCTGGCTCAGCGCATGCTCCGGCACCAGCAGCACCAGCCCGCCCAGACACGCGAGCGCCACCTGCATCCACTTCGACAACTCATGGCGCGGGCCTTCTTCACCCGAGCGCAGGAGCAGTGAGGCCACGGCCGGCACGTGCTCCACGACGCGCACCACGAGCAGCGGGAAGAGCGGCAGCAGCCCGGTCCACAGGGGCAGGTCCCAGGCAGACAGCGTCAGCACGCCGTAGGGCACCATCAGCGCCGCGACGAAGGGCTGGCGCAGCGAGCGCGTCCACAGGAGCGGCAGCAGCGCCGGACCGAGGAGCGCGAACGGGATGACGCCGCGGAGCTCCGACAGCGCGTGCCCGTGCCACAACACCGAGGCATCCGCCATCACCGCCATCGCGCCCAGCGTGGACACGATGCGGAAGGACGCGCCGCCCGTGGCGATGCGCCGCACGGCGGGCACGTCGTCCAGGAGGGCCAGGACACTGAGGAACGCCGCGAGCCCCAGCAGGGCCAGCGGGCCGGCCGTGTGCAGCGCGACGGTGGCCTCGACGGTGGCCAGCAGCAGGCCCACCGTCACGGGCAGCGCGCGGGCGGTGAGGAGCGCCGCCAGCGCAGCGCCCAGCAGGAATGCGGACTGCTCGCCGGAGCGGGCCAGGGCCACCGGCACCAACGGCAGGATGAGCGCGAGGATGCCCGCGGTGGTGGTGCTCGCGCTCTTCCCCTTGCGAGCGGCGACGAGCGAGCCCAGGAGCGAGCCGATGACGAGCAGCCCCAGCGACAGCGCCGGTGACAGCCCCCACGCGATGTAGGCGTGCGGCACGTCCGGCAGCAGCGCGAAGCCCACGAGCACGACCGCGAACGGCCGCACGCCGGGGAAGGTGCGGGAGGTCACCGCCACGGTCGCGGCGGCGGCGAGGAGCACGGGGCCCATGAAGGCCTGGCCGGCCAGGCCCCACAGCACCGCGAGCCCCGCGTACAGGAGGGCCGGCACGCCCAGCCGCTTGAGCAGGCCCCCGCGCTCGCCCAGGAGCGCCAGCACCAGCGATCCACCCACCATCGCCGCGAGCAGCGCCTGCGTGGAGTGGACCGAGGCGAGCTTCGGCAGGATGGCGCCCGCGAGGAACGCGCCGTAGGCGAGGTAGCGCTCGTCGCGCAGCCGGAGCGCGGCCACCAGCACACCCGCGGCCCCCAGCGTCAGGCCCACGACGGGCGCGGCGACGGATTGGGTGATGAGCGCGATGGCGAATCCGCACGTCGCGATGACGCCAGCCACGGCGGAGACGAAGCGCCGCGTGCGCTCGTCGGCAAGGCGCCACGTGAGGCCCGCGAGGCCCAGGGCCAGGACGCCGGCCACGACGCTCGCGGGGCCCGCGCCATAGAGCGGGATGGCGGAGAAGGGCAGCAAGCCGAAGAGCACCGAGCCCACGGCGGTGAGCGGGAAGCGCTTGAACAGCAGGCCCGCGCCCAGGGACATCACGGCCAGCGCGAGCGTGGCGAAGAAGGCCGCGCGCCAGTCGGTGCCCAGGTGTCCGTAGAGGGCGAACGCAGGCGCGGCCCAGGTGGTGGCGCGCAGCAGCACGTCCACGAGCCCCAGGGAGCGCGCGTCACCGGTGCGCTCGCCACGCTTCTGGGCGCGGAACGCGAGCACCAGGCCCGCGAGCACGAACGGGATGGCCGTCAGCGCGCCGTACTGGAAGGGCAGCATCGCCGCGGGCGGGTAGCCCAGGCGCGTCTTGATGGCATTGAGCAGCACCGTGATGGCGTGCGGGACCAACTGCACGCTGGACGCATAGGTGAAGTAGGCGCCCACGTAGGCCGGGTAGAGCCACGGGAGGCGGTTCACGGGGCCACGCGACAGCGACACGAGCGTGCCGGTGAAGATGGCGGCGGTGAGGAAGAGGGAGGGGTTGGTGCCGGTGATGGCGCCCGCGAGGCAGGCGACCTGGAGCGCGATGGTGCCGACCGCGAGCGGATCCGCCGCGCGGTTCTCTTCGAGCGTACGGAAGCGCAGGCAGGTGGCGAGCAGGAACGCGACGAAGGGCGCGTAGGTCCCTGGAGGGATGGCGGTGCCCGCGGCGCCCAGGGCCAGGTGCAACCGGATGGCGAACAGCGCGGTGAGGTACAGGGGCGCGGTGAGCGCGAAGGCGAGCGCATCCCCCTTGCGCGGGGTGGCGGCGGCCTTGCTCGACAGCAGGAAGAAGAGGATGCACGGCAGGGCGTTGAGCCACACCGCCGGGGTGCCCATGCGCGCGGCCAGGGGCGCCAGACCCATGATGAGCGTGGCGCCGACGAGGCCCAGCTGGATGAACGGGCGGGAGGGCGCGTCGAAGGACTCGGCGGGCTTGCGGGCGAGCCACGCGGCGGCGCCAGCCCAGACGAAGAGGAGCGGCACGAGCAGCGCGGGGTGCACGCCGTCCAGCTGGAGCGACTCACCGAAGCCCATGGGCCCCAGCGCGACGCCGCCGAGCGGGGCCACGGCGGATCCGATGAGACCGAGGATGTGACCCGGCTTGCGCAGTGACTCGCGGCGGGCGAGGAAGCCGCCCCACACGGAGAAGCCGACGGAGTAGCCCACGGTCATGAGGAAGACGGTGAGCGAGCGGGTGACGGACGTCATCCCGGCCCAGGACTCGAAGACGAAGTAGAGCGTGCCGGAGAGGATGAGGAACGCGCCGATGAACCACGCGATGCTCTCGTAGAGGAACGGCCGCCACACGCGGCTCCACGTCGAGGCCTCCTCGACGATGCGCGCGGTGCGGCTGTTCGGAGCAGGCGGCTCCATGTACGGCTCGCCCGGATTCGGGGGCAGCTGACGTGCCGCGCGCGGTTCGTTCACGGCCCGCGCGCGGGACTCGGAGGAAGCACGGGCCGCGTTCGAAGCGTGAGCGACGCGGGGGAGCCCAGGAGTCGGAGGCGCGATGCCAAGGGCCGCGGCGAGATCGAGCGTGGTGAAGCGGACCGCGGAGGGCCCCGTCGCGCCAGGGGTCGCGGAGGCGTCGGTGGCGTGAGTGCTCGAAGCGGCGGAGACAGCGTCGCTGGCGACAGAGGCGTGGGCGCTCGGAGCGGCGACAGCGTCGGCGACAGCGGCGTCAGAAGCAGCAACGTGAGCAGCGGACTCGTTCGCGCCAGAGGCATCGATGACAGCAACGTGAGCAGCGGAAGCGGACGCATCGGTGACGATGTCCGCGGCCACCTGCGCGACCGGCGCCTCAGCGGGAACCGCGTTGACGGGAGGAACCGCAACGGGACCGAGGGCGACAGCGCCCTCCCCCATCGTCTGGGGAACCACGACCTCGTTGCGAGGCTCCATGGGCGCGGGCGTCAGCGCCTCGATGGGCGTCTCGGTGAGGACGGACAGGAGGATGCGGGCCTGCCGCTCGTAGCGCTCGGTGATGCGGCGGCCGACGTGGGGCGGCATGTCGTGGACGTCCCAGCGTCGCACCTCTCCCAGGAGGAAGTGGACGTGCGCGAGCTCGGCCTCGATGTCGGACCGGGCTCTGGCGGCGAGACGATTGCCACAGACGACGCACTGGGACGCGCTTCCCAGGCGTTCTTGTCGGCAGGCAGGACAGTACATGGTGCTTCCCCCTCTACAACGACCGTGCCACGCAGAATGCCCTGGAAGGGCTGGAGATGGATACCCACCGGGGTGCGTCGGGCGCGTGGCGGTTGTGCAGGGCGCTGCACACGTGCACACCCGGCGCCGCTGGCCGGCGGGCTGGAGTCATGGGACCGTGGTGGTCATGAGCACGGAACTGACGTTGAGGCCCATCGAGGCCCGGGACGACACGGCGATGGCCGCGGTCATCCGCGCGGTGATGCCAGAGTTCGGAGCGGACGGCCCGGGCTTCGCGATCCACGACCCGGAGGTGGACGCGATGAGCGCTGCCTACAGCCGTCCCCGGCACGTGTATTTCGTCGTGGAGCATGGGGGCCAGGTGGTGGGAGGCGCGGGCATCGCGCCGCTGGACGGAGGCGCGCCGGACGTCTGCGAGCTGCGCAAGATGTACTTCCTGCCCACGGCGAGAGGCCACGGCATGGGCGAGCGCTTGTTGAGACACTGTCTGGAGTTCGCGCGAAGCGCCGGCTTCCAGCAGTGCTACCTCGAAACGCTGGGAGGCATGGAGCAGGCGCAGAAGCTCTACCGCAAGGTCGGCTTCGAAGCGCTCTGCGCCCCCATGGGCCGCACCGGCCACTTCGGCTGCGACCGCTGGTACGCGCTGAACCTGACCCAGGGGACGTGAGCGCTACGGCATGACCGCGCGTCGCCCAAGGACCTTGCCCTCGGGCGACACGGCGTACAGCTCGAACCAGTCGAACTCCAGCTGGCTGCCCACGGGCCATCCACATCGGTCGAGCCGTCGATCGATCCGGACGAAGTAGACGCCTCCCTCCAGGCCCACCACCACATCCAGCGAACGGGCAGACGACTCACAAGCCCCCGCATCCTTCTTGGGAAAACCAGAGAGGACGCGCTGGAGCGCGGCGTTGGCGGCCAGGACAGCGGGCCCGTCCAGTGTCACGAGCGGGCGCAAATCCGTGGGCCACTGGATGCCTGCATCTCCTCCATCCAGCGTTGCAGGAACTCCCGCATCGGGACGAGAGGGCGTGCTTCCGCCATCCGCCACGAGCGACACCAGCAGCAGGACGTGATGAGGCTTCAGCAAGTGGCACCTCGCCAGCGGAGACGATGAATCCGCATCATCGTGGGTAGCACTTCGGCGGAGAAAGGGTCGAACCGATATTGCTGGGCGGTGCGGGCTCGCAGCGGGCTTCGAACTGCCAGCGTCGCTCTGGTTCGCTCCATCGAAAGACCTCCCCCTCGAAGTTCCATTTCAAGAATCGAGGTGTATCTGCATGTCCTGTCGCCAGCCAGGCCCAGGCCGCAATGGGCCGCCCACGGGAATCTCGAGCAGGCTTCCCACCAGGAGCGACCGCGTACTCGATCATCGTCCAGCGTGCCTCGCCGAGCCTGACGGCCGGGAACACCCGCAGGTCCGCACTGCTCATGTCCGTTCCACAAGGATGATTGTGGGCAAAGCCGAAGATGGGCAGGTCGCTTCCAAAGTCCTGGTCCACGACACCGCCCATTGGGGGCTGACAGCCTCTTCGTTCCCCCATCTGTTTCCGCACGGGCCAGGAGACGCGCCAGTCCTTCGGCGTCCGGTACACAGCAAGGCAATACTCCGTGGCATCGGGTCGCGGGCGTCCTGTGTTCCCATCACACGCATCCGCAGCCCCAGGAAGAGCCATCAAGGTCTTGAGCGCGGGTAGCACCAGGTCATCGGGAACAGCGCCCAGGTCCGCATAGACCACAGGAACATCGGGATGCGTCCAGGGCCCCGGCGCGACAATCAGCTTCGAGTTGTTCTCCAACTGAGGCAGTTCACTGCTCAGGAAATAGAGCCTGGGGCTCGCACAGGCGAACACCAGCACCAGAAAGCTCCAGAGGATGAGTCGGAGTTCTTGCCGCATCACTCCACCAGCCTGACCGCCCGCCCACCGGCCCGGCAAGTACGCCCGGCAGGTCACGTCCTCCAGACCCAACTTCACAGGTCAGGAGGCCCGCATGGCGGTCAAGAAGCAGAACCCAGCCACGGACAAGCTTCCGTTCGACATCGAGGAGGTCCTCCGCCGCGTGCGCCATGAAGTCCGCTCCTTCGCGGACGCGGCCATGTTCGAGCTCGCGGCCAAGGGCCATGGCTCCCTCTTCGAACAGCTCATCGCGTGCATCCTCTCCATCCGCACGCTCGATGAGGTCAGCCTCCCCGCCTCACTCCGCCTCTTGAGCCGCGCGCACACGCCCGAAGACCTCGCGCGCCTCACGCCGGAAGAGATCGACGCGCTCATCCGCCCCGTCACCTTCCACGAAGGCAAGGCCCACCAGGTCCACGCCATCGCCGTGCGCACGCGTGACGAATTCAACGGCCAGCTGCCCGCGGACGCGGACGTGCTCCAGTCCTTCAAGGGCGTGGGCCCCAAGTGCGCGCACCTGGCGCTCGGCATCGCCTGCGGCCATGAGGTCATCAGCGTGGACATCCACGTCCACCGCGTCACCAACCGCTGGGGCTACGTGAAGGCCTCCACTCCGGAGCGCACCCTCGCCGCGCTCGAAGCCGTGCTCCCTCGCCCCTACTGGGTGGAGCTCAACCGGCTCCTCGTCCCCTTTGGCAAACACGTGTGCACCGGCTCGCGGCCGAAGTGCTCCACCTGCCCCGTGCTCGCGTACTGCCGGCAGGAGGGCGTCACCTCCCACCGCTGAAGACCGCCGCTACCGGTCGTGCCCCGCCCACTGCGTGGCCCGCCGCGCGAACCTCCGCCACGGGTTCGTCCGGCCTCCGTTCTCCAGCGAGATCTCCTTCGAGTGCCGCACGTCCTTCTCCCAGCACTGCTCCAGCTTCGCGGCGACCTCCCGGTCCTCGAATACCAGTGACCCTTCGCTCAACTTGTTGAGCGACAGCGAATCCAGGTTCGTGGAGCCCACGACGCACAGCCAGTCGTCCACCAGCATCGTCTTCGCGTGCATCATCGCCGGCTGGTACTCCCAGATGCGCACCCCCGCCGCCAGCAGCCGCTCGTACGTGGACCGCTGCGACGCTCGCACCACCGGCACGTCGTGCATCGGCCCCGGACCCAGCACCCGCACGTCCACGCCCTGACGGACCTTCACCTCCAACTGCTCCAGGATGTCGTTGGGCGGCGTGAAGTAGGCGTTGGCAATCCACAGCCGCTTCGTCGCCGCGGCCACCACCAGGCGCACCATCCGCTCCGCCTCGGTGATGCCCAGACGGCCGGCGCTGTCGATGAACGCCGCGCACCCGCCTCCGTCCGCCTTGAGCTCCGGGAAGCACTCGCGCGGCAGGAAGTCCCCACCTGATTCAATCCAGTGCTTGGCGAACGTCACCTGGATGCGCCGCACCTCCGGCCCCTCCACCCGGATGTGCGTGTCGCGCCAGTTGTCCTCCTTCAGCCCGTCCCCCTCCCACACCTTCCAGATGCCGAAGCCGCCCGTGTACGCGACGCGCCCGTCCACCACGACGATCTTCTGGTGAGACCGGCTCAACAAACGACCCAACACCTTGCCCGCGAGCAGCCGGTAGTAGTGCACCTCCACACCCGCGTCCGTCAGGCGCTTTTCAATCTGCTGATCAAAGTCCTTGTCCCCGGTCGTCTCCTCACTGCCCACGGGGTCCACCACCACGCGGCACTGCACGCCCGCGCGCGAGCGTTCAATCAATGCCTCCACGAACCGGTCCGACAGCTCGCACGGCCGCCAGATGTAGACCAGCATGTGCACGCTGTGCTTCGCCGCGCGGATGTCCTCCAGCATCCGGTCGAAGACCTCGCTGTTCTCCAGCAGGTGCATCCGGTGCCCTGGTGACAGCCCCACGCCCGTGGCCTGGTAGAGCGCGAACGAGAAGCCCTCGGGTCCGGGGGGCAGTTCGAACGGACCCTGCATCTCGTGCTTGCGCGTCTCACCGCCGCTGTCGAACCCATGCGCCCCCGGCTGGGGCAGCAACTCGTCCGTAAGCTCGCTCATGGTCCCGGAAACGTAGGGACGCCCGCTCGCCCCCGGGAGTCACCGCCTGTCCCCTGCTCCGCCCGGTGAACAGGACCCCATTCCGTCGTTGCCGGAGCCTTTCAGCGTGGCGACACTGCCGTCTTCCGGTTCCCTCGCCTGGAGAGACTGCATGCTCGACGCCCCATCCC
>NZ_RAWK01000065.1 GCF_003612165.1 Corallococcus aberystwythensis | reverse complement strand
GCGGGGGGCAGGGTGCTCACGGGGGGCGCTACCCTACGCCGGTCCCGCGGGCGGTTGCACGCGCCCGCGGGGCCGGGAACTGCTTGGACTACCAGCTGACGGCGTCGAGGTACGCCGTCCCCTTCCAGGTGCCCGTCGTCTGGAACTCCACGCCCAGCTGGTACAGCGGGGTGGTGGAACCCGAGGGCAGCTTCACGGTGATGCTGTTCCAGGCGCCCGCCTTGAGGCTGCTCACGGCGATCCAGTTGCCCGTCCAGCGCCAGTTCGAGGCAGCGCCTTCCACGGCATACGGCTGGACGCCGGTGAGCTTGCTCCCGGTGGGCAGCCAGAACCGGAACGTCACCGTCTTGCCGGACGGCACCGCCGCGTTGGCCACGGCCACCGTGCCCTTGCCGGACGTGCCGTTGAAGGGCAGGGCCAGCGAACGGGCGCCTGCGTAGGCCTTGGCCGTGGTGCTGCTCACGGACGACAGCCCGACGCCGCCCGCGCTCCAGCCCTGCGCGTTGGACTCGAAGCCGTACTTCGAGGTGTCGGCCGGGGTGCCCGCGTCGGAGGAACCCGTGCCGCCGTCGGTGCCGGCATCGGGACGCGTGCCGCCATCCACACCGCCGTCGGTGCCGGCATCGGGACGCGTGCCGCCATCCACGCCACCATCCGGACGCGTGCCGCCATCCGTGCCCGCGTCGACCGGCGGGGTGCCGGCGTCCACGGTGCCACCGTCGGTGGAACCGCCACCGCCCGGGGGCGGAAGCGTGGTGCCGGCCGCGGGCAGCAGGAGGCCGCCCGCGTTGAGGAACACGCCCGCGCGCTTCTTCAGGTAGGGCTGACCGTCAGTGGCCTGGTCGTTCTGGTAGGAGCTCTGGCCGCCCGCGCCCGCGCCGAACATCAGGGCGACGACGCCCACGTTGGCGAACTTGCGCCGGTGCGCGTCACCGTTCGTGCCGAAGAAGTACTCGGTGCGGTTGTCCTTGTAGCCCTGGCGCGACCCGCCGCCGTTGTTGATGTTGAGGTGGTTGGAGTTGCCCAGCGGGATCTGCCACAGCACCCAGCGCTTGCCGGAGGTCTGGTTCCACAGGCGCAGCCATTCCGCGTAGCGGTTGAACGAGCGCGACGTGAGGGACGCCGAGTCGCTCATGTCCCAGGTGTGATCCGCGCCCTGCGTGAGCCGGTAGAAGTCCGCGTCGCGGTCCAGCGGGTCGCCCACGATCACGTCGTAGGTGGAGCCAGTGACGTTGGTGCCAAGCCCCAGCGGCTTGAGGAAGTTGACGACCTTGTCCACCTCCGGCTGGAGCGGATCCGTCAGCGAGTTGAACGCGATGTCCTTGCCGCTGGCCCACGCGGAGATGTGCAGGCCCAGCACGACGTTGTTCGCGCCCACGGCCTTGCGCAGCTGGAGGAACGCCAGGCTCCACCCCGCGACGGTGTTGGGCAGGCCCGCCAGCTCCGGCATCCCCGAGGCCGCGATGGCCGCGTAGGCGTTGGGGTTGGAGGCCGTCTGGAACTGGAGGAGGCCGACCGCGTCCGGCTCCACGTGGAGGATGACCGGGCTGCCGAAGGTCTTCGCGCGCTGGAGGAGCAGCTTCACGTCCTCGAAGTAGGAGCGCATGGTGCTGGCGTTCTTCAGCTTCGCCAGCGACTCCCCCTCGCCGCCGCCCGGCTCCGCGAAGAGCTGGTAGTAGGTGACGACGGGGACGTAGCCCTGTGCCTTCGTCTCCGTGAAGAAGCTGGCCGCCCAGCTGCCGTCACGGGCGCCGTAGCCCCAGTTGTCCGCCCAGCCCTTGGTGAAGTAGCGGTAGCGCGCATCCCAGGGCACGTCGCTGTCCCGCATCCAGTTCTGGCCGGCCTCTTCGAAGAGGCCCACCATCAAGCGGTTCTGGAAGGCCGGGGGCACGGGCCCTTGCACACCCGTGGCGGCCTGGGCGGACAGCGCCCCGAGACACGTCAGCGTCAGCAGCGCCGCGAAGGCGCGTCGAATGGTGTTGGTCATGGAGGCGCTAGTACGCTCCAGCGCCCCTAGTCCTTCCTGTCTGGCACGCATCGCCCCCCGGCCGTCTGCTCACCGGACACGCCGCCGGGGGCTCGGACGCTTCACTGGGGACAGGTCAATCCCGGTTCATTGGCGTCCACGTCCTGCAGCGCGAGCAGACACGTGATCGCGTCCGGATCCACGGCGTCCATCAGGTACGTGCGTCGCCACAGCAGCGCGGCGAAGCGCTTGGGCAGCTGCGAGTCCGGAGCGACGAGCGCGCGGCGCACGCCGTTGCTGCCCACGGCCGCTTTCGCCATCGCGTCTTCCAGCTTCGCCACCTCGTCGGGACAACCCTCCGGGCAGTTGTAGAGGAACACTGCATGTCCGTGCTCCAGGTTGTGGATCCACGAACAGCGCGGCTGCTCCGTGTCGAAGCTGCGGCACGACAGCCAGGTGGGGCAGTGCATGCCGGAGTTGGGCGGGTTCTCGCCGTTGCCGCACCCGGTGCTGCTGCACGAGCTCACGTGACTGGACGACGACGTGTCCGACAGCGGGAACGAATACCGCTGGCACGCTTCGCCACCAGGGTTGGGCGGATCATCGTTTGTCGAACCGCAGGCGAGGCACAGCGACAAGAGGAGGGCGGAGAGGGCTCGAGTCATCCACCCCGTCATATCGCAACAGGCCTTCGCTCCTCATCGTCTCAGCCCGGCGCGATGCCACGCCGTTCCACGTCCCGGTCGCTCAGCCCCCGGAAGCCCAGGGCCTCCATCAGGCGCAGGAAGTCCGCGGGGGGAAGGCTTCCGCCCGTGGCCCGCGAATGGCCGTGCGCATACGAGCCGCCCATCGGTGGCAGGTCCAGTCCCCGCAGCAGCGCGAGCAGGTCCACCGGCGCGCGGCTTCGCAGCACGAAGTTCACGCGGCCGGGCAGGTAGCCCGTGTTGGCGGCGATGACGATGTGGTCCGGCAAGCGCTGCACCCAGCGCATCGCCACCAGCGGGTGCACCTGCGCCTCGGAGCTGAACATCAGGAGCGCCAGGTTGCCCGCGAAGCGCGGCGGTGTCTTCGCACAGCGGGCCACCTCGCGCTGCACTTCCAGACGGCAGTCGCGCAGCGCGTCCACGCCGGGAACTCGGCCCTCCGCGATGTCCGTCGCGCTCCCCGCGCGCAGGAGCACCTGCATCGCCAGCGGCGCCGCGAACCGGCTGGCGCGGCGGGCCGCGTTGATCAACGCCACCGCCTCCGTGACGGACGAACGCTTCGCCCTCCGCAGCGCGTCCTTGAGGAACGGCATCGGCGCGTCCGCGCCCAGATCCGCCACCGTCCCCATCACCGCCAGCCACTCCAGCGGACCGGGCACGACGAACGACGACGTCAGCACGTACGTGAGCAGGCTCGTGTTCGCCACGGGCTCATGGCCGTACGCGGTGAGCACCCGCGCGCCGGGTGGGAACACCTCCGAGGCATGGTGGTCCACCAGCAGCGTGGGCACTCCGGGAAGCAGCGGCTCCTCGCGGCTGCCCTGATCCAGGACCACCAGCGCCTCCACGGAGGAGACCGCCAGCCGCTCCAGGAAGCCTGGATGGTGGACGTCCTCACCCTTGCCCGGCAGGCGCGCCGTCGGCCGTGCGCCCAGGGACTGAAGCGCCCGAAGCATCAGTACCCCGGAAGTGAGCCCGTCCACGTCCGTGTGCGGCACCACGAGCACGTGCTTGTCCCGGCAGGCTTCCAGGAACTCACGCGCCTGGTCCATCGCCGCCTCTGGCGCGGGCCAGTGCGCATCCTTGGTGTGTCCTAGAAGCATGAAGCAAAGCTGTCACTGGCTGTAACGGCACGGCAGGGCGCGCCCGTCGTGGTTGGTTGCCCCCCGGACGGCCCCCCGTGGCAAGGCATGCGGCCCGAGCGTGAAGACCTTTCCAGGCATGGAAGGCTTTTCGACCTATCGGCTGGGCTACGTGGCCCAATCCCTGACGTTGGGCGTGAGCGCCGGCCACACCTGCCGTCTCGCCACCGCGACGCCGCAGCGCCTGGAGGCGCTCATCGCGCAGAACCTGGAGGAGATGGAGCAGCTGCTGCGCTTCAACGAAGCGCACGCCATCCAGGTGTTCCGCATCGGTTCGTCGCTCATCCCGTTCGGTTCGCACCCGGTGAACACGCTGCCGTGGTGGAAGACCTTCGCACGCGAGTTCGCCTCGCTGGCCCGTATCGCGCGCCAATCGCAGCAGCGGCTGTCCCTGCATCCGTCCCCGGCTGGCGCGTCGCTGTCCTCGCGCCATGAACGCGTGCGCGACGCCGCCATCGCGGAGCTGCGCTACAGCGCGCGCGTGCTGGACCTGCTGGAGGCGGGCCCCGAGTGCCGCGTGGTCATCCACGTGGGCGGCGCCGCGCCTGGCCGCCCCGAGGCCCTGGACGCCGCGCACCGGATGCTGGACACGATGCCGGAGGACCTCCGTCAGCGGATCACCATCGAGCACGACGACAAGGTCTGGACCGCGCGCGAGGTGCTGCCCCTGGCCCGAGAGCACGGCGTGCCCATGGTGGGCGACAACCTGCACAACGCGGTGCTCCCGTCCGACCCGCCGATGTCCGTGGAGGAGCTGGTGCGCGAGGCCTCCGCCACCTGGCGTGCGTTGGACCTGCGGCCCAAATTCCACCTGGCGTCACAGAAGGTGGACGGCCGGCCCGGCGCGCACTCGGACCTCATCGTGCCAGCGGACTTCGAGGCCATGGTGTCCGCGCTCGACGGGCCCGCGGACTTCATGCTGGAGGCGAAGGAGAAGGACCGCGCGGTTTTCGCACTGCGTCGGGAGGCGGGGGCGCGACGTTCACCCCATGGACAGGGCGCGCGGGCGCCTTGACTTCGCGGGTGCGAGGGCAGGGCACTTCCCATAGTGTCCGCGCCCATGACCCGCACTCCCCACTCCTTGATTCGAGCGGCCCTGGCCGCCCTGTCGCTCGCGGCGCCCGCCGCCAGCGCGCAGACTCCGGCCGCGAAGGCCACGCCTGCTCCGGCCGCGAAGACCGCGCCCGCTCCGGCCACGAAGGCCACGCCCGCGGAGGCGAAGCAGTTCGCCGAGAAGCTCAACGCGGACCTCAAGCAGCTCTGGACCCGTCAGGCCACCGCCGAGTGGATCAAGAGCACGTACATCACCGACGACACGGAGCGGAACGCCGCCTCCGTCAACGAAGAGGTGATGGCCTACGTCAACAACGCCATCAAGGACTCGCGCCGCTTTGACGGGCTGAAGCTGGACGCGGACACCGCGCGCATGCTGCACCTCTTGCGCGTGTCCCAGACGCTGCCCGCCCCGGCGAACCCCAAGCAGCGCTCGGAGCTGGCCTCCACCGCCGCGAAGCTGGAGGGCCTCTACGGCAAGGGCAAGTACTGCGGCAAGGACGGCAAGGGGAAGTGCCGCGACCTGGAGGAGCTGTCCGACGTGATGGCGGAGAGCCGCAACGCGGATGAGCTGCTGGACGCGTGGACCGGCTGGCACGCCATCAGCCGCCCCATGCGCCCGCTCTACACGCAGCTGGTGGACCTCTCCAACGCGGGCGCGAAGGACATCGGCTTCAACGACCTGGGCACGCTGTGGCGGTCGTCCTACGACATGCCCCCCGCGGAGTTCGAGACGGAGGCGCAGCGGCTCTGGGGCCAGGTCAAGCCCATGTACGACGAGCTGCACTGCTACGTGCGCGGCCGGCTCGCGAAGCAGTACGGCGAGGCGAAGGTGCCTGCCGGCAAGCCCATCCCCGCGCACCTGCTGGGCAACATGTGGGCGCAGGAGTGGAACAACATCTACCCGCTGGTGGAGCCGTTCCCCGGCCAGGCCAGCCTGGACGTGAGCAGCGCCCTGGTGAAGCAGGGCTACGACTCGCAGAAGATGGTGAAGCTGGGTGAGAAGTTCTTCACCTCGCTGGGCCTCAAGCCGCTGCCGCAGACCTTCTGGGAGCGCTCGCAGTTCAACAAGCCGAAGGACCGCGACGTCGTCTGCCACGCGTCCGCCTGGGACGTGACGTACGACAACGACCTGCGCATCAAGATGTGCATCAAGCCCACCGAGGAGGACCTGGTCACCATCCACCACGAGCTGGGCCACAACTACTACTACACGTACTACTACAAGCTCCCCGTCCTCTTTCAGGCGGGCGCCAACGACGGCTTCCACGAGGCCATTGGCGACGCGCTCACGCTCTCCATCACCCCGGCCTACCTCCAGCAGGCGGGCCTGCTCTCCGCGGTGGAGAAGAACGACAAGAACGTCATCAACCTCCAGCTGAAGGACGCGCTGGAGAAGGTGGCCTTCCTGCCCTTCGGCCTGCTGGTGGACCAGTGGCGCTGGGACGTGTTCAGCGGGAAGGTGAAGCCGGCGGACTACAACAAGAGCTGGTGGGCGCTGCGCACGAAGTACCAGGGCGTGGGCGCGCCGGTGGCCCGCACGGAGCAGGACTTCGACGCGGGCGCCAAGTACCACGTGCCCGCCAACGTGCCGTACACGCGCTACTTCCTCGCGCGGATCCTCCAGTTCCAGTTCCACAAGGCGCTGTGTGAAGCGGCGGGCCACAAGGGCGCGCTCAACGAGTGCTCCATCTACGGCAACAAGGCCGCGGGCCAGCGGCTGCAGGCCATGCTGGAGCTGGGCGCGAGCAAGCCGTGGCCGGACGCGCTGGCCGCCATGACGGGCACGCGCCAGATGGATGCCACGCCGATGCTGGAGTACTTCGCCCCGCTGCGCCGTTGGCTCCAGGAGCAGAACAAGGGCCAGAAGTGCGGCTGGTGACCTTTGCCGTGTGATGTTTCCTGGGAGTGGACTTCCCCTGGGACGGGCGCTTAGGCTTGCTCCCGTCTTGTAGGGTTTAGCTCTGTAGGACCGGACGGCGACTCTTCCTGTCCGCGATGAAAGAAGAACAGCAAATGGCGACTGGTACCGTGAAGTGGTTCAACGACGCGAAGGGCTTCGGCTTCATCACGCAGGACGGTGGCGGCGAGGACGTGTTCTGCCACCACACCGCCATCAACATGGACGGCTTCCGCACCCTGGCCGAGGGCCAGAAGGTGGAGTTCGAAGTCACCAAGGGCCCCAAGGGCCTGCAGGCGCAGAACGTTCGCGCCGGCTGAGCCTGACCGCTTCCTGATGCACACATGAAGGTCCGACTCTCTCCGGGTCGGGCCTTCTGTATTTTCCGGAGCCCGCATGTCCGCCCCCACCTTCCGCCTGCGCTTCCTCCCCCTGGTCGCCGCCCTCGGCTGCGCCACCACCTCTCCCTCCACGGCCCCCACGCCGCCCGACACCGCGTCCGCATCCGCGCCGTCCGTACCCGTGTCAAAGGAAGCGCTGACCGCGCTCAAGCAGGAGCTGGTGAAGCAGCACGGCGAGGCGCAGCGCGCGCGCATCGAACGGGGCGTGGATCAGGTGGCCGCGCTGTGGCGGCCGGAGGACGGGGACCTGGCGGCCTTCGCGCGCGAGCAGTTCCTGCCCACGGGCCCCAAGCTGGACGCGACGTTCACGCGCCTGGAGGGCCTGTTCGAACAGTTCGACGGCCACATGAACGAGCTGGGGCGGGAACTCCAGTGGTTCACGGACCTGGACCTGGGGCCGCTGTTGCCGGTGGAGCCGCTGCTCGCGGCGTATGACCCGTCCTCCAACGTCACGTCGGATCTGTTCCAGGCGAAGCCGGGCTTCGTCGTGCTGCTCAACTTCCCGCTCACCACGCTGGCCGAGCGCGTGAAGGAAGGCCCGTCCTGGACGCGGCGGCAGTGGGCGGAGGCGAGGCTGGGGTCGCGCTTCAACCGGCGCGTGCCCGCGGCCATCGAGCAGAAGGTGTCGCAGGCCATCGCGGACGCGAACCTCTACGTCGCCGAGTACAACGTCTGGATGCACCACCTGGTGGACGCGAAGGGCCAGCGGCTCTTTCCCCAGGGCTTGCGGCTCATCAGCCACTGGAACCTGCGCGACGAGCTGAAGGCGGACTACACGGACCCGCAGGGCCTGGCGAAGCAGCGGACCATCGTCCAGGTGATGGAGCGCATCGTCACGCAGACCATCCCCGCCGCCGTCATCGACAACCCGCGCGTGGACTGGGACCCCTTCACCAACAAGGTCACCGTGGCCCCGCCAGAGTCGGTGGAGGCGAACGCACCCCAGCGCCCCGCGAAGGCGGACGCCGCGCCGGAGCCGGACACGCGCTACGCGCGGCTGCTCGCCACGTTCCAGGCGTCGCGGAAGGTGGATCCGTATTCGCCGGTGGCGCCCACGCGCATCGCGCGCGCCTTCGAGCTGGACCGGGGCCTGCCGGAGGAGCGCGTGCGCACGCTGCTCACGCAGCTGCTCGAATCCCCGCTGGTGCCGCGCGTGGCGAAGCTGATTGAAACGCGGCTGGGCCGCCCGCTGGAGCCGCAGGACCTGTGGTACCCCGGCTTCCGTCCGGGCTCGAAGGTGCCGGAGGCGCAGCTGGACGCGCTGACGCGCAAGCGTTACCCCACGGCGGACGCCTTCGCGCGCGACATCCCACGCATCCTCCAGGGGCTGGGCTTCACGCGGGAGAAGGCGGACGTGCTCGCGTCGTACATCCGCGTGGACGCGTCCCGCGGCGCGGGCCATGCCCAGCAGGCGCTGCGCCGGGGTGACTTCCCCCGCCTGCGCACGCGCGTGGAGAAGGGGGGCATGGACTACAAGGGCTACAACATCGCGGTGCACGAGCTGGGACACAACGTGGAGCAGGTCTTCAGCCTGTACCAGGTGGACCACACGCTCCTGTCCGGCGTCCCCAACAACGCCTTCACGGAGGCCCTGGCCTTCGTCTTCCAGGCGCGCGACCTGGAGCTCCTGGGCCTGGGCCAGCCGGACGCGGCCAGCGAGCGCGAGCGCGTGCTCAACGACTTCTGGCAGGCGTGGGAGATCGCCGGCGTGGCGCTGGTGGACATGGCCACGTGGCACTGGATGTACGAACACCCGGACGCCACGCCCGCGCAGCTGCGCGACGCGGTGGCCGGCCTGTCGCGCGACGTGTGGAACCGCTACTACGCGCCGGTGCTGGGGCGGAAGGACAGCCCGGTGCTGGGCATCTACAGCCACATGATCAGCTACCCGCTGTATCTGCCGGACTACCCGCTCGGGCACCTCATCGCGTTCCAGATTGAAGAGCACCTGAAGCAGCACGGCCCGCTGGGCGCGGAGTTCGAGCGCATGGCCACCTTCGGCTCCGTCACCCCGGACGAATGGATGCGCCACGCCACCGGTGCCCCCGTCAGCGCGGAAGCTTTGTTGCGGGCCACCGAAGCAGCGCTGTGATATCCGGCCATTTCCAACTTCCCTGATTAGGAGGAATGACCATGAATTTCATCTCTCGTGCGCTGGTGCTGGGCTCCCTGTCGACCGTGGTGGGCTGTGCGTCAATGAAGGGCACGAAGACCCCGGACACGACGGAGCCGACGCCCCCTCCCGCGACCGCGTCGCTGGTGGACAACTGCGACGACACGCAGAAGGCCGTCTCCAAGGAGGCGGACGCGCTGGCCAGCCCCTACGGGATTGATCAGCACGTCGACAAGAACTTCCCGGACCGCAAGGTGTCGTGGCTGATGACGGACAGCGCGTACCAGAAGTTCGTGGTGCAGACGGGCGCGAAGAACTTCGGCCGCTGCAACGACGTGGGCTGCTACCTGTTCGCGGCGCCGTCGGGGACCATCCAGGGCGCGGTGGAGAAGGCGAAGACGGCGGACGGCAAGCACGACCCCGCGGTGCTGGGGCAGGCGCTGGGGCTGCCGGCGAAGAACTTCGAAGGCCCGCTGCGGATGATGACGCTGGACCTGGCGGCGCAGAAGGTCTGCACGCGCCTGCCGGTGGACGCGGACCCGGGCGTGTGGAAGTGCACCACGCCGGAGGAGAAGGACTGCTTCAAGTTCGGCGGCTACACGTCCGGCGGCGTGCCGGAGGTGATGGTCATCAACGCGCCGGTCGCTGACACGCAGGTGGCGGAAATCCCGTGAGCGACGAGGAGGTGCTCCTCCAGAGCCCGCTCCTCTACCGCGTGCTGCGCGGGAGGGACGGGGCGCTGTCCATCGAGGTCGTGGTGGGCGGCATCGTCCAGTTCGAGGTGCGCGTGCGCCTGAACGCGGAGGAGACGGAGTCCTTCCAGCGGGAGGGGCAGGCCTTCTCGGACCGGATGGCCCAGGCCATCATGGCCAATCCCCCGTTCGGGGGCCGGTCCGTGAAGTCGTGACGCCTTCGCGGGGGCCCGTCGCATGCGGGCCCCCGTGGAAGCGGGCTACGGGGTGGCGGCGGTGTTGCCGGGGATCTCCACCAGCTCCACGTCGAAGTTGAGCACGGCGTTGGGCGGGATGCGCGAGCCCGTGGGCGGACGCTCTCCGTAGGCGGTGCTCGCGGGGCAGGTGAGCTTCGCCTTGCCGCCGACCTTCATCTTCTGCACGCCCTGGGTCCAGCAGGGGATGACGCCGTTGAGCGGGAACTCCACCGCGATGCCGCGCTTGTAGGAGCTGTCGAACTCCGTGCCGTCCACCAGCGTGCCCAGGTAGTGCACCTTCACGGTGTCGATGGCGCGGGGCGTCTTGCCGGTGCCGGCCTTGAGCTCGCGGTAGATGACGCCAGACGGCAGCCGGGTGGCCCCGGGCTCCTTGGCGGCGCGCTCCAGCGTGGCGGTGTTGACCTGGGCCTGCCGTGCCTTGGCGAGCGCCTGGATCTTCGGGGTGAACTCCTTCGGATCCACGGCGGGCGCGGTGCCGCTGAGCGAGTCCTGGAGACCGCGCTGGAGCAACTGCACCTCCTCCGGGGTGAGCGCGAGCGACGTCACGCTCTGGCCCAGCGTGATGCCGAGCGAATAGATGGCCTTCTGATCATCCGTCTTGAGCTCCAGGGGCGCCTGGGCGGGGGCGGCCTTCGTGGCGGCCTCGGGCGCGGCGGCCGGCTTGGAGCTCTTCGTCGGGGCCTGGGCCAGGGCGAGGCCCGGAGCGCCGAGCATCAGGACCAGGGCCGCCTTCCACTGCATACGCATGCTTCCGCCTTTCACGAGAATGGGGGGACTATAGGGCCGCTCATGCGCTGCCGGTCATCCTTCGTGTTCGCGGTGCTGTTGGGAAGCCTCGCCACCCTGGCCTGTGGAGGGCCGGCCGTGCCGGAGGACGACACGGTGTGCGGCCTGTCCTTCACGGACACGGGCACCGTGCGCGTCTTCGTGGTGGGGCACGCCTTCACGCTGGACGACGCGGCCTCGCTGGAGCACTTCGACGCGTCCTTCCGGGAGGACGTGGTGCGCATCGCGCCGTGTCTGTCCGCGACGCGGCCCAACCTGCTGCTGTTCCCGGAGGACGCGGGGCTCATCGCCTGGTTCACGGGCCGCCGCGCGATGCTGGCGCGGGGCGCGGGCAGCACGGAGCTGGCGTTCAACGCGATGTACTCGGGGTGGTTTCGCGCGGCGGATGAATACCGGCGGCGTTTCCCGGGCATCTCCGCGGCCCGGTCGCTGACGCTCGCGCTGGGGGACCCGGCGTGGCGAGCCATGGAGCACACGTTCGGCGGCATCGCGAAGCGCTACGGCGTATGGGTGATGACGTCCGCGAACGTGCCGTACGTGGAGGCGCGCCGCGACTCGGATTCGGTGGGCCTGTTCCGCGACGTGGACGCGGATGGGAATGAGCCCGCGTACGTGGCCACGGGGCCGGAGTGCTTCAACGCGGCGCTGCTGTACGCGCGGCCGTCGCTTCGCCGTGGAAGAGCGCGCCCGTGTCCAGATCGCTGAAGACGTAGCCCCGCCCCGTGAGTGCCACCGCGGGCCGCCCGCCATCCTGCGCCAGCGCAAGCCACGTTGCCCCCGCATCCATCCCCGCCACGCCCAGCAGCAGTGGCGTGAGGTGCGCATGCGCGCTCACGTCCCACCGGTCGCTCAGCCCGTAGCTCGCGCCCAACGTGGAGAGGGGCAGGGGAACGGGCGTGCCCTCCAACTGGACTGCCGGGCCCCCCACGCCTGCCTCCAGCGCGAGCGTGCCCGCTGGAGTGGGCCGCACGTGCGCGGGCAGTCCGCAGGCACAGGCCAACGCGAAGAATCCAGCGAGCGGAAAAACACGGCGCATGCAGACCAGCCTAGCGCGCTTGATGGGCGCCGTTTTCTTGCGCGCATGACGTCTGAACGTACTGTGCCTTCAGGTCGCTGCACCCCCGCAGCAGCCTGTTGCACCAGCTGGAGGTCATGAGCCAATGAGCGAGAAGCGGAAGGCCAATCGGGCGCCCCTGGACATCTACCTCAACAAGTACATGGGCGGCGTGCCGTACATGACCCGCGCCGCGGACATCAGCCAGGAAGGCGTCAGCCTCTCCCGCCTCATCGAGCCCCAGCACGACGCGCGCCGCGTGGGCCTCCAGTTCCAGCTCCCCGGCTCCGAGGAGATCATCTACGCCGAGGGTGAAGTCGTACGCGAGTGGAAGGAACTGGGCCGCAAGGAGCAGTCCGGCGTGCGCTTCACGCTGCTCACCGAGCGGCACCGCAAGATGATCGACGCCTACGTCGACCGTCACGCGGACGGCAACTGACGCGAAAGCATTACCCTCCGGGTGTGCCACCGCGATTGCGCGGTGCCACCGGCGGTTCGCGGTACACGCGCTGATGACTTCTGGCGGATCCGACCATCCCCCGGGTCGCCTTGACTTCGCGCGAAGTGGCCCCCTTGAATGACCTCAGAGATTCCCTGTGCGCACGCCGACGTTCGGCGGCGACAACGGGAGGAGTGCTCCGTGAGGCGTTCGCTGTGGGGATTGTTGCTGGTCGTGCCGCTGACGGCGCTGGGCCAGGGCAAGGACGCGAAGGTCGCCACGCCCGACGCTGAAGCCGCGCGCGGCGTGGGCACCCCGGGCATCAACTGGGAGGGACAGGTCCTGCGCGCCACGGGCGCCGGGGCCCCCGACCTCAAGGCCGCCAACCCCGGGCAGGCCCGCCTGGGCGCCGAGCGCGCCGCGAAGCTGGACGCGTTCCGCAACCTGCTGGAGCAGGCCCGGGGCATCCAGGTGAGCGCGGGCCGCACCGTGGGCGACGAGCTGGCGCGCGACGAGGTGAAGGGCCGCGTCGAGGGCGCCATTCGCGGCTACAAGGTCCTGGCCACGCGCTACTTCTCCGACAGCGGCGTGGAGATGGACGTGGAGGTGCCGCTCGCGGCGCTCACCGCGGCGCTGACGCCCGCGCAGGACACGGCCATCGTGCTCAACGCGGAGGGCGCGGCGAAGTACACGGGCCTCGTGGTGGACGCGCGCGGGCTGGGCGCGAAACCCGTGCTCGCGCCCCGGCTGGTGGACACGACGGGCAAGACGCTCTACGGCGCGGCGGTGCTCACGGAAGCGGCGCGCGGCACGGCGGGCGTCGCGGCCTGGTTCGACAGCCTGGATGCCGCCCGGAAGGCCTCGCGCGTGGGCGACAAGCCCCTGGTGGTGAAGGCCGCGCAAATCCAGGGCTCCGACCTGGTGCTGAGCGCGGAAGGCATTCGCGCGCTCACCGAGGCGAACACGCGCTTCCTGGCTGAAGGCCGCGTCGTCATCGTCACGCAGTGATGACCGTGAGCTCGTTCACGTGGGCTGTGGCGCTGTGACGACCCGTCGGAGGACGGCGGTGCTCGCGCTGATGCTGACGCTGACAGGCGGCTGCGCGGCGAAGCAGGAGCAGCCCGCGACGGTGGCCCGCGCGGAACAGTTGATGGCCTCCAATTCCGCCAAGCGCGGCGACCTGGTGCTCCGGTGCGAGCCCGCGGACGCCCAGGTGCTGCTGGACGGGGTGGAGCAGGGCACGTGCACCGACTTCGCCGGGGTGTCACGGAGCCTGCGGCTGGGGGCCGCGGGCTTCCACCAGGTGGTGGTCAAGAAGCGCGGTTTCTACCCGTACACGACCTACTACGAGCCCAGCGGGGCGCGGGTGACGCTGAAGGTGAAGCTCCGGCCCGTGGGGACCGAGGGTGGCGTTTCCCCCTGAGGGGCGCTTGCCCAGGCTGCCGCCCTGGACCGCGAGGTGGCAGGCGACGCCTCGGGCCCGCTCAAGGACCGCAATCAAGGGCCGAAGAGGCCGTAGGATGGGCGGGGTCAGGAGGCGGTCATCGGACGTCGCAAGAGAGGCAGTGAGCGCGCGGTGAAGGGCCCCCAGCCCGTCGCGACCCTGGAAGTGTCCCCGGTGTTGCACGTCGTGCACCCGGAGCCTGTGCCGCCGGCCGGCGACCCCTCGGCGCTGGACGAGGCAGAGGCCCGCCGGGTCGACTTCGTCTGGTCCGGCGTGATGGTGGGTTCGCTGGCGCTGGTGTTCGCGCTCCTGTCCGTGTTCGGCGGTGTGGCGGTGCCGGTGCTGCTGGCGCTGACGGGCGCGTACGCGTTCAACCCGTTGGTCACGCTCCTGGAGAAGCGCGGCGTGGACCGCACCTGGGGCACGTCCATCCTCTTCTTCGCGGGCACGCTGCTGATGGTGGGCGCGGGCCTCTACCTGGTGCCGGTGTTCCGCGACGAGGCGGCGAAGCTGCCCGGCTTCTTCCAGCGCGCCAGCACGCAGGTGGTGCCGCAGGTGGAGTCGCTCCTGGGCGTGTCGCTGCCGGACCTGGTGAGCCAGCGCACCGCGGAGCTGGGAGAGAAGGCCTCCGAGCTGCTCCAGAGCGCGGGCCCCACGGCGGCGCGGCTGGTGGCGAGCTTCGCCGGTAACACCGCGCGCTTCGCGGCCACGCTGCTGGGCCTGTCGGTGGTGCCGGTGCTGGCGTTCTTCTTCCTCCAGGACTACCCGCGCCTCATGGGGCGCATCCAGGACCTGCTGCCGCGCCGCTCCGTGGCGCTGGTGAGCCAGCGCTTCCGCGAGGTGGACGAGGTGCTGTCCGCCTTCGTGCAGGGCCAGCTCACCGTGGGCGCCATCCTGTCGGTGCTCTACGCGGTGGGGCTGTCCGTGGCGCGCATCGACCTGGCCATCGCCATCGGCCTCATCGCCGGCTTCGGCAACATGGTGCCCTACCTGGGCACGGGCATCGGCGTGGTGCTGGCCGTGCTGGGCGTGCTCCTGTCCTGGCAGGGGCCGTGGCAGCTGGCCGTGGTGGCCGCGACCTTCATCATCGGGCAGCTGGCGGAAGGCTTCGTCATCACCCCGCGCGTGGTGGGGGAGAAGGTGGGCCTGGCCCCGGTGGCGGTCATCATCGCGGTGCTCGCCTTCGGTGAGCTGTTTGGCTTCGTGGGCATCCTCCTGGCCGTGCCTGCCAGCGCCATCCTCAAGGTCGTCCTGAGCGTCGTCCTCCAGCGCTACCGCCGCACGCAGCTCTACAAGGGGAGCGTGCAGGAGCCGTGACGAAGCTGGAGAAGCTGCACCAGGAGATCATCGCCTGCCGGGCCTGCCCCCGGCTGGTGGCGTGGCGCGAGGAGGTGGCCCGCGTGAAGCGGCGCGCCTACCGCGACTGGGACTACTGGGGGAAGCCCGTCCCCGGCTTCGGAGACCCCAAGGCCCGGTTGATCATCGTGGGCCTGGCGCCCGCCGCGCACGGCGCCAATCGCACGGGGCGGATGTTCACCGGGGACCGCTCCGGCGACTTCCTCTACGCGGGCCTGCGGCGCGCGGGCTTCGCGAACCAGGCCCACAGCGAGCACCGGGACGACGGGCTCAAGCTGACGGACGCCTTCATCGTCGCCGCGGGCCGGTGCGCACCGCCGGACAACAAGCCCCTGCCGGAGGAAATCGCCCGCTGCGCGCCGTTCCTGGACCGGGAGATGGCGCTGTTGCCCGGCCGGGTGCTGCTCGCCCTGGGGGCCATCGGGTGGAACGCCGCGCTGGCGTCAGCCGCCCGGACGGGAGGGCCCCTGCCCACGCCCCGGCCCGCCTTCGGCCATGGCGCCGAGTTCCGGCTGCCGGACGGCCGGTGGCTCGTGGGCAGCTACCACGTCAGCCAGCAGAACACCCAGACGGGGAGGCTCACCCCCGCCATGTTCGACGCGGTGATGAAACGCGTCCGCGCGTTGTTGGAGACGTGAACGCGGGGAAGAGAAGCGCCCGCGCTCATGTTCCTTGACAGGTGTGGGAGCCCGCTGTTATTCCCCGCGCCATCCGCACGACGGGTCGTTAGCTCAGCGGTAGAGCACTACCTTGACACGGTAGGGGTCAGTGGTTCGATCCCACTACGACCCATCATCAGTAAGTGTTCCATCTCGCGGGCGGCCGGCTTTCTCAAAAGCCTGCCGCCCGTACTTTTTTCCAGCGCAGGGGTTTTTCCGCCATGTCCGAATCCATCACGGTGACGCTCCCCGACGGCAGCCAGAAGCAGACCGCCCGGGGCACGACCATCGCGGACTTCGTGAAGGGCAGCATCGGCGTGGGGCTCGCGAAGGCGGCCCTGTTCGCCCGGGTCAACGGTCAGGATGTCGACCTGTCCCGCACGCTCGACGAGGACGCGAAGCTGCAGATCTTCACGTCCAAGAGTCCGGAAGGCCTGGACCTCATCCGCCACGACGCGGCGCATGTGGTGGCCAGCGCCGTGCAGCGCCTGTTCCCCGGCACGCAGGTGACCATCGGTCCCGCGACGGAGGAGGGCTTCTACTACGACTTCTTCCGCGAGAAGCCCTTCACGCCGGAGGAGCTGGAGAAGATCGAAGCGGCCGCCAACGCGGAGCTCAAGCAGGACATGGCCTTCGTCCGCACCGAGATCTCCATGGAGGACGCCATCAAGCTCTTCGAGGAGAAGGGCGAGAAGTTCAAGGTGGAGATCGTCAAGGACATCGCCGCCAAGGGCGCCAAGACGCTCACGCTCTACACCCACGGTGACTGGGTGGACTTCTGCCTGGGGCCCCACGCGCCCAGCACGGGGAAGATCGGCGTCATCAAGATCCTCTCCTCCAGCGGCGCGTACTGGCGTGGCGACCACCGCAACCCGATGCTCCAGCGCGTCTACGGCACGGCCTTCTTCGACAAGAAGGCGCTGGAGGCCTACCTCACGCGCATCGAGGAGGCGAGGAAGCGCGACCACCGCAAGCTGGGCAAGGAGCTGGACCTCTTCCACTTCCACCCGTACTCGCCGGGCGCGGCCTTCTGGACGCCCAAGGGCACGGCGCTCTACCAGACGCTGTCGGACTGGATGCGCTCGCTCACGGCCGGTGACGGCTACGTGGAGATCAAGACGCCCCTGATGTTCAACAAGGGCCTCTGGGAGACGAGCGGCCACTGGGGCAAGTACAAGGAGAACATGTTCCTGGTGCTCGACAGCGAGTCCGGCGAGCACGACTTCTCCCTCAAGCCGATGAACTGCCCGTCGCACCACCTGTTCTACGGCTTCAAGAAGCACAGCTACCGCGACCTGCCCCTGCGCCTGCACACCCAGGACGTGCTCCACCGCAACGAGGCCGCGGGCTCCCTGGGCGGCCTCACCCGCGTGCGCCAGTTCGCGCAGGACGACGCGCACATCTACTGCATGGAGAGCCAGATCACCGACGAGGTGCGGCGCTTCGTGAAGCTGCTGGACCGCGTCTACAAGGCGGTGGGTCTCACCTACGCGGTGAAGCTGTCCACGCGCCCCGAGCAGCGCCTGGGTGACGAATCCCTTTGGGACCGCGCGGAAGGCGGCCTCAAGGCGGCTCTGGAGTCGCTGGGCCTGGAGTACGAGCTGGCCCCCGGTGACGGCGCCTTCTACGGCCCAAAGATCGACTTCGCCGTGTCCGACAGCATCGGCCGCAAGTGGCAGCTGGGCACCATGCAGCTGGACTACCTGGCCCCGGAGCGCTTCGACCTCACCTACGTGGGCGAGGACAACGCCCCGCACCGCCCGGTGGTCCTCCACCGCGCCATCTTCGGCTCCTTCGAGCGCTTCACCGCCATCCTCATCGAGCACTTCGCCGGCGCCTTCCCGGCGTGGCTGGCCCCGGTGCAGGCCACCCTCGTCACCGTGGCGGACCGTCAGATGGACTACGCCCGCAAGGTGCGCGACGACCTGCGCGCCAAGGGCTTCCGGGTGGAGCTGGACGAGCGCGGCATCACGCTCAACGCGAAGATCCGCGAAGCCCAGCTGCAGAAGATCCCCTTCACCCTGGTGGTGGGCGACAACGAGGTGGAGGCCGGCGCCGTGGCCCCCCGTCGCTACGGCGGCGAGGACCTGAAGACCATGAAGTACGCCGACTTCGAGGCGCTCCTGCTCAAGGAAGCCACGTTGCCCTGAGTTGTGTAGGGGACTTGACTCCCCGTCCGGGCTGGACTACTTGCGCGACTTCCGGGGATTGAGGCACGCCCTCATCCCCGAGCCGCCGGAGGGTCCTCCCATCGTCCGCGACCAGAGAACCAATCGCCGTATCCGAGCCCGGGAGGTCCGCGTCGTCGGACCGAACGCCGAGCAGCTCGGGGTCATGTCCCTGGAAGCAGCCCTGACGCGCGCCCAGGCGGACGGTCTCGACCTCGTCGAGATCTCCCCCATGGCGAAGCCGCCGGTCTGCAAGATCATGGACTACGGCAAGTTCAAGTACGAGGAGAAGAAGAAGGCCTCGGACGCGAAGAAGAAGCAGGTCGTGGTCCACCTCAAAGAGGTGAAGCTCCGCCCCAAGACGGAGGAGCACGACTACGAGTTCAAGGTCCGCAACGTCCGCCGGTTCCTGGAAGAGGGGAACAAGGCGAAGATCACCATCCAGTTCCGGGGTCGGGAAATCACCCACAAGGAGCTGGGGAGTGCGATCCTGGACGACGTGGTGAAGGACCTGAAGGACGTCGCGGTGGTGGAGCAGAACCCCCGGATGGAAGGGCGCCAGATGTTCATGATCCTGGCCCCCAACCCCAAGGTGGCCCAGCGGGCCCGGGAACTGGCCCGTCAGGCGGTGGAGGCGGCCGCGAAGAAGCAGGAAGGCAGGCCGGCGGTTGCCGCGGCGGTTGTTTCTGCGATGGCTGTAGGAAACGCTACCCCCATCGCCTCAAAAGAGTGATAGAGGCTTTCGCCCAAAGCGTCCGGGAACCGTGTGTCCCGGTCCGCCGTCAGTCACGAAGACTGCCGGCCGACAGGCAGAAGGAAGGTTTGGGATCATGCCCAAGTTGAAGACCCGCAGCGCCGCGAAGAAGCGCTTCCACGTGAAGAAGAGCGGCCAGGTGAAGTTCGGCAAGGCGTTCAGCAAGCACCTGTTTACCTTCTCCAAGTCGCCCAAGCAGAAGCGCGGCAACCGTGGCACCAGCCACCTGCGCGACATGGACGCGAAGAAGGTCATCAAGGAGCTGTTCCCCTACGGCGCCTGAGTCGTCCTCGGGTTTTTGAACCAATTTGTGAGTCCAGGCGGAGCGGCGTGAAGCCAGCGCCCCGGGGCTCCCTTCCAGAAGTCAGGAGTGTGTCATGCGCGTCAAAAAGGGTTTCAAGGCTCGTCGTCGTCGTAATCGCATTCTCAAGCTTGCCAAGGGCTTCCGCGGCCGTCGCAAGAACTGCTACCGCCGTGCGAACCAGGCCGTCGAGCGCGCCCTGGACTACGCCACCCGCGACCGCGCGGTGCGCAAGCGCAACTTCCGCTCGCTGTGGATCGTCCGCATCAACGCGGCCGCCCGCACCGTGGGCCTGTCCTACTCGAAGCTGATCGCCGGCCTGGCGAAGGCGAAGATCAGCCTGGACCGCAAGGTCCTGTCCGATCTGGCCATCGCGGACCCCGCGGGCTTTGCCGCCATCGCCAACATCGCGAAGGCAGCCTGAGACACGGCCGGCGGTGACGCCGGCCTCCGAAGCTGAAACGGGCTGCCTCCACCAGGGGGCGGCCCTTTTTTTTGCCCGGCGCTTGAGGCGACCGGGGCGTGAATGGAAGGCGGGAAGAGGACCATGCGAGACCGGTTGCAGGCGTTGGCGGACGCGGCGCGCCAGGAGATCTCCGGCGTGTCGGAGCCCTCGCAGGTGGAGGCCCTGCGCATCCGCTACCTGGGCAAGAAGGGCGAGCTGTCCGCGGTGCTGGGCGGCATGGGCAAGCTGCCCCCGGACGAGCGGCGCGCCCTGGGAGAGATCGCCAACATCGTCAAGGCGGAGCTGGAGCAGCTTCTGGCGGACGCCACGAAGCGCGCGGAAGACGCCGCGATGGAGGCCCAGCTCAAGGGCCCCAAGCTGGACGTGACGCTGCCCGGGCGCGCGGTGCTGCCCGGCGGACGGCACCCGGTGTCGCGCACGCTGGAGGACATCGTCCGGACGTTCGCGCGGCTGGGGTTCGAGGTGGCGGTCGGGCCGGAGATCGAGCTCGACTACTTCAACTTCGAGGCGCTGAACCTGCCCAAGGACCACCCCGCGCGGGACATGCAGGACACGTTCTACGTGGACGAGCCCAGCTTGGGCCACGCGAAGAAGGCGGACAGCCCGTCGCTCTTGCGCACGCACACGTCACCGGTGCAGGTGCGGCACATGCTGTCGCGCAAGCCGCCCATCCGCGCGGTGATGCCGGGCCGGGTGTACCGGCGCGACTCGGACATCACGCACACGCCTATGTTCCACCAGGTGGAAGGCCTGCTGGTGGACAAGGACGTGAGCTTCGCGGAGCTGAAGGGGACGCTGGACGCGTTCGTGAAGGCGTTCTTCGGCTCGGAGACGCGCACGCGCTTCCGCCCGTCGTTCTTCCCCTTCACGGAGCCCTCCGCGGAGGTGGACGTCACCTGTGCGTCGTGCGGCGGCAAGGGCTGCCGCGTGTGCAAGCAGACCGGGTGGCTGGAGGTGCTGGGCAGCGGCATGGTGCACCCGAACGTCTTCACCGCCGCGGGCTACGACCCGAAGGAGGTGACGGGCTACGCGTTCGGCATGGGCGTGGAGCGCCTGGCCATGCTGCGCTACGGCATCGACGACCTGCGGATGATGTTCGAGAACGACGCGCGCTTCCTCGCGCAGTTCTGATTCCGGCCCCCCACTCAAGAGGACAACCCTGTGAAGATTTCAGTGAAGTGGCTGGGTGATTACGTCGCGCTGCCGCCGTCCGTGGACGAGCTGGCGCGCAAGCTGACCGCGGCGGGCCTGGAGATTGAAGGCGTGGAGCGCCCCGGCGAAGGCCTGCGCGGCGTGGTGGTGGCGCAGATCCGCGAGTCGGTGCAGCACCCCAACGCGGACAAGCTGTCCGTCACGCAGGTGGACATCGGCGGCTCCGCGCTGTTCCAGGTGGTGTGCGGCGCGAAGAACTTCAAGGTCGGCGACAAGGTGCCGCTGGCCACGGTGGGCGCGAAGCTGCCCAACGGCATGGAGATCAAGCAGGCCGCGCTGCGGGGCGTGGACAGCTTCGGCATGCTCTGCTCCGCGAAGGAGCTGGGCATCACGGAGGACTCGTCCGGTCTGCTCATCCTGCCCGCGGACACGAAGCTGGGCATCCCCATCGCGGAGGCCATCGGGTTGGATGACTCCGTGCTGGAGGTGAACGTCACGCCGAACCGGCCGGACGCGCTCAGCCACCTGGGCATCGCGCGCGAGGTGGGCGTGGTGACGGGCGCGCAGCTGACGCCGCCGCAGCCGAAGCCCGCCGAGTCCGGCAAGCCGGTGGCGGAGCTGGTGAAGGTGCGCATCGACGCGAAGGAGCGCTGCTCGCGTTACGCGGCACGCGTGGTGGAGGGCGTCACCATCCAGCCGTCGCCGCAGTGGATGCAGGACCGGCTGAAGGCATGCGGCGTGCGCGCCATCAACAACGTGGTGGACGTCACCAACTACGTGCTCCTGGAGTACGGCCAGCCGCTGCACGCGTTCGACCTGGACAAGGTGGCGGGCCAGGAGATCGTCGTCCGCACCGCGAAGGCCGGGGAGAAGCTGCGCACGCTGGACGACAAGGAGCGCACGCTGGACGCGGACGACCTGGTCATCGCGGACCGGGACCGCGCGCAGGCGCTGGCGGGCGTGATGGGCGGCGGCGACAGCGAGGTGACGCAGGGCACGAAGCGCATCGTCATCGAGTCCGCGCACTTCCACGGCTCCGGCGTGCGCCGGTCCGCGAAGCGCTACGCGCTGCACACGGAGGCGTCGCACCGCTTCGAGCGCGGGGCGGACCTGGACGCGGTGCTGCCGGCGTTGGACCGGGCCGCGCAGCTCATCGCGGAGCTGTCGGGTGGCACGGTGGTGCCGGGTAGGGTGGACGTGCAGCCGGAGCCCCTGGCGCCGCGCCGGGCGACGCTGCGCTACGCGCGGGTGGAGAAGGTGCTGGGCGTGGCGGTGCCGGAGGCGGAGGTCCGGCGCATCCTGACGGCGCTGGGCTTCAAGTCCGTGGACGAGTCCGCCGGCCAGACGACGTACGAGGTGCCCCGGGCGCGCGTGGACGTGGAGCGCGAGGAGGACCTGATGGAGGAGGTCGCCCGCGTGTACGGCTACGACAACATCCCGGCGCGCCTGCCGCGAGGGCTGGAGACGCTGGCGCCGGAGCCCCTGTCCATGGAGGCCGAGCGCCGGCTGCGCCACGCGCTGGGCGGCGTGGGGCTGTCCGAGGTGGTGAACTACTCGTTCGTGGCACCGAAGTCGCTGGAGGTGCTGGGTGGGAAGGAAGCGCCCATCGCGCTGATGAACCCGCTGAGCGTCGAGCAGTCGGTGATGCGCACGAGCCTGCTGCCGGGCCTGCTGGAGAACCTGTCGCGCAGCGTGCGCCACCAGGTGGAGTCGGTGGGCCTGTACGAGACGGGCCGGGCGTACTTCCGGGACGCGCAAGGCGGGCAGGGGATGCGGCCCGCGGCGCGTGAGGTGCCGCGCGTGGCGGGCCTGGTGTGGGGCCTGCGCGGCGGCGGCCGGAGCTGGACGCAGAAGGACTCGCGCGTGGACTTCTACGACGCGAAGGGCGCGGTGGAGGCGCTGCTGCACGCACTGCACGTGGAGGGCGTGACCTTCACCCAGGCGGAGGCCCCCGCGTACCACCCGAGCAGCACGGCCCAGGTGGCACTGCGGGACGGCACGGTGCTGGGCTTGGTGGGCGAGGTGCACCCCCGCGTGACGAAGGCGCTGGGGCTGCCAGAAGGCGTGTTCGTGTTCGAACTGGACACGGAGCCGCTGTACGCGGCGGCTCGGCTGGTGCCGCAGGCGGAAGGGCTGCCCAAGTACCCGGCGGTGCTGCGCGACCTGGCGGTGGTGGTGCCGCTGGAGCTGCGCAACGAGGAGGTGCGCCGGGTCATCCTGGAGGTCGGGGCGCCGCTGGTGGAGGACGCGCTGGTGTTCGACGTCTACACGGGCAAGCCCATCCCCGAGGGGAAGAAGAACCTGGCGTACGCCTTGAGGTACCGCTCGCCCGAGCGGACGCTGACCGACGCGGAGGTCACGGCGGCCCACCAGCGCATCATCGCGGAGGTGAACCAGCGCCTGGGGGCGGCACTGCGCGCCTGAATTCCTGAATGAAGTCAGGACGTTGACACGGTTCGGGGAAGGCTGACACCATGCCCCGCGTTCAC
This sequence comes from Corallococcus aberystwythensis, assembly GCF_003612165.1. Classification (GTDB taxonomy): domain Bacteria; phylum Myxococcota; class Myxococcia; order Myxococcales; family Myxococcaceae; genus Corallococcus; species Corallococcus aberystwythensis. The sequence goes on along the minus strand of NZ_RAWK01000065.1, from coordinate 14,252 downwards.
CGGCCATTCACGGGTGCCAGAGGACTCGCATGACGAAAGCGGACATCATCGAGGGGGTCTACGAGAAGGTCGGCTTCTCCAAGAAGGAGTCGGCGGAGATCGTAGAGCTCGTCTTCGACACCGTGAAGGAGACGTTGGAGCGCGGGGACAAGATCAAGATCTCCGGGTTCGGAAACTTCCAGGTGCGCCAGAAGAAGGCGCGCGTGGGCCGCAACCCGCAGACGGGCAAGGAGATCGAGATCAGCGCCCGCCGGGTGCTGACCTTCCGTCCGAGCCAGGTGTTGAAGAGCGCGCTGAACGGCGAGGCACCGCCGGAGAACCACGCGGAGATCGACGCGCAGGAAGAGGCGGCGGCGGACGCGGCGGAGGCCCGGGGCGAGGACTTCGACGAGGGAATGGAAGAGGGCGACGAGTAGGTTTTTTTCACCAGCGCCCGTCACCTCGCGCTTGACCCAGGAGAGCGGCGAGGGCATAAGGGCGCACCGTTTCACGACGGCGGTTCACGGGGCGTAGCGCAGCCTGGTAGCGCACTTGCTTGGGGTGCAAGTGGTCGCAGGTTCAAATCCTGTCGCCCCGACCAAAATGAAGGCCCTGGAGTTTCCGGTGCAAGCCGGTGACTCCAGGGCCTTTGTTTTTCAGCACAGATGCATCAGGTCAAAATCGCCAGGGGCGCGGCTTCCGCTGCGAAGGGCGACAGGTCGATGCGTGTCGCGGCGAGTGCTTGCTCCAGGACGTGCGGTTCCACCGCCTCGACCAAGTAGTTGATGAGGTCATCCTGCCTCGGCTGTCCAAAGGCCAGCCGGTAGATGGCGAGCGACTTGGACAGTCGCACAGCGCGCTCGAACTCGCGGCTCAGCGGGAGCGCGAGCACATGGCGCTCGATCCGCGCTCCGTCATCCACGGGGTACACCCAGTACGGCACGATGTCCGTGCTCCCCTCCGGACGCGACCGGCGCGCCTTCTCGAACATCACCTCCCAGATGTCCGTGGCCGCATCGTTGAGGGCCTCCAGCCCATGGGTTCTCGCGACGTTCTTACGGACCGCATGGCCCTTGTAACGGTGCACGCGGCCTTCCCGCTGCTCGAGGTCCACCGGGTTGCTGGGCAGATTCCAGTGCACGACCGCGTGGCAGTAGGCGTGGAAGTCCAGACCCTCCTGCCCCACGGAGGTCGTGGCGACGACGAAGGGCCAGAACGGCGAATTGAATGCCTTGCGCACCGAATCCGCGCGGGTGGCCACCTGCCCGTCGTCGGACCTCTCGTCTCCGAACCTCAAGGCGAAGTGGCAGCGCATGCGGCGAACCTCCTGCCGGACTGTCCGCCCGCTCTCACTCGGCTCCACGTCGTATGTGGTCAAGCTCGCGGTGCGCAGGGACAGCGCCTTGGCCATGTTCTCCGCGATTTCGTGGACCCGCTCGGCGGCGCTTCCTGTGACCAGCCCCAGGTGGTCCCGGAGCACGTGCGCGTACTCATCCAGCACGGCTTGCAGACATCCGTCCACCGAGTAGCGGAGCACGGTCCGCCAGTAAGGCAGACCTCGGGGCTCGCCAACCTCGCGGTGCAACATCTCCGCGAACTCGGGCTGATTGAACAAGGCGCGGAACGCCCAGGCAGCCATCGCTGCGGCGTCACGGATGCGGACGCCCGCCACTTCGCCCAAGGCATCGGTCCGCAGTTCCAGGACGCGGAGCATCGACCGGAGGAGCGTGACTCCCGGCGCGGCGATCGCCATCTCCGCGAGCACCTCCACGAGGTCATCCGGTCTGCGGCCCAGCGGGTCCGCGCTTCCTCGCAACATCTCCCGCGCGGTCTCCACGTGGGCCTGCCACGACGGCTCCGCCTGCTCCTCGGAGGCTTCTCCTCCCATCCACAACCCAGGCAGGTCGTCCCGGTCAAACCATGTTTCGGTGGCATGCGGCTCGATGGCCCGGTCGAGGAGGAGCGGGGCCGCCCAGTACCACCGCTCGTCCACGCGTCCTTCAGGCGTACCCGGCGGCAGACGCCGCAAGGCGACCTCGATCTGCATACAGGCCGCTGAAAGCACCTCATCAAGATCGACGAACCCCTCGCCCGGAGTGCCGTCCTGGAACGACTCCGCGGCGAAGCGCACAGGGTCACAGGCGCGAGCGAGGAAGACGCAGGGGTAGAGTAGGGCGAGGATGGGCATGCCCGTCGGGCGACCATCCGCTACCTGGAAGCGGAGCGCGGCCCCCCTGCGGCGCCGGCGCTCGGAGGAGTAGCCGTCGCGCTGCTCGCGCCCGAACATCCGTCGCTCGGCCTCGAAGCTCAGCAGCGCCGCGATGGCCCGAGGGGCGAACTTCCAGGAGGAGAAGACGAGACGCTTGCTGACGTCCTTCGCCCCGGGCTCACCCCAGGGGCCGCGAAGCCGGTAATAGGGGAGGGACGGAGACAGCCAGAGCATGCGGTGTGCACCGCGTCCGAGGGTCTGCGCCACGAGCTCTCGCATCCGGGCGTTGCCTAAATCGATCTCCGCGTAGCGCTCGACGCTCGACCACGGGAGGCGGAGGTTGCCTGGAGCCGTCAGCGCCCGGGCCAGCTCGAAGCGCGCCTGCCCGTCCTCGCTCAGCCCCAGAAGACTGCGCTTGAGCTTGTAGCCCTCGTCCATGAAGCTCAAGGCGTACGGCGTGCTCTTCCAATAGTCGAGCGTGTCGTGGTGGTCGCACAGCCGGGCGACCTTCTGGAGGGCCAGATATCCCAACGCATCGTCGCGGGTCAGCTTCGCGTCGGACGATGGAATCTCCTTGAGCATGCCGTTGCGGTCGGGCGTGGAGGCCAGCCGCTCGGTCCGGACCATCACCCGCCGCAGGCGGTCCTCCAGCTTCCGGCGGACCCCCTCGAGCTCGCGTCGGCGCTCCACGTCCCCCAGTTGCATGAGGCCACGGCGGTACTGCTGGAAGAGCCCGTCGATGTCGTCCGCACCCGCCGGCTTGCGCTCCAGGAACCGGAGCGTCCGGACGAAGTCCTGATAGTGGTCCTCGCCCCCAGCCTCTGTGGCTGTCGTGTACATCTTGTAGGGCGTCGCGGAGAGCAGGAGGGTTCGCACGCCCTCGAACTCGAAGAGCGCGCGCGCCAGCTCGCTGGCCTCGTCCTGCCCGTCCAGCAGGTGGCTGAAGCGCTGGAACTCGTCGAGGACGACCAAGTCGGGCTCCAACGTCGCGACACAGCCGGATGCGAGTGCCGACCTCAGCTCTCCCACCAGCCGCGAGCGCAACCGCGACGTCGCGACATCCGGCTGACTTCGATAGGTAGGATACGCTTGGCACAGGTCTTCGAAGCGCGCGCGCAAGTCCGGCTCACCGCGCGCCCTGGCCGCGGCCGCACGCTTCTCGAGTTCCTTCGCGAAGAAGCGGGTGCTGTCTCCCGTGGGATCGAACTCCGAAAGCTGCATGCTGCGGACGCGGGCACGGAAACGCTCGCTGTCCACCCCTCCCTGGAGGACGTTCATCGCGGGGGCGCTGGTGCCCAGGCCCCACAGCCCGGTCAGCATCGCGTGGAGCAGGAGCCGCTCCTCCACGTGGCCCAGGCCTCCGCTCAGGTCGAAAGACGTCGCGGGCGTGAAGGAGATGAAGTTGATGCGGGAGGGAGAGTCCTTGAGCCGCCGCGCCTCCCTGGGAAGGAGCGTCAAGCGCGACGCGAGGGTGACGTGTTCTCCCTCGAGCTTGAGTCGGCTGACGTTCTGGCGCGCGATGTCCTCGTTGGAGCAGATGTAGACGACATCCAACCGGTCCACCCGGTCGCGCAGGTGCTGGAGGGTCCGCGCGATGACGCCCTTGGCGATCATCGTCTTCCCAAGGCCCACTTCGTCCGCGACCAGGAACCGGCCGGAGCCATCCGGGAAGAAGAGCCTCTCGAAGACGTAGTCCACCGTCTCCCGCTGGAAGTCCTTCAAGCCTTGCAGCGCGTGCGCGGCGCCCGCAAGGACTCCTGCCTCCGTTGACTGGCTCACGCTGCCACCTTTCCCGTCAGGACCTGGCGCGCCGCCCAGATGGGTTGCCACGCCGCCAGGAAGCCCTCTGGCAGCAACTTCCGCCCCTCGTCTGTGGAGAGGAGATCCTGCACGACCTGATGAATGGCGTCGAGACGCACGGGCGCACGGTCCAGCGTCCGCACCATGGCTTCGAGGAGAGGCACTTCCGTCCCGGCGCCAGCATCCTTCGCGCCGGGCGTGGACTCTGTCGCATCGAACCCCGCCAGGCCTTCCAGGATGTCCATGGGGTCAGAGGCCAGGAGCATTCGCAGGAAGCGGAGCACCTTGGCGGGCTCATCGAGCATCGACTGGAGGATTCGCGCCGCTCGGTTCGCGGGAGCGTTCTGGAGGACCGCCGTCACGACGAAGACGGCTTCCGCTGTCTTGTCCTCCACGGCTGTGGCGAGGGAGAGCGCGAAGAAGCCCGTGAGCGCCTCGAAGCTGCGGGCCGCGAAGTCGACGCCCGCGCAACCCTCACGCAACTCGAGCGGGAGCGCGTAGGTGTCCCGAGGCAACGAGATGGGCCAGACGTTCACAGTGATGTTCTCGGGGACTTCGACGGGCTCCTTGGACCGCAGGCGCGTCGCGAACCCCTCAGGGCCCTCCGTGACCTCGGCAATCCAGGTCACCCGCCCGAGCTGGCCCCGGGCGACGCGGAGGCGTTCCTCCAGGGCCGTGACGGCCGGATCCTCCTCAGCGGGCTTCTCGGGAGGAGACCACGAGGCAAGCAGGGCGCGCAGCCCAGGCTCACCTTGCCGACCCTCGAGGAGGGCATCGATGCCGACCTGGCTCTTCTTACCGGTCAGCTTCACGAGGAACTCGACGTTCTGGTGCAGCGCCGCGCTCGTGGCGTTGGCCGAGCCCGTCCAGACATGGGCGTTCCAGCCGTCATCCTGGACGACCAGCTTGGCGTGCAGGCCTGTTGGAGGCGGCGAGCCCTCGCCGTCGCGCGCAGGCACCTCGCCCGTGTCCCCCAGCTCCAACATCTCAGCCCCATCGTGCAGTACGCACACCTCGAAGGAGGCGAGGCTCTCCCGGGGAAGCTTCGCCAATTCATCCATGCGAGACACGAGGATGCCTCCCTCCGCGAGCTCTGCTAGCGCTGGCGCGGTGACGAAAGGAGAGACGATGAGCGCTCGGGAGGCCGTCTCCAGGGGAGGGCGCTTGTTGTATCCGGCCAGTCCCATCGGGTGGAACTGCAGCGCTTCGAAGGGCGGGGGAAGCTCGAAGCGGACCCGTCCCAGTTCGCTGGAGATGAGTTCGACGTCGTCCTCCACCCGACGGGGTGGAGGACGCACGGCGAGGGAAGGAAGGGCGCGGAAGAAGTCCGCCAGGGGGCGGTTCGCGGAGAAGGACTTCTCCCGGTCCGCCAGCACCCCATCCAGGATGAGCGCCGTGTCCCAGGACGAATCGAAGGTGAGGTTTCGCGAGAGACAGAGCACCCGGTACGCGACCTCCCCTGCGTCGCCTACGAGGCGGAGCGCCCACAGCTTCGGGTGGAAGACGCCGCCTTCGCTTGGGGCGTTCACCTCGACGACGGAGTCCTCCACGTAGGCGAGCAGCCGCTGGTACCGGGGCGGGGCAGAGATGCGCGTGCTCTGACAAAAGATCGTGGTGCGCTCCGCGTGGTCTCGAACAGCCTTCAGCAGGGCGAACGGGTTCAGGTGCTCGCTGGCCTCCGCGCCGCTCGTGGCGTCCTCCTTGCTCGCGATGCCATCGAACAAGGAGAAGGCCAGCGGCGCGGTGAGCAGCGCCATCAGGTCGAGCGTGTAGGTTGTCGCGAGGGCGCGGTCGATTCGGAACCCCTCGGGGGGCCTGAGCGCCTCAAGCAGGACCCTTCGGGTGTCAGGCGCGAGCATCGCGACCTCCCAGGCCGGCGTGAATGTCCATGAGGATGCGGGCGGCGCTGTGCCACCGGTACGAAATCCGATCCACGCCGGAGGCTCCATTCCAGAGCTCGAGGGCACGGGGATTCCCGAGCCGCGCACGGGCTCCCTTCAACTGACGCTCGCGGTCTCGCAACAGCCTTCGGACCGATACGTCATCGGTCGCGCGGTGCACGCTTTGCCACGGCGCGTATTCCTGCCACTGCTCCACGAAGCGGTGGGTGGCTCCGCTCACGTGAGTGCGCTGTTGGACGAGGAGCCAGAACTCGCTGCGCTTCCAATGGGAGAGGGCATCGCTGCGCGCTCGCAGCTCCGTCACCCACGTCTCGAGTTCCTCACGGAATGTCGTGGTGCGCTCGTCCCTTCGAGGCCCTGCGGGAAGCTCCTCGGCGAGCATGAGGTTGTACAGCAGCGCGGCGCCGTGCATCGATTCCGCGAGAAGCTGGCTGTGATGGAGGATGTCCTGGATGTGGGCCGGGAATTCGGCTCGCTGGGGATGAGCCCAGGGATACGGGGCTTCCACCGTCTTCCCTCGCAGCACGAGGAACGCGAGGAGCGACTGGCGCGCGGAGAAGCAGATGCGCTCGGCGAGGTAACGGGCCTCGTCCGGACGCAATTCGAAGTCCGCGCCTTCCGGGAAGGTGTCCGGAGCCGGGGGCAGGTAGGCATGCCAGGGGACCACCCGTCCGCCGTCGAGTGACTCACCATCATCATCACGCGCGCCGTCCGCCGCCGTGTGAAGGAACTCGAAGTAGCGGTGGTACTCCTGTTGCGAGCCTGGGTAGAGGCGGATCTTCCAGGCGCCGAGGCCCTGCCAGTAAACGTTGCTGGGCAGGCGTTTGAGGGCGGCGCCCGCCACCTTACCGAGCACGCCTGCCGTGTCCGCCGACTCGAGCAATGCGTCCCGCAGGTGGATCTCCTCCTTGCGCGCGCGCGCCGCGACCTTGTCCTTCGTCACGGACTTCTCATGCAGTTGGCGGTACATCCAAGGCACGAAGAGGAAATAGCGTGCGCGTGTCTGGATGGTGCTCGTTCCCGGAAAGAGCAGGTCCGCGAAGGTGTCCCGGATAGCGCCCAGTCCGAGTTCGTCCCGGGTGTCGGTCTCCTTGAAGCGGTCCACGGCTTCGAGCACACGACGCCGGTCGTGCTCCGAATGATCCAGCCACGTAAATGTAGACGGCATCAACCCCCCGGGGAGTGAGGCTCTGAATACTAGCGCAGTTCCCACGCCCGCCAGAGATGCTCGGACAGCGTCAACGTGGGTGCTATCGGACCTCGTGCGTCAGGCGCCCGATACAACCTGTGAGAGTCTTTAGTGTCTGTGAATCCTGGGTCGCAATACCACCTATGAAGTATTGACATACATCTGGATCTCAGTGCGCGACACTTCGTGTGCTGGGTTGTCAATACGGCGAGTGCGTTCTCGCTCGTGGGTCAGAACTTGGGTGGGGGGCAGTCCCGTGACCCTCCGGGCACAACCTGCGTATGCTCCGTGGGTTGGTGGCGTTCAGCCACATGCTCGTTCAGACGGAGGCAGGCCCTTGATCAGCTCCCTCATCCGCCAGGTCGTCAGCACGGTGCAGACGGCGGTCACGAAGCCTCCGGTGGCCCCGACTCCGCCCGCGCCGCCGCCCACCGCCGCGCCCTACTTCCAGGACGGCATGGACCCAACGAAGTCCAGCCCCGTGAACCTCAGTGGCTCCGGGACGGCGCCTTCGGCTACGGCTGCCGCGAGCGTGGACTCGCCGCTGATGAAGGCGAGTGGCGGGGAGAAGGTCGGCCCGGAGCTCATCCACCTGGACGCGGGATGGACTCCGCAGGGGCAGGGCTACGACGCCAAGCGCGGCGAAGTGCTCACGACCTATTACAACGACGACCACCGGGTGCTCCTGTCCGTGCAGGACAAGGACTCCGGGAAGGAGACACACCAAGCAGTGCTCGGTGGGCCGCCGCCCGCGGGCCCTCCCAGCCATGGTGGCGGTGTTTCGACGGACGGTGACCACGTCTACGTCTCCGACACGGACCACATCTACGTCTACACGCGCGAAGAGATCGAAGCTGCGCAGAACGAGTGCCGCGAGGCCATGCCCTCCCAGGTCATGGATGTCCCCAAGCCCGAGGGGCTGACCGATCCCGCCACGGGCATCGGCCTCGTGTCCGCGGGCAGCTACATGACCGTGAAGGACGGCTACGCGTACATCGGTGGCTACAGCAAGGACGGCGATGGCAAGGCGGGCGCCGTCTGGCGGTACAAGATCGATGAGCAGACCGGTGCGCTCATCGAGGACTCTCGCGAGGGCCCCATCCGTGCTCCGGACCGCGCGCAGGGGATGACCGTCACCGACGAGGGCATCATCTTCACCACGGGTGACCAGAAGCTCATCTACCAGCCGTTCACGTCCACCGAGGACACCTTCTCCGCGGACATCGACAAGCGGGTGGATATCGGCAACGGGCTCATCGACCCCTATGCCCAGGGCGTCAACATCATCGACGGCGAGATCTGGGTCACCTACGAGAGCGGCTCGGACAAGTACCGCGACAACGTTGACGAGCCCCGTGAGCACATCCAGCGCATCCCGCTGGAGGATCTGGACCTCGAAGCGGGATGCCTCACGGCGGAACAGCTCGAAGGTTGAGGGCTACACGGTCGCGGTCGCCTCCACGTCATTGAGCGTGAAGTCGTCCATCGTCAGCGTGCCCACCACGTCGATGGACAGGCCCACGCTGAGCGCCTTCGCGGCGGAAGGCGCGGCGGGCGTGGTCCATTCCGCGAAGGTGTAGCTGCTCTTCGCGGGCAGCAGCGGGCCCTGGGACCAGTAGGTCCAGGCTCCCGCGCTGTTGCGGTAGTAGGCCTTGAACCTCACCTGCGTCGTGGCCTTGTACCAGGCGGTGATCCGGTAGTGATGCCCCGTTACCGGCGTGGGCGTGCAGCTGCTGTCGTCCTGCCTTGTGATGAGCTTCCGGTCTCCGTCGGAGATCTGCGTGATGCGCACCTGCTGGGCCCAGCTCCCTCCGTGCGCATCCGACGTCCGCGTCCACGTGAACGTGTTGTTGCCGAAGCCGCCTCGCTGCCAGCAGTCCGGTGTTCCGTCGCCGTTGCTGTCCGCTTCGAGCGACGGGTTCTTCAGGAGCTGCCCGGGGGGCCAGCTCACCGGGGGCTTGAGGGCTCCGCCGATGATCGCGTCCATCGTGGCCACGGTGGTGCCTCGCGCGGCTCGGGTGGCCAGCCAGTCGATGAACGCCGTCAGGTTGGCGGGCGAGATGGAATAGGTCTGAGGCGGGTCGCACGGCCCGCAGATGTGGTGGAAGACGATGGGCACCCAGCCGCCTCCGGACTCCTCGGCTCGCAGCACGTAGTTCTTCAGGTCCGTGAGCGTCGTGGTGGCCTGCACCGAGCCGTGGGTCCGGATGGCGTACTTGTCCGCGGGCGGCACGGGTTCGGCGGCCGGGCTGCTGCCGGTGGAGGTGGTCCGCAGACCGCCGCTCTCCCTCGCGGAGTTGTAGTTGCCATCAATGACGATCTGCCGCGTGGTCGCGTCCTTGTCGCCGAAGGGGTAGGCGAACGATGTGATGCGGAAGCCCGCGTTCAGCAGGGCAACGCGGTCGTTCCAGATCTCCCTGCGCTGCTCGTCCGGCGACAGCTCCGTGAGATGCGGATGGGTCAGCGTGTGACCTCCAATCTCATGGCCCTTGTCCCGGAGCGCTCTCACCTGGGCGAGCGTGAGGCGGCCAGACTGCCCGAGCCGGCTGCTGTTGATGAAGAACGTCCCCCGCATTCCGCGGGCCTCCATGGCGGAAGCCGCGATGAGCTGGGACGCCAGGCAGTCGTCGAAGTTCAGCGAGACGACCACCTGGCCGGGCAGGAGGGCGATGGCTTGGGTCGTGGGTTCCATGGTGGGTGCTCCCCCTTGTGCACGAAGGCTTCACCCACAACGTGTGCACGCTCCGCTATTCGAGCTTCGACGTCGCGTCGATGATCAGCTCCGTCGTCGTGAGCTCCGGATCCGCGAGGATCTCCGCCTCGTTGAAGCGCACGGGACGGAACTGCTTGCCGGAGAAGAGGTCCGTCTGGTCCGCGAAGTGCGGGGACTCGGGGTTGGCGGACTCCGCGTAGGAGAGGACCGCGTTCGCCTTGGGACCCTCCGCCGTGAATTCCATCACCATCAGGAAGCTGGTTCCGAAATCGACCGGGTAGCCTTCCGGCGTGAGCCCCGTGCCGGGGGAGAGCAGCGGGCCCTGCGGCTGGGGCTGCGGCAGCAGCGTCGCATTCGCTCCGGAATAGCCGACCACGTTGGTGACGCCCTCGAAGGCCGCGCCTCCGTGCAGCGGCACCTTGCGGTCTCCCTTCCAGGCGAACTGCACGTCCCCCAGCTTCGTCCCCACCGCGATGCCCGCCTTGCCCAGGAGCGCCACGGCCTCCGCCAGCTTCTGGTTCACCGGGTCCACCCCCGTCACGGGAGCAGGGACCAGGCCGGCCGGCGTCACCGCCGCCCTCGCCGGATCGAAGGGCTGCGCGAAGAGGCTGCCCTGGTCCACGAGGTCGGAGCGGTTGTGGGCGTTCAGGAACTCACGCCAGACGATGGCGCCCGTGCGATCCAGCTCCAACCGGCCGTCCCACGCCGCGAGCAACTGACACGCCTCCGTGATGTCCACGGGCACGTCCTGCACGAGGACGGGCCCCGCGCCCTGGCAGCGCTGCACCACCGCCGTGCGCAGCTGCTCCGCCACCCAGGTCCGGTTGCTCAGGATGGCCTGCTCGGCTTCCTCTCGCGTGAAGCGCCCGTCGCTCCCGGCCGCCGCGGTGGCTCCTTCCTCCGTGATCAGCGTGAGGTTCATGTGCGAGCGCGTGCTCATGCGGCCTCGCGTTCCGTAGATCTCGTAGAGGAAGGGCAGGTTGATCAGGGGCTCGGCGGGGTTCACGAACGTCGCCGGATCATTCGCGTTCATCACGAAGTCCGTCCGGCGGAGCTGCGGCATGACGGTCGCCGGCACCAGGCCGTGCGACTCGCCCTCCAGGCCGACCCATTCGTCGCGGGACGTGCTGCCGTCCAGGAGGACGAGTCCCAGCGACGCGAACACCGGCGCGTCCGGGGTGGACTCGAGCGCGTCGCGATAGGCCGCCACCGTGGCGGGGCTCAGGTAGGGGACGCGGGAGGCATCCACGTAGCGCGTGTCGCCGGCGGCGCTCGCCAGGAGCGTGTTCACCCAGGGCGCGCCGCGCACCGTGCGCTCCACGTCCGCTGCCTCGTCGATGCTGTGCGCCGTGTTCAGGCGCAGCCAGTGCTCCACGAAGCGGGGGTTGTCCTCCGTGGCGTCGCGCGTCGTGTACGCGGTCTCTCCCGCCCAGTCCGCTCCAGGGCCCGCGAGCATCGGACCGTAGTGGCTGCGCCAGAACGTGCGCGTCTCCTGCGTCATGCCGCCGTCGTCTCCGCGCACGGCGGCGGTGACGGTCCGCGACGTCATGCGGCGGACCGCTCCGTCATAGACGTACGCCGTGGGGTCCCCTGGCACGAGCTTGAGCCGGTACAGCGTCATGTGGCTCGACGCCGTCACAGTGTGCGTCCACGCGATGTCCCGGTTGAAGCCGATGTTGATGGCCGGCACGCCCAGCAGGGACACGCCGTACACGTCGAGCTTGCCGGGGATGGTCTGGTGGCTCTCGTGGAAGCGGAGGCTGCCCTCCCAGGGGAAGTGCGGGTTGGCGACGAGCATGCCCCGGCCGCTGGCGGTCTTCTCGCGCCCCAGCGCCCAGCCGTTGCTGCCCAGCCCGTCCTTGCGCGGCGGTATCGCGAGCGGTCCCGACCGCGGCCCCTGCGCTCCTGCCTCCACGCTCGGAGGCTGCGCGTTCCCCACGTAGCCGAGCAACGGCACCAGCGTGTCGTTCAGCGACAGGTCCAGGTGGTACGCGAGCAGGTCATACGCGCTGATGGGCTTCACCCACGCGGCACCCCGGCACGCGGCAGGACGCTGATCCGCCGGCACGTCCTTGAGGTACTGGTTGTAGCCAGCCGCGTAGCCCTGCACGAGGTCGCGCAGCTCCTGCGACTGCTCCGCGAAGGCGGCTTCGGCGCGGGTCCGCAGCGCGAGCCCCAGGTAGGTGAAGTCGCTTTCAAGGTAGGCGTCCTGGGGTCCCCGGCCCAGGTAGCGCGCGCGCTCGCCGCGGACCTTGAGGAATTGATCCGCGAGGATGCAGACCGCGTCCTGCGCCTGCGCATAGCCGATGCCGGCTCCCAGGCTTCGGTATCCGTCGGCCTGGATGTGGGGGATGCCGTAGGCGGTGCGGTGAAGGGTGGCCTTGAGCGGGGAGGGCGCCGGTGGATCATCGTTCCGGCAGCCGCCGAACGCCGTCAGGGTCAGCAACAGGGGCAAGGAGATACGGGATGTGCGCATGGGTCGTCAGCCTCTCAGGCAAGGCTGACAAGGCTATCCGCTCTAAGCCCGGTATCCACGGTCCGATGGGCAGTGGTGGCCTCGTCAGACCCATGGCATAGGCTGCGCCCCCAACAAGGAGCCGACCATGTCGTACATGCTGGTGGTGAAGCAGGTGGAGGTCAGCGCGCCGCGGACGGCGGAGGGGAAGCGCGTGTCGGAGGAGCGCATGAAGCGGATGCTGGCCTTCGGTGCGGCCCTCCAGGCGCGAGGCATCCTCCAGGCCGCGGACTCGCTGCGTTCGGACGCGGAGGGGATCCGGGTGGAGCGGCGCGACGGGAAGCTCAGCTTCAGCGACGGGCCGTTCACCGAGTCCAAGGAGATCATCGGCGGCTTCTTCCTCATCGACGTGAAGACGCGCGAGGAGGCGCTGGAGTTCGCCACGCAGTGCCCCGCCGCGGAGTGGTCCACCGTCGAGGTCCGCCAGTGCGGTCCCTGCTACGATCCGTGAGCGGCGCAACGTGGACATGCCTTGGGGCAGCCACGTCTTCTCTTGGTTGGAACCGGCCTGGGGAGCACCTGGAGACTCACGGGAACAGGCGCAGGAGATACGGATCATAGGTGTCCGGCGTGGTGGGCTGGAGCGTCCCCGTGCCGAAGTCCACCGGGGCGCGGAAGCCGCCCGTCACGGCGACCTCCCCCTCGCGCGAGACGGACAGGCCCCCAAAGGTCGTGGTCTCCGCGGGGAAGGTGCGCACCCAGTCGCGCGCGCCCTCCACGCGGTCGTACTTGTTGACGAAGGCGTACAGGGCGGACTCCGGGGGCAGCGGGCCCGAGCCCACGTCGTCCCCCGGCATGGCAAAGCCGAGCACCGTCAGGTGGTCCTCGTGGTCCGAGCGCACCTGGAAGACGACCCCGCCCAGCTTGCGGCCCCAGCGGTCCTCCCCGTCGCGCGTCATCGCGAGCACCATGCCCGCGCTGCCCACCGCGGGCGCGATGAACGTGCGCCCCCCGAAGTCGAAGCGGCCCCTGAAGCGGCCCACGGGCACCACGCGGTTGCCGTGCACCGCGATGTCGCTGAACCGGGTGAGGGCGGTCGCGTCCTCCAGCGTGCGGGACCAGACATGCTGGCCGGTCGGGCTGAAGCGGGCCACCACGGCTGTCTCCACTCCCGGCGCGGACGGTGGCAGCGGGCCGCCGCCGAAGTCCGTCGCTTCGTCGAAGGAGCCGGCGATGTAGAGGTGGTCCTGTTCGTCGGTGGCGACGCCTCCGAGGAAGGCAGTGGCCGGGGAGGCGAACACGCGGTCCCACAGCCAGGTCCCCTCGCGGGTGTACTTCACGAGGAAGGCGGAGACGGGGCCCGTGGTGCGCGGGCCGCCGCCGAAGTCCGCCGGCCCCTCCACGGCGCCCGCGAGGATGACGTGGTCCCCGCTGTCGACGGCCAGCCCGGGAGCGCCGTCGTAGTTGCCTCCCAGCTTCCGAACCCAGCGCACCTCGCCCTCGCGCGTGAACTGCACCAGGAAGAAGCCCGTCACCGTGACGCCGCCGAGCACCACCGGGTGTGACGTGTTCCCGCGCACGGTGATGTTGCGCTGGTGGTCCGTGGCTGCGACCTCGAAATAGGTGTCCGGGAAGAGGGCTCCCGCCGCCGCCCCATAGCCGTGGGACCACAGCAACTGCCCGTCGCGCGCGTACTTCACGATGAAGGCGTTGTGCCCGGACTCCGCGGCGACCGCTGGCAGCGCGCCGCCGCCGAAGTCCGGCGAGCCCTCATACGTGCCGACGACGATGTTGGCGCCGTCCCGGTCCGTGGCGACGTCACCCGGCAGGACGTCATCTCCCGGAGAGCCCACGCCGCGGCGCACCCAGCGCGTCTGGCCCCCGGCATGCCGCGTCTCCAGCGAGGCCTCCGAGGCCCGCGCTCCGAAGTCCTCCACGGGGCCCTGGCCACAGCCCGCGCCCAGCGCCACGCCCCACCCCACCGGTTGCCGGGCCACGGTGGCGGT
>NZ_RAWK01000064.1 GCF_003612165.1 Corallococcus aberystwythensis | reverse complement strand
CGTGCGGCGGGCGCCGCGCGGGGCGGGGGCCGGGGCGCGCTCTCGAGGTCCATGACCTCTGAATCCATCGCGGAGGACTCGTCGCTCGCGGGGGCCATGGTCCGGCGCTCCGCTTCGGGCGCGGGCCCTTGCGTGAGCTTCGACAGCTCCGTTTCGGAGAGCACCTTCGGGTCCGCCACGGAGTCACGCAGCGCCGCGAGGTCCACCTCGCCCGTGTCCGGCAGTCCCGCGGCGGTGACGGGAGCCACCAGCCCCGCCCGGATGAAGGGCTCTGGCGTTTCCACCGGAGCAACGGCCTTGGGCGGAGGACTGTCGGAGTCCCGTTTGCAACCCGAGGCGAGAAGCCCCATCAGCAACAGGAAGGCGGAAGCGCGGAGGAGTCGCATGCCCTGGAACGCTAGCCCATCCGCGTCTGGCCAGCGCACGACAGCCAAGACATGAAGGACCCATGACCGGGTCATGACGCAGTAGCTTCCCGGCCAGGGGGATGCCCATGGACTGGTCAGCGGCGCAGTACACGCGATTCGAAGACGAGCGGAACCGCCCCATCCGCGACCTGCTCGCGCGGGTTCCGGCGGCCGACGTGAAGCGCGCGGCGGACATCGGCTGCGGTCCCGGCAACTCCACGGAGCTGCTGCGCGCCCGCTTTCCAGGGGCCGCCGTCACCGGGATGGACAGCTCCCCGGACATGCTCGCCGCGGCGCGCAAGCGGCTGCCGGACGTCCGGTTCGACCTGGGAGACATCGCGACCTGGAGCGACCCGGGCCCCTACGACGTCATCCTCGCGAACGCGGTGCTGCAATGGGTGCCGGACCATTCCACGCTGATGCCCGCGCTGCTCGGCAAGCTGACGGCAGGTGGAAGCCTCGCGGTGCAGATGCCGGACAACCTGGATGAGCCGTCACACCGGCTGATGCGGGAGACCGGGAGCGCGGGGCCCTGGGCCGACAGGTTGATGGGAGCCGCGAACGCGCGGACGGTCCGCCATGACGCCGACTGGTACTTCCGCGTGCTGCGCGAGGCCGGGGCCACGGTGGACGTCTGGCGCACGACCTACTTCCACCCGCTGGCCAGCGGCGCGGCGGCGGTGGTGGAGTGGTTCAAGGGCTCGGGGCTGCGACCCTTCCTCGAACCGCTGGAGGCGGACGAAAAGACAGACTTCCTCGCCCGCTACCAGGCTGGGATTGCCCGGGCCTACCCTGCCCTGCCCGACGGAACGGTCCTGCTGCCCTTCCCCCGGCTGTTCATCGTCGCGACGCGATGGTGACCGTCACACGATGTCGAGCCCGTACTGCGCCGCCGTCAGGTACTGGAGCATGACGAAGTAGACGCTGGAGGAGGCCTTGTGGCCGGAGGCCCCCTGGTAGGACTTGATCATCTCGTTGCGCAGCGTCCGCAGTTGCAACTGGTTCTGCTTGCGGTTCTCCGTGAAGGGATTGCTGAGCTCCGTGACGATCCCACAGGCGCTGGCGAAGGCATCGAACGAGTCCCCGTCCATGTCTTCCACGACCGCGTAGGCGTCCTTCCGCCTTCCACTGCCCTTGACCACGTCCGCCCAGAGCTGCGCGCGCAACCGCGCCCGCTCTTCCGTGACGCTGGTGATGAGCGCGATCTTCAGGTGCGCCGCGAGCGCCTCCGCCCCCCACTCACCGCCCGGCCGCACCGACATCCCCCATGCGCCAGCAGGGTTGAAATCGAACGTGGGCCAGAAACCCGGGTCCGCGGGCAGGCCCATCCTGGCCTCCTTCCGGATGAGCCCGACGAGCCCCCTGCGTACCTCTTCGGGCTCATGCGCATCCGGGAAGGCGAGCGTGCAGTCCTTGAGGGGAATCTCCAGCCCCAGATGGGTGGGCGACGTGAGCGGATGGGTGACGCTCCCCACGAGCGAGTTCACGGCCGTCACGCCGGAGGTATTCACCTTCTTGCTGTTGTGAACGGCGTCGTACGGCGAGAAGTGGTGGAACACCTGCGGCGCCCCGCCGATGTGCAGCTCAAGCTTCTCCTTCGACTTCGACCCGAGCACGACGGGCGGCGCGGAGAGGGCGTAGCAGCAGACGCGCACCTGGTTCCGGATCTTCGCGTAGACCTTCTCCAGCAGCTCGCCGCCCGCCAGGTCGAGATACGCGCACTGCGCGAGCGCGCCCCCCAGGCTGTGGCCGGTGAAGATGATCTCCCGGGGCACCCGGCCGTGCAGCGCCTCCAGGCAGGCTGCCGCGAGCGATTCCTGGCAGCTCTCGTAGGCGTACCAGAAGCCGGCGGAGAGCGTCGCGTTGCTGAAGCGGCCGACACGGGCCTCCTTCAGGTGGTTCATGTCGGTGACCCAGTCCGGGCTCCCCGCGCTGTTGACCAGCGCCTGCCCCAGGGCGCGTCCGCCGCTGCCGCTCCGGCTCCCGCGAAAGACCACCACCAGCCGCTGGAGGTCGGGGTCGTAGATGGCGGCCCCCATCCAGCTGGCCCAGCCCGCCTTCGGGTGCGTCTGCGTCATCCCCGTCTTGCCCTGGAAATAGCAGCACCGCTTCGAGCCCGTCGCCTCCGGGTGCTCGAGGCCCAGCAGGGTCTGCTCTCCGAAGAGGCCCTGGACCTTCACGGGGATGTCCTCGCCCTCCAGGTCCACGCCCTTCGAGAACGAGATGGAGCGGTCAAGCTCCCTCGGCTGGAAGAGGATGTACGGCGAGGCGCCCGTACCTCCGCGATACACGACCCCGTTGCGGGGGTTCGGCGGAGTCCTCAAGTCGTATTCGATGGGATCGAACTTGTGGATGTCCGCTTCGCTGCCAAGCAGCTTGTGCACCTGGGCCAGCACCCGGTCCCGCGCGCCTTGCCACATCCCGGCCCCGTGGGATTCGTAGAACGGATCCATCGGGTAGACGCAGCCCTGGGCGTATGCCTTGTAGGCGAAGCGGCAGTACTCCAGCATCTCCAGCGCCGTCTGGGCATCGGGATGAGGCATTGGGTGACTCCTGGGGGGGCAAGCGTCCGGAGTCGAGGATCAAACGAGGGGCGCTGACTCGGAGTCAATGGAGCGGAGCCGACCCACGCGAGCGCTTCCTACCGGCCTGATTCTCGTCAGGAGCTGAATCCCCCGTGCAGCGTCCGCAGAGCTGATTCAACGAACCGGGTCCTGGACTCAGCTCCGAAAAGGAGCCGGGGGAGCTGGGCTCCGACGACCGCTTGCTGAAGCTCGACGTCAAGCCCCCCGTGACCTTGATGTTCGAGGCTCGGTTGGCGAAGCCAGTCCCCGATGCTCAGGGTGAACGTGAGGCGCAAGGGAGAGGAGCGCGCGATGACACTGGATGCGAGCACTACCGCGCTGCGCGAACGCATCGGGGAAATTCGAGCCGTCGACAACCACACCCATGCGAACACGGTCGAGCCCGGTGACACGGAGTCCGATGCCCTGCCCTTGGAGGTCTTGGGAGACTTTCCAGTTCCCGTGACACTGCGGCCGGAGAGTCCTGGCTGGCTGGCCGCATATCAAGCCCTCTACGGCTTCCCTCATGAGGAACTGAGCGACGCGCACTGGCCCGGGCTGCGGGCCACCATGCGGGCAATCGCCGAGCAGCACGGAGAGGGATTTCCCGAGTGGGTGCTGGACCGCATCGGAACAGAGGTGATGCTCGCGAACCGGGTGGGGATGGGACCGGGCCTCGCGCCGCCGCGCTTCCGTTGGGTGTCCTTCGTGGATGCGCTGATGCTGCCGCTCTCCACGCGGTCGGAGGCCGCCATCACGCCGGATCGCCGCAAGCTGTATCCACTGGAGGCATCGCTCTTGCGGCGCTACCTGGCGGAGCTGAAGGTCGAAGCGCCGCCGGCGACACTGGAGGCCTACCTGCGGACCGTGGTGACACCCACGCTGGAGCGTCACAAGCAGGCGGGGTGCGTCGCGGTGAAGTTCGAGGCGGCCCTGCTCCGCTCGCTGGACTTCGCCGACATCACTTCCCAAACCGCGGGGGGCGTGTACGCGCGCTACGTCGGCGGTGGAGAGCCGACACCTGCCGAGTACAAGGCGCTCCAGGACTTCCTGTTCCGGGAGATTTCACGCGAGGCCGGCCACCTGGGGATGGCGGTCCACATCCACTCGTTCGAGGGCCCTGGCGCGTACTACGAGGCCGCCGGAGCCGACCCGCTGCTTTTGGAACCGACCTTCAATGATCCGACGCTGCGCCACACCCGCTTCATCCTCGTCCATGGCGGCGGCATCCACGCCTCGCATGCGCGCGCGATGATGTGGAAGCCGAACGTCTACGTGGACACGTCCGCGATGGCGCTGCTCTATGCGCCCGAGACGCTGGCCGCGATCCTGCGAGACTGGTTGCGCCAGTTCCCCGACAAGGTGCTCTTCGGGACCGACGCCGCGTCTTTCGGGCCGGATACCGGCTGGGAGCTGGCCGCATGGATTGGAACGACCCAGACGCGGACCGCGCTGGCGATGGCACTCGGCGGCATGATTCGCGGCGGAGAAGTGAGTCGCGCCCGCGCCGAGGAGATCGCGACGATGGTGATGCGCACGAATGCCGGGGAACTCTACGGCCTGTCCCTCGCGGAGCGAGGCAGCAACCTCAAGTGCTCCAGGAGCGCGGCCCCCAGTGCGTCAGATGCTTCCAGCTGCGGGAAGTGACCTACGTCCTCCAACTCCAGCACTCGCGCCCGGGGCAAGGCCTGCCGCCAGCGTGACAGGTGCTCGGGCTTCACGACCTTGTCCGCCCTCCCCCAGACGACGAGCGCCGGAACGTCCGCGAGCCGCCCCAGGCCCTGTCCCTGCTCCTCCATCCACGGGCCTTCGTGGGAGATGGAGCGCGCGAAGCCCCAGGTGCCCATCCGTGACGCCCGGTCTGGAAACCGGGACATGAACGACTGGTGCAGCTCCCGCGTCAGCTTCGTGCGGCGGCCCCAGGACATCTTCACCAGCGTCCGAGCGGAGAAGTTCCAGGACAGGTACAGCCACCGCATCAGCGCGTTGTCGACGTTGGGGCCCTTCAGGTCCCACAGCCAACTCTGCACCACGGTGAGGCTCAGCACCCGCTCCGGCGCCGCGATGGCGAGCGGCAGCGCGATGGGCCCACCAAAGTCATGCACCACCAGGTGGAACGGCCCCAGCGCCTGCTGCTCCAACCATGAGCGCAGGTTCTCCACGTGCCAGGGCAGCGAATAGGTGCGCCAGTCCCCGGGCCTTTCGCTGTCCCCGAAGCCCAGGTGGTCCGGCGCGAGCACGCGGTACGACGGCGCGAGCTGCCGGGCCACCTCCCGCCACTCGCGCGAGGACGAGGGCGTCCCATGCACCAGCACCACCGGCGTGCCCTGCCCTTCCTCCCACCACGCCATCTCACCGCCAGGAACCTTCAGCCGCTTCATGGGGCGTCTGCCTTTCGCTTGCGAGAAGGAGCACCGGGCCACCTCCGGGCCGCGGCGCGAATCACCTTGGCGGCGGGGTAGCCGCCTTCGTGCTGCACGTATTGCTGGGAGATGCCCTCCACCAAGGCGAAGAGCACCCGCGCTTCAATGCCAGCCTCCGGCACCCCGCGCGCCGACAACGCCCGTTCCAGCCGCTGGTGCGTGGCCCCCAGGAAGTGCTCCAGCGGCAGCTTCAGCCGCGCCAGCACCTCTGGCTGGTGACGCAGGCCCTGACTCAGCCGCCAGAGGTCCCGGTGCGCATCCAGCATCTCCACGGCGGACGTGAGCAGGGCCGTGACGAACCCCCGCGCGGTGGGTTCGCGGTCCGCCGCCTCCAGCGTGTGCGCGACGTCCAGCATCGACGACTGCATCAGCGCCGTGAGCACCGCCTCCTTGGATTCGAAGTGCGAATAGAGCAGCCCCACCGCGATGTCCGCCTCCTGCGCGAGCGCGCGGACGCTGGTCCCATCAAAGCCGTGCCGGGAGAAGAGCCGCACCGCGGCCTGGAGCACGCGCTCGCGCGTCTTCTCCCGGAGGACTGCGTTGGCGTCGGCCGTACGAGGCATGCCCTACATCTTTGAGTGAACGTTCGCTCAATGTAAAGGGCGTCATGGAGAAGGCCCCAGCGGACGCTGGTCCGGCTCGACGAACCGGGTCCGCGCCTCGGCTCCGAAGAGGACCTCCCGCGAGTAGTAGTCCTCCAGGAGGTCCTTGCGCAGGAAGCGCGGGTTGCCGTCGATGAACGCGGTGAAGTCGCGTCCGGGCTCGGCCGCCGCTCGCTCACTGACGAGCCGGGCCCACGCGACCGTCACGGTCTCGTGGTACTTCTCCGGGACTCCGAGCTTGCCGGTCAGCGTCCGCAGGCCCGCGCGGGTGAGCTCCACCGCGGCCTCCCGGCCCGCCCTGCGCGTGTAGAGGTAGACCACCCGCACGTGGTCCAGATGCGCGAACCCGCTCACCTCTCCTCGTGAGAATCGTTCGAGAAAAACGCCGTCGTCCATGGCCGTCCTCCTATCACTACGAAAACGTACTACGATTTCGTAGCGAACGAAAGACGCTCAGGACAGGTCAGCCAGCCGCTTCATCAGCGCGGTGTGTCCCCGGACGGCGTCACGGCCCGCTTCCGCGAGCTTCGCGTCCACGCGCTTGAAGGCCGCCTCGGCCGCCTTGCACAGGGCATCACCGGAGGCGGTGTTCGCGACGAGCAGGGAGCGCCCGTCAGCGGGGTTGCGCGAGCGCCGCACATGTCCGTCCTTCTCCAGCCGCGACACCAGGCTGGTCGCCGTGGACGCACCGATGTGCAGCGTGGACATGACGCCGGTCATCGTCATGGGGCCCGGCGCGAGCGCGGACAGCAGGACCGCTTCGCCGGCACTGAGGCCGGTGGCTTCGAGCTCGGCCTCCAACAGCCTCGCCGCCTTGTGCCCGCCGACGAGCAGTCCAGCGGTCAACCCCACCATCGACTTCGATGCAGCCACCGTGCGTCCACCTCCGTCGGACCGCGGACTCTACCCTGCCCCGGTGCCTGGGGCCGCATTGACCGGTTTTCCAAGAAAAGCTAACTACACTGATTGTGCGAGGGCATCCGTCCCGGTGCCCGCACGTTCCCCGTGAGGCCGAATGAAACTGAAACTGACCCAGGCGGTGAGTGCTCTCTCCCTGCTGGCCGCGGCATGCGGCCCGATGCCCGAGGCACCGGAGTCCGACGGCGAGCAGATCGGTCAGACGGCGCAGATGATCCGCCGGACCCGCGCCGTCCCCGGCGAGTACATCGTCGTCCTGCGTGACGCCTCGCAGGAGGTCCGGCAGCTGGGCCCGGCGAACATCGCCCAGGAGCTGGTGTCCCTCAACGGCGGCAGGGTGCTGCGGACCTACGAGCACACCATCCGCGGCTTCCTGGCGAACATGAGCGAGGCGGAGGCCCAGCGCCTCCTGTCCGACCCTCGCGTGGCGTACGTGCAGGAGAACGGCCTCATCCACGTGTCGGCGACGCAGACCAGCGCGACCTGGGGCATCGACCGCATCGACCAGCGGGACCTGCCGCGCAACAGCTCCTACACGTACAACGTCGACGGCACCGGCGTACACGCGTACGTCATCGACACCGGCATCCGGCAGACCCACACCGAGTTCACCGGCCGCATCGGCAACGGCTACGACTTCATCGACAACGACAGCGACCCGTCCGACTGCCATGGCCACGGCACGCACGTGTCGGGCACGGTGGGCGGTACCACCTGGGGCGTGGCGAAGAAGGTCACCCTCCACGGCGTGCGGGTGCTCGACTGCACGGGCTACGGCAACGACGCGCAGGTCATCGGCGGTATCGACTGGGTGGCGGCCAACCACGTCAAGCCCGCCGTCGCCAACATGAGCCTGGGCGATGTCGGCATCCAGGCCATCGATGACGCGACGGAGCGGTTGATTGCCGCAGGCGTCACGACGGTGGTCGCCGCCGGCAACGACAGCGCCAACGCATGCAACTACTCGCCCGCCCGTGCGGCCAACGCCATCACCGTGGGCTCCACCACCAGCAGCGATGGCCGCTCGTCGTTCTCCAACTACGGGACCTGCGTGGACATCTTCGCGCCGGGCTCGAGCATCACCTCGGCCTCCAACTCCGGCAACTCGTCGAGCACCTCGATGAGCGGCACGTCCATGGCCTCGCCGCACGTGGCCGGCGCCGCGGCGCTCTACCTGGGCGCCAACCCCAGCGCGACGCCCGCCCAGGTGCGTGACGCGCTGGTGAACAACGCCACGCCGAACAAGGTCACCAGCCCGGGGACCGGCTCGCCCAACAAGCTGCTGTACACGCTCTTCATCACCGGGGGCGGCGGCAGTGACACCACCCCGCCCACCACGTCCATCACCTCGCCGGCGGGCGGCGCCACGCTGAGCGGCACCGCGACCCTGAGCGCCAACGCCTCCGACAACGTGGGCGTGTCGCGCGTGGAGTTCTACTCGGGCACCACGCTGCTGGGCACGGCGACGGCCGCTCCGTACAGCTTCGCGTGGAACACGACGGCGGTGGCCAACGGCACCTACGCGCTGACCACGAAGGCGTACGACGCGGCGAACAACGTGGGCACGTCCGCCACGGTGTCGGTGACGGTGAACAACGGCACGGGCAGCTGCTCCATCACCGAGCAGCTCCTGCTCAACGCGGGCTTCGAGAGCGGCAACACGGGCTGGACCACCTCGTCGGGCGTCATTGACGGCACCACGTCCGGCAGCGCGCCGCGCACGGGCACGTACAAGGCCTACCTGAACGGCTACGGCAGCACGCGCACCGAGTTCGCCTGGCAGGACGTCACCATCCCCGCCACGGCGTGCAGCGCCACGCTCAGCTTCTGGACGCGCATCACCACGGCGGAGACGACGGCCTCGACGGCCTACGACAAGCTGGCCATCACGGTCCGCAACAGCGCGGGCACGGTGCTGGCGACGCTGGCCACGTACAGCAACCTGGACAAGGGCACGGCCTACGTGCAGCGCACGTTCAACCTGGCCGCGTACAAGGGCCAGACCGTCCGCATCTACTTCAACGGCACGGAGGACTCGTCGCTGCAGACGAGCTTCTTCATTGACGACACCGAGCTGACCGTCGTCCGGTAGTCCTCCGGACAGGACGTCCGGCGACAATTCGAAGTCCTGGGCCCAGCAACCGCACCCGGTTGCTGGGCTTCTTCTTTCGTGCCCGGAGCGGGGCTAGCTGAAGAAGCTGACCCGGCACTCGACATACTTCGACAGGTAGCCCGACCTGCGCAGGTAGAAGTCGAACCACTTGCTGAACTTCGTCAGGCGCGGATCCGAGGGGCTCACGGCGAAGTCGTCGACGAGGCGGCTGCGGGGCAGCGCGGGGGTGGGCGCGGTGCTCCACCCCTGGAGCGAGCTGCTCTTCTTGCTCAACTGGAGCATGGCGACTTCGTGCAGCCCATCCCCCGGAAACCGGGGCCCCGTCTCGATCCCGAGGCTCGTCAGGTTGACGTTGGATTTCTCGCTGCTGGCGGACAGGGGGAGCGTTTGGAGCGGGAAGACGACCTCCCCGAAGTTGGGGTCCATGAAGATCAGGTTCTTCCCATCCATGTACGACGCGACGGCGTGATTGGAGCCGCTCACATCCTCCTTCTTCCGCTTGAGCGACATCAGGCAGATCCTGCCGCCGGCGACGTGGGAGAGAAAGGTCTCCACGATCGCGTCGTCACTGGCGATCTTGAAGGACTTCGACTCCCGCAGGCTCACCGCGTCCAAATAGCTGGCGATGTATTCCTGCCTGTCTTCGGACTCCCCGAAGCCAGTCTTGCCGCGGCCATGCGCTTCCGCCTGCGTCATGGCGATGTGCTCGATGCCTTCCTGGGTCTTGCACCAGTCCCAGAACGTGTCCTTCTTGTTGATCAGGGCGCCCAGCCAGACCATCGAGAACCCCAGACAGACGCCTCTCCGGACCCCTTCGTGGGCCTGCTGGAAGGCACTCATGTACTCCGACTGGCTGTAGGTCTGGGTCTGGGTTCCGTCGTGAGCCTGGGCGCTGGCGAACAAGTTCATGGTCCGCGAATATACCCGAGCGACGTCCCCTCACGACGCCACGAGCCCATGGCCCCGGACCTTGTCCGGCGTGGTGCCTGTCATCCGCCGGAACATCGCGATGAAGGCCGACGCGCTGCTGTAGCCCAGGTCCAGCGCGATGGCCTCCACCGTGTGGCCCTGCTCCAGCATCGCGAGCGCCTTGACCACGCGCAGGCGCTGGCGCCATTCGCTGAACGACAGCCCCAGCTGCTGCTGACAGCGCCGCTCCAGCGTGCGTTCGGTGGTGTGCAGCGCCTGGGCCCACTCGGCCAGGGAGCGCTCATCCTCCGGATGCTGCTCCAGGGCCGTGAGGGCCGGCTCCAGGAGCGGATCATCGGACATGGGCAGGTAGCTGCCGTGGGCGGGGGCCAGCGTCAGCTGGTCGATGAGCACCCGGAACACCCTGCGCTCGGCGCTGGTGCGGGGATGCGCCAGGGCCTGGGTGCGCAGGTGTTCCAGCAAGGACTTCACCAGCGGGCTGACCGCCATCGCGCACGCCGTCCTGGGCAGTCCCCGGCACCACTCGGCGGCGAGGTAGAGCGAACAATGACTCGCCTCGAAGCGGTTCATGCCCCGGTGTTCCACGTCAGGTGGGAGCCAGATGCCGTACTGCGGGGGCGCGAGGTAGTGGCTGCCCGCCAGCTTGAGCTCCATCACTCCACTGAAGGCGTAGACGAACTCGCCCCAGGGATGCCGGTGCTGGGGATAGGTCGCCGCCGCGGGCAGGCTCGCCGAGCGGAAATACACGGGGTGTGGAAGCTTTGAGGTGAAGGGAACTTGCAGCTGCTTCGCCATGGCGGCTTCTCGGTACGGGTTGTCGGAACCTCGCTATATCCATCAGCCCCGCCAGTCGCATGATGAAGGCATGAGTTCTCATCGGAAACCCGCGGACGGCTTCGCGCTCGCGACCATGGTCGTGTTGTGCGCCATCTGGGGCATGCAGCAGGTGGCCGTCAAACTGGCCGCTCCCCACATCCCGAACCTGATGCAGATGGCGCTGCGCTCGGGCCTGGCCGCGCTGCTCGTGGCGCTGATGTGCTGGATGCGGGGCGAGCGGGGGCTGCTGCGGCGTGGCCCCTGGCGCGCGGGCATGCTCGTGGGCGTGCTCTTCGCCTCGGAGTTCCTCTTCGTGGGTGAGGGGCTGCGCCACACGCACGCCTCGCACATGGGCGTCTTCCTCTACACCGCCCCCGTCTTCTCGGCGCTGGGCCTGCACTGGTTCGTGCCCTCCGAGCGGCTGAAGGGGACCCAATGGCTTGGCATCGGCGTGGCCTTCGCGGGCATCGCGGTCGCCTTTGGCGGCGGCTGGCTCCGGGGAGGCCTGAGCCCGGACGTGCTCCTGGGGGATGCGATGGGATTGATCGCGGGCCTGTCCTGGGGCGCCACCACGGTGGTGATCCGCATGTCGGCGCTGTCGGACGCACCGCCCACGCAGACGCTGCTGTACCAGCTGGTGGGCGGCGTCGCGCTGCTGCTGCCCGTGGCCCTGCTCACGGGCCAGGCGGGCCCCATCACGATGGCGCCCGTGGCCTGGGCGAGCCTGCTCTTCCAGGGCGTCATCGTCTGCTTCGCCAGCTACCTCACCTGGTTCTGGCTCCTGCGCCGCTATCTCGCGTCCAACCTGTCGGTCTTCTCGTTCATGACGCCGCTGTTCGGCGTCAGCGCGGGCATCTTCGTGCTGAACGAACAGGCGGACCTCTCCTTCGCCGTGGGGGCGGTGCTGGTCCTCACCGGAATCCTCATCGTGAGTGGCGCGGGCCTGCTGCGCTCCGCGTCCGCGTTGAAACCAGGCGCGACGTGAGTCCCCGGTGAGGCCAGGACGCCGCCTCACATCGCCGCGTAGGCGCGGGCCAGCTCGTCGGCGAAGTCCTCGAAGCGCGTGGGCGTCGTGTTCGCGGGCGTGCGTCCCTCCAACGACCGGACGCGCCCGTCGTTGATGGCCTGGGCCAGCTCCACGTAGAGGCGCGCCAGGTCCTGGGAGAAACCACCTTCGATAAGCGCCGCAGCCATGTCGTCCGGCGGGAGCTTCACATACGGCAGCTCCGGCTGGCCGATGCGCTCCCCGAGGATGCGTGTCGCCTCGGCGTAGCTCAAGTCGCGGGGGCCCAAGAGCTCGCGCACCACGAAGCCCTTCCAGTCCCGCACGCGGAGCGCCGTCGCCGCCGCGTCGGCGATGTCCCGCGTCGCGATCATCGGGATGGGGCGCGCCGGCTCGACGACGTCCGCGGCGAGGCCCTGGTGGCGGATGACCGGCAGCACGTCGAAGAAGTTCTCGAAGAACGAACCCGCGCGCAGCACCAGCACGTTCACGCCCGTGAGCGTGCGCAGCCGCGCCTCCTGCGCGTGCAGGCTGTCCACGGGGCCTGTGCCCGTCCCCTGGTCCGCGCCCACGCTGCTCAGCGCGACCACATGGCCCACACCGCCTTCCCGCACGGCGGTGACGACGGCCTCGCCCATCCGGGCCTGCTGCGCGCGGTAGTCCTCCACGCGGAGGTCATACGGCAACAGGGTGTAGGCCCCGCTGGCGCCCCGGAACGCCTCCGTGAGGAAGCCCGCGTCGCTGGAGTCCCCGACGCGCACCTCCGCGCCAGCGCGAACCAGCGCGGCCAGTGACGCCTCCGAACGTCCGATGGCGCGCACCGGCTCGCCCGCGCGCAGCAATGCCTCCACGACCCTCTTCCCAGTGCGACCGGTGGCTCCCATGACGACAATCATTCCGCGACCTCCCTCTGAACGGGTGACTTGCATGGCGTCCAATATCGGCGCGACGTGGAGGCATCTCAATGACAGCAGGTCCAGGATTCATGCCCGAACGTCCAGGCCGCTGGACGCTGCGCGCCCGCCTCCCCCACACTCCCCGGTATGGATGAACGGGACGTCTGGCGCTCGGTGGATCCGCTCGGAGAAGCACTGCACCTGCTGCGCATGCGCGGGGCGTTCTGCTGCAACTCCGAGTTCTCCGCGCCCTGGGGGCTCGCGCTGCCAGCGATCCCCGAGTGCATGATGTTCCACGTCGTGACATCGGGTCGCGGCTGGCTCGAGGTCGAGGGCCGCGAGCGCGTCCTGCTCCAGCCCGGCGACCTCGCGCTGGTGCGGCAGGGCCTCCGCCACTCGCTGGTGAGCGAGCCCGGCACCCCCACGGCTCCGCTGTTCGACCTGCCGCGTGAGGCGCTCAGTGAACGCTACGAGCGCCTCCGCCACGGAGGTGCCGGCGCCATGACGACGATGGTCTGCGGCGCGGTCCGCTTCGACCACCCGACCGCGCGCCATTTCGTCGGCCTGCTGCCCGAGGTCATCCACGTCGCCGCCGCCCACACGCCGAACCCCGAGTGGTTGCACGGAACCCTCCGGTTCATGGCGGCGGAAGCCGAGGCGCTCCGGCCCGGAGGCGAAACCGTGGTCACCCGGCTGGCGGACATCCTGGTCATCCAGACCCTCCGCGCGTGGCTGGCGAACGCACCGGAGGCAAGGATGGGCTGGCTTGGCGCGCTCCAGGATCCGCGGGTGGGACGCGCCCTCGTGCTCATCCACCGCGACCCCGCGCGCGACTGGACGCTGGCGGCGCTGGCGAAGGAGGCCGCCATGTCACGCTCCGCCTTCGCGGCGCGCTTCACCCAGCGCGTCGGAATGTCCGCGATGCAGTACCTGGTGCACTGGCGAATGCAGGTCGCCGCATCGCTGCTGCGCGAAGAAGCTGCCGGACTCGCGGACGTGGCCAGCCGCCTCGGCTACCAGTCCGAGGCCGCCTTCAGCCGGGCGTTCAAACGCTGTCTCGGCGTCGCCCCCGGCACGTTCCGTCGCGACGCGGAGACTCGCGGCGGAGCGCTTCGCCTCCTGGAGGACTGACCGATATCGCCATGGCAGTGCGCATGTGCGCCTCCTCATCGGCTCTGGAGCATTTTGACATCATGAACATGACGTGTCACAACGTTCCAAATGCCAGCCGCAATGACCGAGGAAGAGGCGGCGGAGCGCCGCTCGAAGGTCCTGCAAGCCGCACGGTGGTGTTTCCTGAACTTCGGCTTCGCGAAGACCTCGTTCGAGGACATCGCGAAGCGCGCGGAGATCTCGCGGACGCTGCTCTACCGGATCTTCAAGGACAAGGAAGACCTCTTCACGGCCGTCTTCGCGCACTGGCTGCTGGCGCTCCACCCTGAAGCGCAGCAGGCCGCCAAAGGTCCGGGCAGTCCCTACGAGCGCCTGATCAACGTCTGCAGGTTGCTGGTGCTTGACCCCTGGTCCGACCTGGTCGCGGCACCGATGGGGGCTGAGTTCCATGACGTCTGCGCGCGGCTGGATCCCGACATCGAGGCACGCCATCACAAGGTCGCGCTCCAGTGCGTGACGGCAATCCTGGGGGATGAGGAGAAGGCTGAAGTCTTCCTGCTCTCTCTTGATGGCCTCCTGGCGGATGAACCCGCGACGGCGGTGCTCGAGCGGCGCCTGCGCATCCTCGCGGAACGTTTCGTTCCACCCACGAAAGAGAAGGGCCGGCGACCATGAAGATCATCCTCTTTGGCGCATCCGGCATGGTCGGCGCGGGGGCCCTGCGCGAAGCACTCAATGCCCCCAAGGTCGAGTCCGTGCTGAGCATCGGGCGCCGCTCGTGCGGCGTGACGCATCCCAAGCTGCGTGAGCTGCTCCTTCAGGATCTGTTCGACTTCGCGGCCGTGGAGGACCAGCTCGTCGGCTACGACGCCTGCATCTGGGCCGTGGGCATCAGCTCGGTCGGACTCGATGAGGCGGCCTACGCGCGAGTGACCGAAGAGCTGACGCTCGTCTGGGCCCGTGCCCTCCTGCGTCTCAATCCCGGGCTCTCCTTCTGCTACTGCTCCGCTGCCGGCGCCGGTGGGAAATCGATGTGGGCACGCGTGCGGCAGCGGGTCGAGGGCGCGCTCCAGTCCATGCCGTTCCGGCATGCCGGCGCCGTCAGGCCCGCCTTCATCCGGCCGGGACCGGGCATCCGGAGCCGCGTGCGGATCTATCAGGCCGGCATCGTCCTGCTGACACCGGTCTTCCCCCTCTTCGGGCGCCTCTTCCCTTCCCTGTTCACGACGTCGGAGCGGCTCGGGCGCGCCATGCTGCGCGTCGTGGAAGGACGGGCCGACCGGTTCATCCTCGAGTCCGCGGACATCAACCGGGTCGGGGCCCAGACGTGATGGCGCGGTACGCGAAGCTCGGGGCGGTCGTCCTGGTGATTGGCATGCTCGGGCTCGCCTACCACCTGGGCATCTTCACGCAGGCCGCCGACCCGAAGACCCTCGCGCGAACGCTCGTCGAGATGGGGCCGTGGGGATATCTCGCGTTCGTCGCTGCCTATACCGTCCTGCAACCATTCGGCGTCCCCGGGACGGTCTTCATCGTCGCGGCACCGCTGATCTGGCCGTGGCGGACGGCTTTCGTGCTCTCGATGGCCGGGACGATGGCCGCCAGCGTCGTCGGCTTCTCGTTCGCGCGCTTCGTGGCGAAGGACTGGGTTTCGGCGCACATCCCGGCGCGGCTCCGCAAGTACGACGACGCGCTCGAAAAGAACGCATTCCAGACCGTCGTCCTGCTGCGGCTGATCCTCTGGATGCCGCAGGTGCTGCACTCCTTCCTCGGCGTCTCGAAGGTGGGGTTCTGGACCCACTTCTGGGGTTCGCTTCTTGGCTACATCCCGCCGCTGTTGCTCGTCAGCTACCTCGGCGGGGAGATGTTCGACGCGTCAGGGAACATGCAGCCCGGCGCGTGGCCGATTCTCACCGGCCTGTTCATCGCTTCGCTGCTCATCGCCGCGCTCGCCCGAGCCTATGAGCGGTGCCGTCGCCTCGCTTGACTGAGCAAGAAGCGCCGCGCCGAGGTTGCAGCTCGCGCGGCGTGCGAATGTGAATGGCCTGCTCCATGCGGCGTCACCGGATGGGAACGTGCTCGATCCTTCGGACGGCACCCTGGTGCACGACTGGCCCGTTGCCACGGTCGAGGCTCCTCCCGAGTTCATCCAGTCCTCCCCCGCGCCCACGGCTGGCTCCACGCCGCCGGAGGCACCACGCCGGAAGGAGAGGACAGGAGCGGTGCTCAAGCGGAACAACTGCGCGCCGTCTCCATTCCAGCGTCGTGAACACCCATGTCGAGGATGGCGCGTGCAGGCCGGCGCCGTTGGCCTGTCTGTCCTGGAACGCGCTACCATCCCGCTCGTGACAGCGCACTGCGCCACACTGACGGATTCGCCTGTAGCTCCGCTCGGAAACGAGGCCCGCGATGAAGCATGAGATTCAGACGAAGACGGGGCGCCTGCCGTTCACCCAGATCCTGAGAGCCATCGACACGGCCGTCGCGGCCGTCATCCAGAGGAGCCGGGGCGTCACCGACAGCCATCGCTTCGTGGACGTCGCGCTGAAAATCAAGGTCCACGATACGAACCTCAGCCGGAGGACGCCGCCGGGGAACACGACGATCCCGAAGCTGATCATCCAGAAGCCCTCGGCGTGGCCGGCGCTCAATCCCAACTTCGCGGTACGCGGCAACAACGGCTCGGAGCTGCTGTTGCCCTGCGCGGTGTCGCTCCTTGACCCCGACTCGCACGATGCGCTCTTCAGCTATTCCAACTTCCCGGCGTCCGTGCCGCGCACATGGTCCGAGCGCGTCTATTATTATGAGAACCAGGACGATCTGAACTATGGCGAAATCCACTCGAGCTTCGCCCGGCTCCTCAAGGCAGGGTACGAGGAATCCCAGCTCGCTGAGGACATGCTCGCCATCCTGAGCGGAACGAAGCCTGACACCGAATACAAGCCGGGGGAACTGGCATTCCTCACGGGCACCGTGGCGCTGATGTTTGGCATGGAGGCCTCGCGCTTTCCCTCGGCCCTGCTGATCAACCTGTTGCTGCTCGACCTCATCCAGCACGGCAAGCGCTACGGGAGGACGGGGACGAAGGGCTTCTCCTTCACCACTGCGTTTCACCGCGTCACCGGGTCCGGAGAAGCGCTGCACTGGGACAACGGAAAGCCAAGCACGCGCCTCACGGACACGGTCGAGCACTACTGGTACGGAGGAAAATATCCCTACGCGGTCCACGGCACCGGCTCCGGAAACATGTCCATGCGCGAGCAGATGGCCCAAGGCACGGAGGGCGAGCGGTACAGGTTGAACTTCCTCACCCTGCCCCAGCGGCATGCGGTGCCACGCCGCGAGGTCGCGCTCGTCATCCATTGGGTCGAGTCCAACCTGTCGGACGAGCAACTCGGAGACCTGACGTATCGCAGCCTGTACGACCTTCTCTTCGCCCGGCTGGGTGTGGGGTACCTTGAGAGCACCGACAAGGTGTTCGACCTCCGGGAGAATCCACGGAAGGGGACCGGGACCCATCGTCCGGAGGTGAAGGACGAAGACATCAACGATGAGGTTTTCTGGTACAGCCTGGGCAAATACTACCACGTCAACCCGAGCTGCAAGCTCCTGCCAGGCTATGACAAGAGCAAAAATGACATTTTGTTCGCGAGTGAGTACGCGCTGCCAGGCTGGGCACTCGAAACGCTGGAAATCCCTCACACAAGCAACAGCCTCACCCAATACATAGCGATAAAATCCCTTTCCACAGAGGATTTGCGAAGTCGCTATATCAACCATTTCGGCAATAGCACCTGGAATAACCTTCGTCAGGATTGGTATCACGGAAAGAAGACGCTCAAGCCGAATGAGAAAGAGAATCTGACGAAGGAGGTCCAGAAGCGGGTAGATGGTCTTTCGTCGGACAGGATTGACACACATGTGGCCAACCTTCAGCGTGCCATCGACAAGTTGAAGTCGGCCGGCTCGCTGCTCATCCAGCGTGGGGTCCCCGTGAAAGGCCCCTTCGAGACGGCGGAGCTTGCCGAGAAGACCGCCTGCCTGTCGTGTGTCCCCCAGAAACACAAGGAACTGGTGGGGGCGTACCGCAAGAAGCTGGAAAAAGAGGTGACCTGAAGCCGCGAGGACGGGGTGCTAGGTTGCCCGAGCCCCCATGAACCTCCCCACGAGGCCCGTTTCCCTCCTCGCGCTGCTCGCCGCACTCAGCGCCTCCGCCCAGGTCCCCACGTCCCCGCTGGGGCCCATCTCCCCCACCACCGGGCTGGTGCTCCGGGACGACGTGGTGCGCGCCCTCATCCAGGAGAGCTCGGGCGACCGCATCCATGACGGCGTGCAGCGGCTGTCCCTCATCGCCAGGGACAGCCTGGATGGCTATGCAGAGGCAGCCGCGTGGACGAAGGCCGCCGCCGAGGCCGCGGGGCTCCAGGACGTCCACCTGGAGGCGATGAAGGACGGTCCCCAGTGGCGGGCCACGCACGGCGAGCTGTGGGTGGCCGGCCCCCACCGGTACCGGGTGACGTCCTACGCCGACCTGCCCATGTCCCTGGCGATGGGCAGTGGCAGCTTCGAGGGCAAGGACCTGGAGCTCGTCGACGTGGGCCTGGGCACCCAGGACGCCGATTACGCGGGCAAGGACGTGAAGGGCAAGGTGGTGCTCAGCAGGGGCAACCTCGGAGCCACGCTGCGCACCGCCGTGGTGAAGTTCGGCGCCGTGGGCGTGGTCTCGTCCTACTCGACGCCGCCGTGGAACGAACCCCACCGCATGGACGGCGACTTCCCGGATCAGGTGGGCTGGGCCGGCGTCCCCCGGAGCCTCATCCCGCAGGGCATGCGGGTGCCCTTCCTGTTCATGGTTTCGGACCGCCAGGGGCGCGAGCTGCGCACCCAGCTGCGGGAGGGCCCGGTGAAGGTGGACGTGAGCGTCGCCACGCAAGCGCCCACGGGGCATCTCAGCATCGTCAGCGGCGTCATCCCGGGCACCCTCAAGGGGGAGGAGATCGTCCTCACCGCCCACCTGGACCACTACAAGCCCGGGGCGGACGACAACGCCTCCGGATCCGCCACCCTGCTGGAGCTGGTGCGCACGTACACCACGCTCATCCGCCGGGGCGTGCTACCGCCGCCGGTGCGCACCCTGCGCGTGCTGTGGCTGCCGGAGTTCGAGGGCACCCGCGAGTGGTTCTCCCACCACGGCGCGGATCCAGTGCGGCGGGTGGCGCACTTCAACTTCGACATGCTCGGCGCCAGCCTGACCCGCGCCCACTCGCGCTTCCAGGTCTCCTACACGCCGGACTGGAATGGCAGCTTCGTGAACGCCGTGTCCGAGTCCACGGTGGCCTTCATGAACCGCTTCAACGGCGTGGCCTACCCGCCGAGGAAGGATTTCCGCATCGGCTCGGTCACCGGCTCGCAGGATCCGATGGACGCCCACATGGAGCGCTACAGCCGGGGCTCGGATCACCAGCTCTTCAACGACCACGGCATCCCCGGCGTCGCCTTCTCCACGTGGCCCGACGACGGCTACCACACCAGCGGCGACCGGCCGGAGAACGTGGACCCCACCCAGCTGCACCGCGCCGCCTTCGCGGCCCTGGCCTCCGTCACCGTCGCCGCGTGGGCGGAAGGCACGGGCGCCCTGGAGCTTTCGCGTCTGGTGGCGGTGCACGGCGTGAAGCGCGTGGCGGAGGACGAGTTCCGCGCCCGCCGCGACCTGGCAGCGACGCCCGCCGCGCAAGTGCCCGGCTTCGCCCGTCTGGCCCGCGCCGGGGTTCGCACCGGCTATCAGCGTGAGCGCGACGCCCTGCGCTCCTGTCTGGCATTGGGCGCGCCCGCCGAGCCAGTGAAGGTGATGGTCAAGACGCTGGAGGCCGCCGAGGCGCAGGCCCTGGCGCGCCTGGAAGCGGACGGCAAGGCGCGCGGCGTGTCCCTCAAGGAGCCCGCGGCTGGCGAAGCCGAGCGCCGGGCGCGGGCCTTCGTTCCGCGCCGGGTGAAGGGCCGGGAGCTCGCTTCATTCGACGAGCTGGAGCGCGGTGTGCCCTCCGAATCCCAAGCCCGGGCGGACACGGTGAAGGCCGCCATGACCGCCGCGGCCTCGGCGCTGCGGGAGCAGGGGGAGAGCGAGCTGCGCTTCTACCAACTGGCGGATGCGCTCGCGAGCTACGCCGACGGCAAGCGCTCCGTGGCGGACATCCGCGACGCGGCGCATGCCGAGTATGGCTATGTCTTTCCCGTGGACGCGATGCTGGAGCTGTTCGGGCTGCTGGAGCAGGGCGGCATCATGACGCGCGCACGCTGAAGCGGGGCCAGCGGCTCCACGCACTCCGAGGCCCGCTCCCGCGTCCGCTGGATGCATTCCTCCATCAGCCGTCCCAGCTCCGCCTGGGGCAACACGCCGTTGCTTGCCAGGAAGGCCTCGTCGACGCCCGGGATGCTGGGGAGCGTGGGCGTGCGCTGCGTCTCCAGCGCGTCCAAGGCCTGCCGCAGCGCCTGCTTCGCCTTGCCGCCGCCCCGCTCCAGGCAGAAGGCGATGACGTCCCAGGCCAGCTCCGCGTGCCGCTCTTCATCCTCCGCAATGACAGCCAGGGTCTCACGCACGACGGGGTCGCTGGCCCGCCTTGACGCTTCAGCGGCGACGCTGGCGGCCAGCCCTTCACCCAGACACCCATCCAGCAACGACCCGCGCACCAGCCGGGACCAGTCGTCACCCTCCCCCGGGCTGGGACGCGAGGGGCGCTCCTGGCCCAGCTCCGGAATGGTTCCCGCGCTCCAGGGCAGCCCCGAGTAGGCCCGGGCGAGCGCGAAGCACCGCCGGGCATGACGGACCTCGTCCAGCGCCGCCAGGTGACACGCCTCCAGCAGCTCCGAGGGCGCGCCCAGGGCGGAGAGCTTGAGCGACAGCTTCGCGAACGCCGGAACCGACGCGTGCTCCATGCCAGCGGAATACATCCACGCCTCCCCCAGCACGGTCCGCTGCCAGGGCGTGAGCCCTTCGAGCCGGGGAGTGGCGCCGTCCGCCCAGCCGTCCCCCAGGGCCCGGCGCGCCACGCGAGCACGCCCCTTGAGACGCAGCACGCGCCCCTTCGAGAAGTTCATGTGACTGATGGCGCTGTAGGCCCAGTACACGAGCCCCATCGTCGTCGCGCCCAGGAGCGTCAGGAGGCCTCCTCGGGAACCGGAGCCCTTCACCATGACGACGATCCCCGACACGAAGAGCATGGGTCCCAGGAGGACGATGAACAACACCAGCATCACGAAGAGCTCCACCTTGCCCGACCCTTTCGAACGACCGTGGGTGGGCATGCAGCAACCGATGTGCCAGCGCATGCCGCCGTCTCTCGTGGAAAGGACGGCCGTCCGGGTGTGCAAGACGCGGCGCGCAAGGGCTGCGCATCTGTGCATCGCGCTGCACGGTGAACCTGGCTTGCGTGGTACGTGGGGCCGTATGCGAATCCGAAACCTTCCGAAGCTCCTGACGGCCCTGCTGATGCTGAGCGTCCTGGGCTGCAGCTCCGAGAATGACGTCCCCAACGAAACGCCTGACGCCGGTCAGGTCCAGGGGCGCGAGGAGCCCAAGCTCGCGGCGGAATGCAGGGAGACGCCGGAAATCTGCCCGGCGGGCCTGCAATGCGTCCTGGAGCTGGGGTGCATCGTCACCTCCTGTCCGAAGGCGGGCCCCGGGGCCGCCTCCGGCTGTCCGGAGAACGGCTTCTGCTACACCATCGACAGCAACACCCAGGGCTACTGCACGCGCCTCTGTGAGACGGACGCGGACTGCACGGCGGTGAACCCGGCGCTCATCTGCCGGGAGCGCTCCTCCACGGAAGCCTTCGGCAAGAAGATCTGCATCACGCCGAACTGATCAAAGGCCGCGGCGGGCCCGCCGCGGCCTTAGCGCACGAACCAGTTCTGGGCGTTCGTGGAGTTGCACTGCCAGGTTTGGATCCGGGTGCCGGGGGCCGTGTCGGCATTGAAGACGTCCAGGCAGAGGTTGGACGCCAGAGCGCTCCGCACCGTGGCGCCGACCATCGTCCATCGCTGGGCGGTCGTGCCATTGCATTCCCAGATCTGGACACCGGTGCCCTGCGCTGGATTTCCGCCGGAGACGTCCAGGCAGAGATTGGGCGACAGGTTGCTTCGCAGCTCTCCCTGCGGGGTCAGGCGCCACTGCTGCGCGGCGGTTCCGTTGCACTCCCAGAGCTGGACGGGCGTTCCTTGAGTGGCGCTGCCTCCGGTCACGTCCAGGCAGCGATTGGAGGCCAGCCCACTGACCAGGGCGGGGGCGGAGACCGTGTACATCGCGGACAGCGCGGTGAGGTCGCTGGAGGTGAACTCGCCCGACTCCACCGAGCGGAAGCAGGAGTTCATGATCGAGCTGCCGACGGTGGCCGTGGTCGGCGTGCCCGGGATGTGGATCGCGCCGACGCCAGCGTCACCCTCGTTGCCGCCGGAGCCGCAGCTGATGGTGCGGTTGTAATAGTCCGAGTGGCGGAAGCCGATGGTATGGCCAATCTCATGCGTGATGACGTGCTCGATGACGTCCACGCCGTACTGGCTGAGCAGGCCGCCGATGGTGACCTGACCGAACGGATTGCCGTTCGCCGGGAACCCGGCCACGCCGCCGTTCATGTTCGGGTCGATGACCGCATTGATGGTGAAGCTGCAGCCGGTGCTCGGCGCGCGCGCCATGGCGAAGGAGAGCGGCAGCTCGTCGTAGTTCTGGATGGCGAGGTCCAGCGCCGTGCTGAACACGCCGGTGAACGCCGGGCCGTTGACGCAGATCTTCGTCAGGGAGGCGCTGACGAGGTTGGTCGTGCGGTACTGCTCATCGGTGGTCGCGCCCACCGCGAGCATCTCGCGCGACGCGGCCAGGGACACCTCGGCGTCCCGCCCGGCGTAGACCTTCCCGTCGACGACCAGGATGTCGCTGGACGGGAACCCGGCATTGACCAGGTTGGCAACGATCTCCTGCGTCTCGTCGGGCGGCTCGCCGCAACCGAACCCCAGCGCAATGCATCCTGCGAGGACGACACTTCTTGAAAACATGGAGGCTCCTGGGTGATGGACCAGCGTTCGAGGTGCCCTGCACCATAGGGGACCGGCAGCCCACTCCAAGTAAAAACTGCCTAACCGGCAATACTAGATAATTCAACCTTTCGAATTCCAGGTGCGCTCCATGCGTCGTCCGCGACTCGCAGCCCTTGCCCTGCTTCCGCTCGCCTCCGCCTGCTCCTCCCCTGAGTGCACGGATACGGGTGACTGCGCGTCCCGGGGGCCCGACATCGTCTGCGTTGACGAACGCTGCGTTCAGGCCTCTCCGCCAGATGCTGGGACAAGGGACGCAGGGCCGGATGACTCGGGCGTGGACGCCGGCACTTCCGACGCGGGTTCGGTGGATGCGGGCTCCCAGGATGGCGGCGGGTCCATTCCGGAAGCTTCGCTCCGCATCACCGAGATCAACCCGGACGCTCCGCAGGACCTCATCGAACTGGTGGCCGCCACCGGCGGAACGCTGACCGGTATCTCCCTCCAGGAGCTCACCAACTCCGATTTCGCCTTCACCTTCCCCCAGGGCTACACGGTGGAGACAGGCGGCGTGCTGGTGCTTCACCTGGGCGGCTCCTGCACCGATGCCCCCGGCAACCCGGCCTCCTGTGGGCAGGTCCCGCCCTTCAGCGCCAGTGCCTGGGACTTCAGCATGCCCGGCTCGCTGAGCTACTCCGGCAAGGTGTTCGAACTGCTGTCGGCCAAGGGCGCCCCTGTCGATGGCGTTCCCTTCGTCCGAGCCTCCGGGGAGATGCCCTCCAGCGTCGTCACCGCCGTCCAGCGTCTGCAGGCGGACCGCGTCTGGGATGCCACCCCCTGCGTCCACGACATGACCACGGGTTTCGCCAAAGACCGCTTCTGCCGCAACATCGCCGTGAACTGGTCCGACCTCGACGCGACCTCCAGCGTCATGCGCATCAGTGGCACCTCGCCGCTGACGACTCCGGGAACCGCGACGCAATGGAGTGGCCCCCTCCCTTCGCGCTGGGGCGTCTACTAAGGCGTCCGGCAACGTCTTGTGACGGGCAGTGTCTCCCGTTGTGTCGCGGGGAGCGGCTGTATTACCGGGTGAGCGCCGCCCCAGGCCGGAATCACCCGGTGATACATGAAAAGGCCGGAGAGGTTTGAAGCAACCCGAGTACGCGGGCTACCCTGCGAGGGCCGTCAAAAAGGAGGCGGCCCCCCCATGATGACCCCTGACATGATCATCCGTGCCTGGAAGGACTCGTCGTACCGCGCGAGCCTCACCGCCGAGCAGCGCGCGCAGCTGCCCGCGAACCCCTCGGGCGTGACGGTGAACGAGCTGAGCGAGAGCGAGCTGCGCTCCGTCGTCGGTGGCAAGATTGACATCGGCTTTACCGCCACCAACTCCTGCGAATACATCTGCACCAACCTGACGTTCGTGTGCTGATGGACCGGTGACGGGCGGCGCTCCCACGGGGAGTCGTCCCGTTTCACCCGAGGCGCGGGGGCCCTGGCCCTCGCGCCTGTTTTCTTCCAGGTTCCAGGTCAGCGGGACGTACAGGGCGCACATGCGAGAGGGCTCGAAGATGGGTGCGTGGGAACGGGCGGCCTTCCTCCATGAGCGGGAGGCGGCGGGAGAGGACCCTTCCGCCCCGGCGCTCCAGCAGGCCGGGACGCGCCTCCAGGAGTGGCGGCAGAGCACCCTGGGGGATGAAGCCTCCTTCGACGAGCGGCTGCGCGGCGTGGGCCTGGATGCGGCGTCCTTCGTGCGCAGGCTCGCCGGAGGCACCGCGCGGCCGGAGGCCCTGACGTGGGTGCCGCTCCTGGAGGAGGTGCTGGCGGATCGCGCGGCCGGCGTCGTCCTGCCACCCCCCATGGACCTGGGCCCGCGGATGCGCGTGCCGGCCCTGACCCGCCGGTTCCTCCAGCTGGGGCTGCGGCAGCTGCGAGCCGGAGTGGAGGCGCTGGCCGCCCGGACGGGATGCGCCCCGGACGCGTTGCTGGACGCGCGGGCCGAGGCCTGGCTCCTGGACGCGCTGGAGCAGCGGCTGATGCAGGCCGCGACCCGGTCCCTGGTGCTGGAGCTCAACGTGGCCCGGCTGCGCAACGAACTGGAGGGCGAGACGCCCCAGGCGCGCTTCGAGCACTTCGCCCTGCGCCACCTGGAGGCCCCGGGCCGGCTCGCCGCGCTCCTGGAGGAGTACCCCGTGCTGGCGCGGCTGCTGGTGACGGCCCTGGAGCGCTGGGTCCGGACGTCCCTGGAGCTGCTGACGCACCTGGCGGAGGACCGGGAGGCCCTGGTGGCCATGCTCGGCGCGGGGGTGGATCCGGGGCCGCTCCAGGAGGCGCGCATCGGGGCCGGTGACCTGCACCGGGAGGGCCGCAGCGTGGCGCTCCTGACCTTCCGCTCCGGTCTGCGGGTCGTCTACAAGCCGCGGTCGCTGGAGGTCGAGGCGCGCTACCAGGACCTGCTGGAGGAGCTGGAACGCTGGGGGCTGCGTCATCCGCACCGCCGGCTGAAGGTGCTGACGCGCCAGACGCATGGTTGGGTCGAGTACGTCGAGACCGGCGGGTGCGACGACCGCGACGCCGTGGCGCGCTTCTACTGGCGGCAGGGCAGCCACCTGGCGCTGCTGTACCTGCTGCGCGGGGTGGACCTGCACTCTGGCAACCTCCTCGCCGCCGGGGAGTTCCCCGTCCTGGTGGACCTGGAGGGGCTCTTCCACCAGCTGCCCGCCCCGCTCGCGGACGACACGGCGGTGTCCCGGGCCGCGCGCCAGCTGGAGCGGTCCGTGCTCAGCAGCGGCCTCTTGCCCACGCTCATGTTCGGCGCGGACGGCCGGGCCGGGGTGGACCTGAGCGGCCTGGGCGGCGAGGCCGGCCAGCTCTTCCCCCACGCCGCGCCCGCGCTGGAAGACCGCGCCCGCGACACCCTGCACATCGTCCGCCGGCAGCCGTCCACGGCGGGGGCCCTCAACCGCCCGCTGCTCCACGGACAGCCCGTGGACGTCACGGCGTTCGCGGTGTGCATCGAGGAGGGCTTCCAGGAGACCCATGCGCTCCTGGTCCGGCATCGCGAGGCGGTGGCGCGAACGCTCCAGGGGTTCCGGGACGTGGAGGTGCGCCACATCGCCCGGGCGACGATGCGCTACGGCTTCCTCCTCCAGGAGGGCCACCACCCGGACTTCCTGCGCGACGGACTCGAACGGGACCAGCTGCTCGACAAGCTGTGGGCGGAGGTCGAGGTGCGCCCCGCGCTGGCGCGGCTGATACCCTCCGAGCACGAGGACCTCCGGCTGGGGGACGTGCCCGTCTTCACCGCCCGGCCCGGCGCCCGCCACGTCTGGGACAGCCAGGGGCGCTGCATCCCGGATCACCTGCCCCGCCCCGCCCTGGAGGGTTCGCTTCAGCTCCTGGAGGCCATGGGCCCCGAGGACTGCGCCGGGCAGGTGGCGCTCATCCGCCAGTCGCTGGTGACGCTCGAGCGGCAGCAGGAGCCGGCACCCCGTGCGTCGGGGCCGGCGGCTGTGGACGCCCTGCCCCCTCCCGCCACGCCCGAGGCGTGCCTGGCCGGCGCGGTCCAGCTGGGCGAGCTGCTGGCGGCCCGCGCGATTCATGGAGCCCGGGACGTCACCTGGATTGGCGTGAGCCTCCAGGACCTGGAGCGCCGCCGCTGGGGGCTCTCTCCCTTGCGCACGGACCTCTTCGACGGTGTGGGGGGCCTGGCGCTCTTCTTCGGCTACCTGGCGGCGGTGACGGGCCGGGAGGACTTCGCGGCGCTGGCGCGCAAGGCAGCGGTGCCGGTGCGCGAGCAGTGGCGCGCGCCCGAGTCCCAGGATTCGCTCGGCGTGGGGGCGCTCTCGGGGCGCGCGTCGCACGTCTACGTCCTGAGTCATCTGGCCGTGGCGTTGGGTGACACCGCGCTGCTGGACGAGGTCCACGCGGGCCTGGACTCGATGGAGACGAAGATTGACGCGGACACGTCGCTGGACCTGATCGCAGGCGTCGCGGGGTGCGCGTTGGTGCTGACGCGGCTCCACCAGCAGACCGGCAGCGCGGAGGCGCTCCGGCTGGCGCGCCGGTGCGGAGAGCGGATGCTCCAGACGGCGAGCGACTCCGAGCACGGGGGCCGCGCCTGGGTGGTGCCCGCGGCCGGTCGAACGCTCACGGGGATGGCCCACGGCGCGGCCGGGTTCATCTGGGCCCTGCTGGAGCTGGCCACGCTCACCGGCGACGAGCGCTACCGCGAAGCCGCGAACCAGGGGCTGGCCTTCGAGCGGGCCCTGTTCGTCCCGGAGCGCGGCAACTGGAAGGACCTGCGCACGTCGAAGGAAGGCGAGCCGATGGTGCCCGGCGGCTTCATGACGGCCTGGTGCAACGGGGCCGCGGGAGGCGTCCTGGCCCGGCTGCTGTCGCTGCGTCACCAGGACGATGCGCGGCTGCGCGAAGAGATCCACGCGGGGCTCGCCACCGTGCAGCGGGAGGGCTTCGGCGTCAGCCACTGCCTGTGCCACGGCGACGTGGGCAACCTGGAGGTCCTGCACCTGGCAGGCGAGGTGCTGGGGAACGAAACCTGGAAGCAGGCCGCGCGCTCGCGGGCCGCGAGGGTGCTGGCGCAGGGCCAGGACGGGGCATGGCGCTGCGGCCTGCCCAGGTTCACCGAGGCGCCAGGATTGATGCTGGGGCTGTCCGGCATCGGGATGGGGCTCTTGCGTCTGGCCGCACCCGACGTCGTTCCATCCGTGCTGGCCCTGCAGTCCGCGCGCTCCCGCGCTTGAAGCCCCCTGCTCTCTCGGCAAGCAGGGGCCAGGCCACGCGGGTGAGACACCTCCAGTGGGCGCGGCAGGTCGTGTTCCATCCCCTTCAAGGGTGACATCCTCCAGGACCTGCGGTGCGCGACACGGGTCTGGTGGACTTCAGCCCAGGACAAGGACGGCACATGGTCTGGCACGTGGAAGTGGATCCCAAGAGCGGCAACGTCCGGATCCAATACGACCTGGAATGGCTGCTTGCGGTCATGAACGTGTCCGCCACCTCGATGGTGCCGTTCACGCTCTTCTCGGTGGGGAAGGCGAAGAGCCGGGCATTCCCGTCGCGCTCCTACCCACGCTCGGCCACCCCCGGGTTCATCCTGGGCCCGAAGGGGACCATCGATACCGCCTCGCGCGCGGGTGGCCGCCACCATGTCGACGGGCGCCGCGTGTTCGAGCTCTGCGAGCTCTTCACGGCAGGGACCCGGGAGCTCCCGATTCCGCTCAGCGACATCGCGATCCTGTCCAAGCGGGCGGTCTGCGTGGAGGTGGTCCGCAACTTCAAGGGCAAGAACTTCCAGGTCAGCGGCGGGGCCCCGCACAGGGACAGCCGGACGCCAGAGTGGCGGATCCACGGCTACCCGATGCTCTGCATCATCGGAGGGCCGAGCAAGGTCTTTCCGAAGGACCAGGGAGAATGGCGGGCCGTCCAGTGTGTCTTTGGCGCGGTGCTCACCCAACTGATTCGCGCCAGGGGAATTGGCATCGAGGTCGTCTCGCGGGAAGGGTTTGGCTCGGTGTTCCCGACGCTCGCCGACCTCCCCGACGGAATCCGGCTCGACCCGGGGCTGCTGCCGCCCCGCGCGGGAGCGGAAGCGATCGTCGCGGCGCTCACGCTCACCGATCAGTTCATCACCGAGATGCGGGCGCAGAAGAAGGTGGATCGTTCAATCGCCGCCTTGAATGGCTACACCGACGCAGCCCTCGCGGGCGTCGACCGCCTGATGTCTGTGTTGCTGGACCACGCCTTGAAGAACCCCAAGAGCAACGCCGGCACCTATGCGGCGGTCGTGGCGAGGCATGCCGGCCACGCGGCCGAATGCGCGCCGCTGCTTGTCAATGCCACCGTGGACTACGTCCTCAACGACGCGCTGCCCATCGCCAGGGGTCCCAAGAAGAAGCTCCGCCCCGAGCCCGAGGACGAGTCCGGTTATGGGTCTGAGTCCGACTACGAGGACGACGACGAACCGTCGCCCAAGAAGCGAGACAAGAGCGACGGTGACGAGGAGGTCATGGGAAGCGGAGGACTCACCGTCAAGAAGCTCTCCGTGCTCTCCGGCATGGCCGCGCTCCGGATGGCCTCGTTCTACGGGATGTATTATTCGAAGGCCTTGTTCACCGGCAAGGGGAGCCTGAAAGACAGCGAAGTGGCAGGCACGCAATTGCTCAGCGCCTGGGCTCCGTACTTCGAGCTCGACCACGACACGATCTATCAGGGCCTGACCTCGCAGGCTGGCGTGCGGATGCTGGTCATGGACGGCGCGCCGAACCCCATCAACATCCCCGCCGAGCCCATTGGGAATCACCAGCAACTGGGCGCCATCGTCATCGACACGACCAACAACACGTCGAGCGAGAAGGCCGAATACCTGGCCTTCTTCCGGGACCTCCTGGTGCGCCCCGCGAGGCCCAGGAGCGCCGGCGGATTGCTGTTCATGGTCGACAGCGCGAGCAAGCACCCGACGGGTGGAGACCTGGTCCACGGGGTCATGCGGGTCTGCGGGACCCGCGCGTCGGTCAACGCGTTCTTCAACAATTTTCTCAAGCCCCACCTTGCCATCATGGACAAGACGACCAGTGCTTACGGTCTGACGGTGCTGACAGCGGATGAGACGCTTGCGCGCCGCGAGATGCTCACGCACCGGCTGGTCATGCGAAACGCGGACCTCTTCAGGACCGGCGGCGCGTCCGAATCTGGAGGCACCGGGCTTGGCGGCTCCAAACCCGACAGCGTGGAACTCGGAGGCTCCAAACCGGGTGTCTCCGAGGATGCGCCGGCGCCACCGCGTCAAGGCACGAGCCTCCCGCTGGTGGCCCTGCGGAACATGGGCAGGGTGAGGCGGGTCCCGATCCGCGCCCTTCCAGGGATGGCCCCCGTCGAGGTGCCAAAGAAGAAGGGAGTC
Organism: Corallococcus aberystwythensis; assembly: GCF_003612165.1. Lineage (GTDB taxonomy): Bacteria > Myxococcota > Myxococcia > Myxococcales > Myxococcaceae > Corallococcus > Corallococcus aberystwythensis. Next base: position 7,868 of record NZ_RAWK01000064.1, on the reverse strand, counting down.
CCGTCAGGCGGCGCGGAAGCGCGGACGGAGCCGAGCGAAAAGCCAGACGTGGAGTCGAAGGCGAAACAATTCAAGTCGCTGGGGTCTTTCGAGGCCCCGCCGCAGGATCCCCCGAATCTTGAGGCCGCCGGGTACTATTACGAGGAGGACGACATCTACAACCTCCAGCGCTACCTGCTCAGGAACCAGGCGAACGTCGCGGTGCTCCCGGGGGTCAGCAGGCCGCAGTGGCTGCAGATGACCCGCGCCGCGTACACCACCGGCTATCAGCCGGCCATCACCGCGAATACAGACATCATCATCCAGCCGCTCAACCGGGGCGGCAATCACTGGGCCCTCCTCTACATCACGCTGGGAGCGCCCGAGCCGCACGGGGGCCGCCGCGCGAGGTTGCTGTATCTCGACCCGCTTCACCCCAACGACGTCCCCGTCGATGACCTCCAGCTCTTGCAGCTGCCGTTCCCCGGGATCGAGATCGAACACTGCCTGCTCCAATATCAAGATGACAACGATGGCCCCCGGCTGACCGGCCAGGACAGCTGCGGGGCCTGGGCGGTCCATCTGGCGGTGCATCTGGCGACCCACAACCACGTCCTGCCGCCCACCGACGCGAACCGCAGGAACGCCGCGCTGCGGCTGCGCCAGGATCACAACGGCGACATCGCGGCAGCGCGGGCCCTGGACCTGCCCGTCGCCCCCGTGGACCGTCGGCTGCACGTGGCTGAACCGCATGGAGGGCCCGTCTTGAGGCGTCGCGCCAGCTTCGGGAGCCTGCGGACCTCGTCAGCGGCGGAGTTCCGGGACGACTCGGGAAGGAAGAAGCCCCCCAGCTTCGAGCACTGATGGTGTTCCTTGGCCAGCGGCTGGACGTCTGGAGAACGACTTGTCTGGTGCGCTGGCAAAGAATGGGCGCTTCATCAAGGATGTGGCGGTCCCATCGAACGGAGATGCACATTGCGCACCCTGCTCAAGTCCCTGCTGGCCTCCGCCGCCGTCCTCGTCCTGGCCCCCACCACCGCCTCCGCGGGCCCATTGCGGTGCATTCTTGTCTGTGGTTATGAGACCCATTGCAGTGAGCCCTGCCGCACCGGCAATGGCACCGACACCACCTGTGGCGAGTATGGCTGGTGTGGTGGCGACAGCCAGGTCCGCGTGACGCCCTCGGAGTCCAAGGAGCCCGCCCTGGTTTGCAGTGAGGAACAGCAGGCCCCGGAGTCCACCGTCTCCGCCGAGAGCTGAGACGCTGCTGAGCGGAACGGGCATGCGAGGGGTTGATGTAATCTCTCACATGCCTCCAGCCGCACGCGCAGGACTCGCGCGTGCGGCTCTTCTGCAGCAACCTGGCGATCATCGCGAAATGCCGAGGCAAATCAAAGAAGAGGCTTCGCCACCATGAAAAGGCGCTGCGGCTCTTTGATGGCTTTCAAGCCACCGCGCGACCTGTCTTTCTGGAGTGACACGGGGCTCACCAGGGATGCGCAGCCGCATCCCAACATCACCACCTCCGTCCACCGAGCATCGTCCGCACCGAACTCGCCAGAGCGCACCGAAGGTCAGGTACGAATCCACCAAGCTCTCAAAAAAGCGGGATGGGCATCAATACAGTGGCTCCCCTGACCAGGCTGAGCGTGCCTGCGTTCAACGAGGGGAGCCCTCGCCATGCGTCAGGATGGAGGCTTCGTCCAGGCTCTGGGCGCGTAGGACGGTGGACACCGGTATGCCCTCCATCGCGCCGCCTTCTTCGCCCGACGCAGCCGCGTCAGGGCGTGGTCCGTGACGTGGACGGCATTGCGCTCCCCTGGCATGCAGCACTGCAGGATTGAATTTCAAGCAAAGCAAGTCTAAACGGCTGCACATGCACAGTCGGAACACCCGATTCTCGGTCATGCTCGTGGCGGCACTCGCGCTGGTGAGCGCGGGCTGCGGTGGCGGTGCCCATGCCCGGGCGAGCGCCGCTGAGCCCAGCGCCACCGCAGTGTACCTGGCCCAGGCGCAGTGCGGCCCCCAAGACTCTACGGTGAGCTGCTGCGTGAAGACGCACCCGGGCAACCCAGCGCGCTGCGGTGCCACGGACTTCGAGGCAGAAGAGATCCTCTTCGCCGCCAGGGTCGCCAAGGAGTTGGCCCGGGAGGACCTGCCGGAGTGGAAGCGCTACTGCATGAACGAGTACGAGAAGTGCCAGAATCAGGACTGGATAGGCCCCTGCTACGACTGCTTCCGCCTCTGTGAGGGGCAGCAGGGGGAGTGGCCGCACGACCGATGCTTCCGGCAAAGGAAGGGACGGTAGCGGCATGAGCCAGGACATCAACTGGGACGAGGTGCGTGCGCTCGCCGCGCGTATCGAGGCCGGCGAAGTACTAGCCCTCACCCCCGACGTGCGCGAGTTGCTGCTGCGGACTGCGCGTGAGGTGGCCATCCCCGAGCCGGATGCGCAGGCCGCCGTCCAGGATGTGGCTGGCGCGACCACGCTTCTACGGGAGGCCCGCGCGCGGATCCGCGAGGGCTCCATGCGACTGGCGCGCACGCGGATGCAGGCCGGCGACCTCGCGAAGGCTGGCGACAAAGCAGGGGCCCGGAAACTGCTGGAGAACCTGCTCGCGGTGGAGGTCGTGCCTCTCTATCGCGAGCAGGCGGCGATAGAACTGGAGGACCTGGAGTGACGGGTGCTCGCACACATCGAGAGCACAGCACCAGCCACCGCTTCCCGCGCTCATCGCATAGCGCTGCGCGGTCTGCAGCGCCGGGCCGCCAGCACCACAGAAGCCACGGCACTACCGCTTAGAAGTCATCGGGGATGTAGCAAAGGCACCGGCCTTGATCGCAGATACCACCAAGGAGGCCTTGCGCCAAGCAACTACGATTGCACTCGTCGGGGCGGCACAGGGCCGCCGATGGGACCGGGGATGCAAACATCAGCGTGGCCCCGAACGAGATGACAGCACCAGCAGCGACAGCAAGCAACGTCACTCCGACATTCTTGGCGGCGCGGTTCATCATTGCCTCCCAGGTGGACCGATAGCGCCTCGCATCTCATCAGGAGGTGCGGTGCGGACGCCAGACATCAGGCCCATCACTGTCGTTTTCGACCGAGGAGTGCGGATTACTGGCGGCCTCCCTCTGTCAGCATTCACGCACACCGCAAGCACAGCGTAAACTGAGCTTGCCCCGGCTCCATGGCTCTCCCGCACTTCGTGTGGTCCCCCTCGGGGGAGTAGGCAGACGCGGCAAGCTGCCTGCGGGGCGAATACACCCTGGGAATGGAAACGCTGTACTCACTTCCTGGCTGTCGGGTGGAGCGGGTAACCCACGGTTGTTCGGCGGAGGTCGTCCTCGTGGGCCGCATCGAGGGCACCGGCGCCCGATGTCCCGCCTGCCAGATGCCCAGTTCCTCAGTGCATGGCAGCTACGTCCGACGCCCAGCGGACCTGCCCTGCGCAGGACACGCCGTGCAGCTCGAGCTGCGCGTGCGTCGCTTCTGCTGTCGAAACCCGGAGTGCTCTCGCCGCACGTTCGCGGAGCGTCCGGTGCGCCTGCTGTCCTCTCGGGCTCGGAGGACACGACGGCTCGCCGCCGCACAATGCTCCGTCGGAGTCACAACGGGGGCCGAGGCTGGGGCCAGGCTCCTCAAGCCCCTGGCAATGCCCACCAGCCCCGACACTCTACTGCGGCTGATTCGCCGCGCTCCGTTACCTCTACCCAGCCCCGCTCGCGTCCTGGGCATTGATGACTGGGCGCTGCGCAAAGGGCGCACCTACGGCTCCATCCTCGTCGACCTTGAGGTGCACCGCGTTCGGGACGTGTTGCCAGACCGCTCGACTCCCACGGTGAGCGCCTGGCTGCGCCGCCATCCTGGCGTCGAAGTCATCGCCAGGGACCGGTCGACCGAATATGCACGAGCGGTCGCGCTGGGCGCTCCGGACGCCCAGCAGGTGGCGGACCGTTGGCACCTGCTTCTCAACGGGCGGCAGACGATTGAACGCTGGCTGACCGGCGCTCACCCTCGACTTCGCGCACTGCCAGCGGTCTCGAAGGAGGATGCTCCGCCAGCACGCCGTCACGCCAGCTTCCCGCGAGCTCACACCGAAGTTCGCGCCCGAGAGGAGAGCCGAGCCCACCGCATCGCGGCCTACGAAGCCGTACGGCGTCGCTACTTGGCTGGGGAGCCTCTGCTGAGAATCAGCCGCACACTGCGGCTGGCGCGAGGGACGGTACGCAAGTATGCCGCTGCGGAATCATTTCCCGAGCGCGCGGCGCGTGTGCCCGGTGCGAGCATTCTTGACCCCTATCTGGAGTACCTTACGCAGCGGCACGTCGCTGGCTGCGAGAATGCTTGTGCCCTCTGGCGGGAAATTCACGCCCAAGGCTTTCATGGCACCTCGCGGCAGGTCCACCGCTGGCTCCAGACACGACGGACCACTCCGTCTCGCTTCGGGCCTCGGAGATACCCTGGTGGCAACTGGTGGTCGCCGGACGCACGTCCCGACGCGCTCGCCTCGCCGAAGCAACTGGCCTGGCTGTGCACAAAGACGCCATCCGGGTTGACCTCCACGGAGGCTGCGACGTTGGCGCGCATTGAGCAGGATGAGGAAGCCGCGCGTGTTGTCGCACTGACTCGGCGCTTCTGTGAGGTCGTGCGCTCCCGGGGCGTTTCCCACGGGGCGACGCCAACGAAGTCCTGTTGGCCCTTCGAGGCATGGTTGGGCGAGGCCCGCCGGTGCGGCGTGCGCGCCGTAGAGACCTTTGCGGAGGGACTTGAGCAGGACGGGGCTGCCATCCGTGCTGCGCTGACCACGCCCTGGAGTAACGCCCAGGCGGAAGGGCAAATCACGAAGCTCAAGCTTCTCAAACGGCAGATGTACGGCCGCGCCGACTTCGACCTCTTGCGCCATCGCGTGCTGCTAACCGTCTGAGCCTACCGTCCACACGAAGTGCGGGAGAGCCACGGAACTGGGACAGGCTCAGGTTGCGCTGTTACCGGCTAACGCATTGTTCTCACACCGGGTTAGTCCCTCGCTCCGTCCCGTCCCGTCTCGTTCAATTCCCCGATGGAGGGGCATACTGGGGGCACATGCGCCCCAACTCTAGGGGCACGATCAGAATCGGAGGCAGCAATGGGCGGTGACCACCAAGACGAGTCTTCTACAGCATAAGCGCCCGTCCTCACTCACCTGCTGCTCTCCACAGCCCCGCCCATGAATCAGGCCTGCTATATGCCCGCATCGTCCTCATGTCTGTTTATGACATCCTGTACCTGTAAATCTCAGTTCCTTTTTTTATGCGGCGACTCAGCTTCAAGCCAATTTCCTGATCGGCGGCTAGTTGTATTTTCTCATGCACCACCTTCCCTGTGTGGATAGCATCGATATTGACAGTACAGCAGGTTTGCTTCCCCACGGCCACGACGCTATCGCCGATCGCAATGACAACAGGCTTCATTTTAGAGCCAACGATAGTGTCTTTGAAGTTGTGGATAACAGTGCCGATTGATTCAAGTTGACCCAACTCAATTTGACGTCTAACGACTTGTTTTGAAACAAGTTCCGCAAGCGCCTTCCCAAGAGCTACGACAAAATCGGCAGCAGACAAAAGATCGCTCAGGGCGACGATGTTATCGACGCTGCTGTGCGCTGCTTCATTGCGATATTCTATGAAATCGCTCAACACTCTCTCGGGCGTGTCATGCTCGTCTCGAGCTTTCTCCATGAACTGGGCTATCGCTGGATGATTTTGAACCCAAGTCCAGCAGCCATCAAAGCCTAGGTATGAAAATATTTTAACAATTATCTCTGAGCGATAGTTCTGCGGGTCAATAAAAAAGGCATCCTCCAGGAGCGAGTAGCCTTGTTGCCCACTTAATCCATGGGAAAAGAGCTTAATGATCCGCTCCTCGTTGTGTTCTTTGTATGGGCCGTCTTTACCCAGCTTGAGCATTATCTGGCCGGCCCCCAGTCTATGCTGGGTCCTTACCGATGCGGGGAGCTCTTGGTAGGTGCTGTAGAGGCTGGGTAGTTTGCGCAAAAATTCAGAGGCCAGGTCGATAACGAAGTGTTCATATAGCGCATATAGACGTGTGAAGGCTGCGCAGTGATCATAGACCTGCCATGCAGCCTTGCTCGGTTGGCGGTCTCTGAGTTTTTTCCATACCGCATCCTCTCGGTGTATAGAAGCAGTTGAGGTGCTGGAGGCTTCCTGAGGAGCGTTCGCTGCTTGTGGGGAACTTGTTGAGATACCGTCCCCCGAGTAGAGAAGGGTGCGCAGGAGGTTGTGTGTCTCAAGGACGCCCTTGAGTTCTTTAACTTCCGATTCCAGACGTGCTGTTAGGCCTGAAAACATGATAGTTAGACCACCTCGGTGTCGCTTTGTGCATCGCCTTTCATCGCGCCCTGTAACATCTCATCGAAGAGCCGAATCCTGTCTTGTACGTCTTTTTTGGTATTCTTCTGTCCAGTGAAAGTCCCAGACAAGCTATTGGTTATTAAGTTTCGTGTTCTCTCAACAATCTCGGTTTTTTTCTGGAGCAGAAGGTCAGCCTGCTCAAGATGTCGGCTTATCCCAACCAAAACGGCATCTGCGTATGCAACATATGGTCGTTCCGCCAAAGTCTTCTTGGTTTTATCCCACGGATGGAACATCTGACGCCCGTAGATTTCATAAGCCAAATCAATTGTTCCACGAAAGACAGACTCCAGCACACTGACGTCTTCGTCTGTGAAGCGCCTGCTTCGCACCATGTACAGATCCAGGAAGCCAGCCATGCCTCGACGGTAGTTCTCTGCATGCCTTAGTGCGAAGAAACGGAGTACGACTTCCGCATCCTGCATTTGCCGAAAGAATCTATTTTTTGCGAGTTCTTCTGGAGGGTTCTTGTCTTCTTCCTCGCTGTATGCCGGAAGCCCCCATGCCTCACGAAACTTTGAATTTTTGGTTAAATCCAAGAGCAGCTTATTGAATTTGCCGTGATATATGCAGTTGCGAATTTCTTGATTTTCGAGTTCGACGCCGCCTGTATTCAAGCGCTCAAAAACTTGTTGTCGGAGCAAAGCCTCTTCTTCTGTTGTCTCAGCGGACTCCTTCAACAGGACAATGTATGAGATCGAGCGACGATCAATTCCTTTTCGAATCTCCGATGGGAGCTTGTCGTAGATGCGACCATTGAGTTCTGGCCATTGCTCCAGTCCCTCGAGTGTCAACTTGTTGGAGTAGAAGTCTTGGATGGCAGTGATGCGTTGTTGCCCGTCCATGACTTCATACTTCGCTAAATCCGATTCATAGACAAATAAGGGCGGGACCGGGATGTTCATGATGAAGGATTCGATAAGCTTGGACTGACGTATGGGGTCCCATCGCGGTCTTCGCTGATAAAAGGGTCGCAGTTCCATCCAATTTTGGCGTTTGAGTGCCTCTACGAAATTAGGCAACTGCTCGCGATTAGATTCAGTGACGATTCTAAGTTCTCGCTTTGAGTATTTAGCGTTGATCTCGTCGTCAGTCATCTTGCGATCAGACTCGGTGGGAATTTTAGCCCACATGGTCAGTTCAGACGGTGCGAAGTGGTTCAAGGGTCCCTCGGTGGTGATCTTGCAGCCAAACGGGAAAGCCAGTTGTTCTGGAGAAATCAAGCGAAATTCAAGGTGCGCGGCAGATTGATTCGCATCAGGACACAGTCAATTCCCGGAGCATAGCCAGAAGAAGGGTCCACTTTCGAGTAGTGCTCGATGTGCACTGGCCTTGGGCTGCAAGAACTTCCTCTTCGTCGGCCATCATGCCGCGGGCGAGAACTTGGCTGGCCCCTACGCGTGGGGCGAGGTGCTCCCACACCACTGCTTACAGCCACCGGCTTGTTCGGCCGCCTCCGCCGGTATTCCCAC